>DASXMM010000360.1:0-3739 GCA_036495665.1 Candidatus Acidiferrum sp. | reverse complement strand
ATCGAAGGTCATTTTGGCGTCGAGAGCGACCAGACGGCCATCGGCGGTGACTACCGCGGGATTAATTTCGAGCATGGAGGAGTCGGTGTCGACAAACGCGCGATAGAGGGCTTGGAGGAACGGGCCGGCTTTCATCGCGACGTCGCCGGAAAGGCCGAGGCCGAAGACGAGTTTACGCGCCTGATAAGGTTGCAGGCCAACGGCGGGATGAATCGTTTCGCGCATAATGGCTTCGGGATTTGTTTTGGCGACTTCTTCGATGTCCATGCCGCCAGAGGCGCTCGCCATAAAGACGACCTGGCCGACGCTGCGGTCGACGAGAATGCTGAGGTAAAGTTCGCGCTTGATGTCGAGGCCTTCTTCGATGAGTACGCGCTTGACGGTGCGGCCGCCGGGGCCGGTCTGCGCAGTGACGAGATTGATGCCGAGCATGTGCGACGCGATATCGGCGGCTTCGTCGGGAGAATGCGCGAGCTTGACGCCGCCAGCCTTGCCGCGGCCTCCGGCATGAATTTGCGCTTTGACGACAACCACCGGGGAGCGGAGCCGAGCGGCGCCTTCGCGAGCTTCTTCCTTGGAAAAGGCGACTTCGCCGCGGGGGGTGGTGACACCGTAACGCGCGAGAATGGCCTTCGCCTGATACTCATGAATCTTCATCGGGAGTCCGTAGTGTTAGAATTTTGAAGTCGTCGCAAACATTAAAGTGTACTCGCAAAGTATAAAACGGAGCAAGGTTGCGGCAAGTTACAGCCAAATTCAAATGACAAAAACGCTGGTTGATCATGCCGTTTTGGGGCATGTTTTCTCGCGCGAAGAGGCCGAAGCAGTCATGGAGGAGTTGCTCAGCGGGCGGGTGGAGACGCCCGATATCGTGCGGCTGCTTGCGGCGATGAATACGCGGCCAGTGCGCGTTGAGGAATTAGCGGGATTTGCTAGCGTGATGCGGAGACATGCGGCGCCCGTGTTTACGGACGGCCAAGCGCGGCCTGAACATCTGGTGGACACTTGCGGAACGGGGGGCAAAGGGTTTGCGACGTTCAATATTTCGACGGCGGCCGCGATCGTCGCGGCGGCGGCGGGCGCGCGAGTGGCGAAACATGGGAATCGGGCGTCGCACTCGGGAAGCGGGTCGGCGGATGTGATTGAGGCGCTCGGTGTGCGGATCGATTTGCCTGTCGAACACTCCGGCAGGGCGATTCGCGAGATTGGGCTTGGATTTTTGTTCGCGAGGGCGGCGCATTCGGCGGCGCGACACGCGGCGCCTGCACGCAAAGAGATTGGCGTGCGGACCGTTTTCAATTTACTTGGGCCGTTGACGAATCCAGCGGGGGCACGCGCGCAGGTTGTGGGCGTTGCTTCGCCAGAATTGATCGACTTGGTGGCGGCTACACTGGCGGAGCTCGGCGTCGAGCATGCGCTGGTGGTTCATGGAGCGGGCGGGCTGGATGAAATTTCGCTGGCGGGAGAGAGTTTGGTGGCGGAGGTCAAAAACGGGAGGGTGCGGCGATTTACTGTCGCGCCGGAAGAGTTCGGAGTCTCGCGAGCGCCGGTGGAAGCAGTGCGCGGCGGTTCGCCTTCGGAGAATGCCACCATCATTCGGGAGATTTTTGCGGGCAAAGAGGGGCCGCGGCGCGACATCGTGATTGTGAATGCGGCTGGGGCTTTGGTGGCAGCGAATGTTGCGCTGAGTTTCTTGGATGGGGCACGGCTCGCGGCGAAAGCTTTGTCTTCTGGTGCGGCTGAAGAGAAATTGACTGCGCTTGTTGATTTCACGAGCCAGACTAGCCGCTAATTGTAGAGCAACGAAGAGAAGGATTACGGGCGGTCGGGGCTTTCTAGGCCTTTCGTTACTCCCCAAATTATGACGCCGATTCCGAATGCAGCGGGGAGAAGGAAGAAGCGGCTCTGGCCAACTGCAAGAGGTGCGTGATTCAAAGCTGCTCCGCAGGCGCCCTTACGCACGACGCGATAGGTTTTTCCTTCTTCGAGGATTTTGGTCTCTTTGCCGGCGGTGACTTCGAGAGACTGCGTGCGTGCCGTCACGAGGACGTCACAATCCTGGATCGTGACCTGGCCGACGGTGAGTACGGGGGAATGTGGGCGGACGAGGACATCGTCGGCCTTGATTTCAACTCCGGTTCCCGTTTCGTCGCGGAAGGTGACCGTGCCGCGCTGAAGCGTGGGAGCGAGAATCAGATTTTCGTGGTTCATCCAAACAGTGCTTTGCTCGGAGAGAGTGAGCTGCACTTGACCAGAGCGAAGGTTCAAAGCGCCTTTTTCCTGGGTTTCCATGCGATCGCCGTCAAAGATCGTGGTGCCGACGGCGGCATCGCTGGTGTTCAAACGCGCGTTCGCGGTTTGCAGGACGACGCCAGACTGAGGAGCTTGCGCGGACAGCGCAACGCCTGGAAGAAGGCAAGATAAAGCAGCGGCCAAAATGCGACGGCTCATGATGGTGCAAAACCTCCGAGAGGAAGCGAATTCTTAGTGTTGGTTAATGAAAAGGCGGGCGCACTGGTACTTTGCGCAAACGGGTGTTATTGGGTTCCGCACAAAAGGAAAGTCGGGCGGCCGAAAGGACGGCTGCCCGTTGGTACAGGTAAGATGAGAAAATGAGAGGCTTTCGGCGGCGGCGTTCGCACGTGATGGTCCGCAAAATGCGTTTGGTGAATTGCAGGAGACGATTTTGAGATTCCTTACGGCCGTTTTGGTTGGCGTGTTTCTTTCGTGTCAGGCGTTAGCGCAGAAGCCCGTTCCCATGGGGGCGGCGCAGGTTGTGCAGGAAGTGCGCGACTACCGGACGGATCACGAGGATCGCATCGTGCGGGAGTTGGCAGAGTTTCTGGCGATTCCGAATGTGGCGAGCGACACGCCGAATATTCAAAAAAATGCGGAGCATCTCGTGCAGATGTTGGAGGCGCGGGGAATCGAGACGCATTTGCTGCCTATCGCGGGACGCGGGCCGGTGGTGTTTGGGAAGTTGATGGCGCCCGCGGCTACGCGGACCGTAATTTTTTATGCGCATTACGATGGTCAGCCGGTCGATCCGGCGGCCTGGACGGATGGGACGCCGTTCGAACCCGTTTTGCGAAGCGACTCGTTGGAAGCGGGCGGGAAGCGAATTCCGTTTCCGGAAAATAGCGAGAAGGTGCCGGCGGTCTACAAAGATGAGTGGCGGATTTATGCGCGATCGGCTTCCGACGACAAGTCGCCGATTGTAGCGTTGCTGGCGGCGCTCGACGCTTTGCGCGCGAAGCAGATTCCGCTTGGCGTGAATTTGAAAGTGATTTTTGAGGGCGAAGAGGAAGCTGGATCGACGAACCTCGCGCGCACTTTGGAGCTGCACAAAAATCTGCTGGGCGGCGACCTTTTGATTACGGCGGATGGGCCGGTGCATCAATCGGGGCGGCAGCTTGTTTTTTTTGGGAATCGCGGCGACATCGGGCTGGATGTGACGGTGTACGGGCCGGTGCGGGCCTTGCACAGCGGGCACTATGGAAATTGGGCGCCGAATCCGGCGATGGAGTTGTCACAACTGCTGGCGGCGATGAAGGATGCGAATGGGCGGGTGACGATTCCAGGCTATTACGACGATGTGGTGGCGTTGAGTCCGCTGGAGAAAGAATGGCTGGAGAAAATGCCGGACAACGATGTGGAGTTGGCGCGCGAGTTGGGGATCGCGAAGCCGGAGGGCGGCGGGAAGAAATTGGTCGAGCTGCTGCAAGAACCCTCGCTGAAT
>DASXMM010000359.1:0-7743 GCA_036495665.1 Candidatus Acidiferrum sp. | reverse complement strand
CTTTTCTTCATCTTAGTCTCACTCCATGAGCATGGTCAAAAGAGCCGTTCTTGCAACAAGGCGCACCTGAGGCTGAGTAAACGTCGCGAGCAAGAGGGGCTTTGCTGCTGACTGTCCCAACTCATTGGTTGCCGAACGACGCGGAAAAGGTTCCCGGGCAGGAATCACACCGTTATAAAGCGACTCGCTAATTAATCTGCTGATCCTTGGGCAGTGCCTGGTTGATGTCTTTCAGGGTCTGGAACCCGTCTTTGACGACAGTGGATTTGATATTGTCTTTCGTTACGAGCACGGGTTTGAGCAGGATCGTTGGCACCTTTATCTTGCCATTGCTCGTCGTTCCATCCGCGTCTATCTTTTCACCCCTCGCTAAATGAACGGCTTCCTCGGCGGCCCTTGCCGCTTGGTTCTTGATGGGCTTGTAAACCGTCATCGCCTGGGTGCCCTGGATGAGGCAGACGATGTTCAGCAAATCCGCATCTTGCCCGGAAACGAGTACTTTGCCGGCCAGATTGTGTTCGCGGAGGGCCTGAATGGCGCCTCCGGCTGTGCTGTCATTAGAAGCGAGTACGGCGGCGATATTGCCCTTGGCAGAATCGATTGCCGCGAGCGTGTGAAGGTAGGCCTCTGAAGACAGCCACTCTCTGGTATACGAATCGGCGATTACCTTAATGTCGCCTCGGTCGATATATGGCTGGAGGACCTTCATCTGCTCGTCGTGGAGAGTTTTGGCGCCTTCGTCGTTTGGAGAGCCCGCGATCAGGACATAGTTTCCTTTGGGCGCATGGTTCACAAGATATTCCGCTTGCATCCTGCCGATGGCGACCCGGTCAAAACTCACGTAGAGGTCGACATCACTATTCTGGGCCAGGCGGTCATAACTGACGACCTTCACATTCGCGACCTTCGCGGCGTCGACCATCCGGCCGGCCTTAACAGTGTCGTGGGGCAGTAAGACCAGCACTTTGATGCCGGCTTTAATCATGCCCTTGACTTGCTGGAGCTGAAGGTCGTCGTCGCCGTTGGCGTCGCTGGAGATCACACCAGTCCCTAACTGGTTGGCGCGCGATTTGAAGGATTCCAGGTCGGTCTGCCAGCGTTCTCCTTTCATCGATTCGAAGGAAAAGCCTATTTGAGCTTTGTTGGAATCTTGCGCCTGGACGAGCTGCGCGTTGAGTGCGATAGCGAAGACGGTGGACAAAACGACTCGCAATCTCAGGGATTGTCGCAAGAGCTTCCTCCAGATTTAGGGCGACGATAGCACGCTGGAAGAGGCCGCAACAAGGCGCAGAGCAGGATTTTGTGCTTACGCGCCAATAGAAGTTTTGCAGGTGGGCTTGGAACTATGTTGCTTTCCGTTTGCTTAGGCCGGAATGTTTTGTCGCTTGGTGCGACACGAAGGATCGACTGCCAAAATGCAAAAGCAGATCCCTCGCGATGCTCGAGATGACATTTGAGAGGGAACCAGCCTTGCGGTACTTGGTGATGATCACGGGAATTGAAGGACGCGGTTGAATTGCTGGATGACTTTGTAGCATTCGCAGGCGGAGGCTTCGAGTTTCTTGCGGCTGAGAATTTCTAGGGCGCCGCGGCGGTACTGAATGATTTTGTCCTTCGGAGATTTTTGGCGGCGAGGCTGACGCTGGGGCGGTCCGTTCCTGGCATGGTAGCAAGAAAATCGTGGGAGATGTGTAGCGTGCGACTGTCCACGCGATCCTGAGCCATGACCACAAGCTCGCTACCTGAGCTTTGTCGCAAATTCCAGTGAATTCGATTCGCGGCGGACACTGTGCACCGCTTGAGTGAACTACGCCTTCTTCGCGGTGGCTTCGATGCCCTGGAGTTCTTTACCTGGTTTGAAGCGGACGGCTTTGCCGGGTGGGATGCTGACTTCTTCGCCAGTGCGAGGGTTGCGGCCGATGCCGGTCTTGCGAGGCTTGACGCTGAAGACGCCGAAGCGGCGAAGTTCGATGCGCTGGCCACGGCCGAGAGCTTGCTTGAGAGACTCGAAAACGGTTTCGACAGCCTGCTCGGCTTTGGTGCGGCTGATGAGTGTTTTGGTCACAACCGCATTGACGATGTCCAGCTTAATCACACGTGCCTCCCGCTCGTGAGCAAATGCTAGAGGGTGCGCGGCAGGTTGTCAAGACGAGATGGGTAAACTACACTGTCTTGCTTTTTAGGGATTTTAATTCTCGCCCAAAAGAATGATTGAGGAGGAATGGATGTCCGTTAAGCCAGACCGCTGGATCCGCAAAATGGCGCTGGAACACAAAATGATTGAGCCGTTCACCGACCGGCAGATGCGCGAAGGCGTGATTAGCTATGGGGTTTCGTCATATGGCTATGACATCCGCGTGGCGGACGAATTTCAGATTTTTACGAACGTGAATTCGACGATTGTGGATCCAAAGCATTTCGATCCTAGGTCGCTGGTGCCGTTCAAGGGCGAGTCTTGTTTGATTCCGCCGAATTCGTTTGCGCTTGCGCGGTCGGTGGAATATTTCCGGATACCGCGGAATGTTTTGACGATTTGTCTGGGGAAGTCCACGTACGCGCGGTGCGGGATCATTGTAAACGTGACGCCCTTTGAGCCGGAGTGGGAAGGGTTTGTGACGCTGGAAATCAGCAACACGACACCTTTGCCGGCGAAGATTTATGCGAACGAAGGGCTGTGCCAGGTGCTTTTCTTTGAGTCGGATGAAGATTGCGAAGTGAGTTACAAGGATAAAAAGGGGAAGTACCAGGCGCAGAGCGGGATTGTATTGCCGCGGCTGTAACCTCGAATCGTTGTAAGTTTAAACCTGAGTGGAAATTTGAGTCAGTTTGATGTTGGAGACGGGATAGTTGTGTTCGCGCCAGGCTTCCAGGCCGCCTTCGAGAGGGCGGATGCGCGTGATGCCTTGCCTTCTGAGGAGGAGCGCCACACGGGCGCTGGTGGCTTCGTTTGGTCAAGTACAATAGAGGATGACTTCGCGATCGCGCGGCAAAAGATCGTTTTTCTCCTCCAGTTCCTTGGCGTCCATGCGGAAGGCGCCTGGAATTGTTTCCGGGTCGGCTTCGAAATCCATGGAATGGCGAAGATCGACGATGACGAGATCCTCGCCGGCGTCAATCTTTTCCTTCAATTCTTCCACGCTGATGCGCGCGATGCGCAGCTCGCGCATGAAGCGTTTGCGCGCGATGAATTTGTAGCTGAGGTAGCTCGCGAGCAGGCCAACCAGGATAACTCCGAGCCAGCCGCCGAGAGACGCGGCGCGTTCCGCGATGCGTTCAATCTGGCCGCTGAAAATGTAACCGATGCCGAGAAAAGTGCCGCCCCAGAGAAGCGAGCCTATGGCGTCGAAAAGAAGAAAGCGGCGCGCACGCATGTGAAAAATGCCTGCCAGCGGAGGCGCAACGGTGCTCAGGCCAGGAAGAAATTTGGCAAAGATCAGCGAGCGAGCGCCCTGTTTCGAGAAGACGCCTTCGGTGCGGCGAACACAGGAATCAGGTTCGATCGAAATTTTGCAAAGGAACTGAAGGACTTTGATACCTTTGCGGTGGCCGAGCTGATACCACAGTGAGTCCGCGCAAACGGCGGCGAACGCGACGATAAAGAGCGAAGGGAAAATGTTCAGCTGGTGAGAACCTGCCAGCGCGCCCGCGGCGAGCAACAGCGGAAGCGAAGGTACCGGGACGCCGCACTGCTCGGCGAAAACCCAAGCGAGCAGGACGACATAGCCGTGATGAAGAAGAAACTCTATGGTGCGGTGCATTTTGGCCGGGGTGGGTCCTCTGTAATTCTCGTAACCGACTAACGAGAGACGATAGTAGAAGTATGCCCCCAGCGGCCCGACATGACAAATTCGGATAGAGGTTTGCGTGTTCGAGGAGCAATCTCGCGTTCGCGAAGTTTTTCAGGAAGCGAGTCGGGGTCGCCGGGATAACCGATAGCGAGGGCGGCGATGGGCTCCCAGTCTTCGGGGATTTCGAAGACTTGCTTGGCTTTCGCGGGGTCAAAGCCAGCCATTTGGTGAACGACGAGACCGCGCGCAGTCGCTTCGACACTGAGGAGCGCGGTGGCCGCTCCGGTGTCATAGAAGGCGTTGCGGTTTGGCGTGCCGCTCCTCTGGAATTTGAGACTTGAGACCGCGAGCGAAAGAACGGCGGCATTTTTGGCCCAGCCGGCGTTGAATTCGACCAGGACAGAAAGGGTTTTGGCAAAGCTCTCCGAGTCATCTTTCGGCGCGACGAGATACGCCCACGGCTGTTCGTTACTGCTGGACGGCGCCCAGCGGGCGGCTTCGAACAGCGTCGCGAGGACCCCGGATTCCACCGGCTTGTCTGCGAAAGCGCGCGGGCTCCAGCGATCGCGAATGAGATCGTGGACTGGCAAGTCTGTTGGCGCTGGCTTCTGCATCTTTTTTTCCTCTAATGCACTCATGCATTGGATGAGCGAGAAGGCGTTATCGATGCACTGGCGTGTCTCGACACCGTAGTGTCGCGTGCTTTCGGCAACGGCGGGAGCAAAGCTAGATCTCCGCTTCGCCCCCGTCGCGGCTGGACTCCTGGTGGCAGAGCCGTTGGGAGTTCTGGATTTTGATTCGTGGACTTGGAGGGCGCGTTATTTCTTCGGGATCATTTCGGCGTCGATGGTGATGGAAATATCCTGGCCGATTATCGCGGCAGGATAGTTGGCACCGACGGAGAAGTCGCCGCGATTGATTGTCGTGCTGGCGCTGATGCCCATGCGTTGATTGCCCCACGGATCTTTAATGGGGGCGCTGGGCCCATCGACATCGAGAACCGCTTCCTTTGTCGCGCCATGGATTGTGAGATCGCCGGTGATCTTGAGTTTGCCCGGAGCAACTTGCTCAACCTTTTTGGACTTGAACGTGATGGTGGAGAAGTGGTCGGCGTCGAAGAAGTGATCGCTGCGAAGATCCTTGTCGCGGTCTGGCTGGCGTGTGTCGACAGAAGTCACATCAATCGTGACGTCGACGGTGGATTTGGTAATGTCCTTGTCATCGAACTGGACCGTGCCGTTCACCTTGGTGAAAGCGCCGCGAACCGTTGAGATGGCGAGGTGCTTCACCGCGAATTGCGCCGAGGAATGCGCGGGATCGAGTTGCCAGGTGGAAGTTGCCGCGGCGGCGGGCAGGGAAAGTGCCGCTGCCAGTGCAGCGGTGACTGCGATGCGAGAGAAAACTTGGCCCATGAGTGTTGCCTCCTTTGTGTTTGTAGCGTTCAGGTCGAATTGATTCTTGGTGCGTTACTCCGGTCCGCGAGCGCGGACTTCCTCCAACAGCTGGGCGAGAGTCTTTAAGCGCGCAGAGGGCAGGTGATGGAACTGACGCTTGTGAAGCTCGCGAACAGGCTGATCGAGATTCTTCAAAATGGCCAAACCCGCCGGGCTGATACGCGTTTTGATGACGCGGCGGTCATCTGTCTGGCGGGCGCGCGAGAGGAGGCCGCGCTTTTCCATGCGGTCGAGGAGGCGCGTCATGTCCGGGTCATGCGAAATCATGCGCTCGGCGATGGCGCTGCAGGCGAGGCCTTCGGGTTCGGCGCCGCGGAGAATGCGCAGGACATTGTACTGGGTACCAGTAAGACCGTGAGGCTTGAACAGTTGCTCAGCTTCGAGGCCGAGGGAATCAGCAGTCTTTTGAAGAGATATAAACACGCGATCCTCCAAGGGGAGTGCGGCTTGGGACGGAGGGCGACGTCGCATGGCGGTAATATAGTTGTTATGACGACTAATGTCAAGAGGAAAGAAATTGCCCACCTGATCTTAGCCTGGTTGCTGGCACTGGAAAGGCCCCCCGGAGTTCGTAGATCCCCACTCTAGGGCTTGCGAACGGGGCGGAGATGGATTTCGCTTAGAAAGCTCTGAGGGCTTTGGGTGAGGATCATTTCCACGGCGTGAGCTAGATCTTCCGGTGAAAGGACCTTGGCCGGATCTTTGGACCCGCGCGTGGAAAAGTCGGTGGCTACGCTCCCGGGGCAGATGACGCTGACGCGGATGCCATGCTCGCGAAGATCTTCGGCCATGCAGGCGGTCAGGCCCTGGAGTCCCCATTTGGAGGCGCAATAGAGACCACCGCCGGCAAAAGCGTTACGACCTGCCAGAGAACTGATGTTAATGATGTCGCCTGCGCCACGATGGATCATCGAAGGGACCACGGCGCGAGACGTCAGGAAGACGCTCTTGAGATTTGTGTTGAGGACGCGGTCCCAGTCGGTTTCGCTTTTTTCGTGAGCGGGGCCGAAAAGACCAATGCCTGCATTGTTGACGAGAATGGAGATCGGACCGAGCGTGGCTTGGGTCTTGTCGACGAGGGCGGTCACATCGGAGGGCTGGGAGACATCGGCGGTTTGCGAATAGACCGGCGAGCCATATTCGTTTAATGCAGCTTCGGTGCCGGCGAGGGTCTTTGCATCGCGACCGCAGATGGCAACGCTCGCGCCGAGCTTAGCGAGCCGGAGGGCAATGGCTCGACCGATACCCCGGCTTCCGCCGGTGACCAGGGCGACATTTCCCCCGAGATAAGCGGGTCCGGCGGGCCGGGCGGTTTCGTGGGGCGATGAATTTGGGGATGCTTCTTGACGCATTTGAATTCTTCCTCTCGCTTGCCACCTTTTTTATGCGAAACTCATCTTACCATCCAGGAGTCTATGAAGTTCCCTCATGGCTTGGGGTTCTCGAAGGTCCTTTTGGGAAGACGGAGAGAAACTGACGGACGAAGAATGCTTCGAGATTCTTGAAACTTCCTGTGATGACAGCTTGCGGACAGACAGGGGCTTTCCTATAATTCCCGAGTTTTGGCACCACGCAATTATCAGCAGGGCAGTGCTAGAAAGACCGGCAACGGTAAATCCGAATTTGAAATCTGGGCGAGGAGAGTGGGAATGAGTGGAACACGCAGATTGGCAGGCCTCGCGATGGCTGCGGCGCTTTGTCTGATTCTTGGGAATGGGCCGAGCGCGTTGGCGCGGCCACAAGCGCCGGCGGCCGGAGGGCAGGATGCCGGGGCAGGGAAGCAGCCGTACACGATGGCGGAGTACAACGCCTACCAAGCGGCCAAAGCGGAGACGAGTCCGGCACAGCAGGTGAAGTTGCTGGATGATTTTGTCTCGAAGTATCCGAACTCTGCTTTGCTCATTTACATTTACCCGCTTTATATGCAGGCCTACGGGCAGCTTAAGGACTATCCGAAAGTCATCACGAATGCGGACAAGCTAGCTTCGCTCGGTGACAAGATTGATCCGCCCACGCGGTTTAATGCGTACTATACGCACGCCATTGCTTACAGCACGCTGCTGGCCGATCCGGTACAGGGCAAGGTAGCGGCGAAGGATCCGGCGCTTGCCAAGGCCGCGCAGGATGCGGTCGTTGCTGCGCTCAAGACGCTGGACGACGTAAAGAAGCCGGACACCGTGGCTGACGATGCGTGGGCAACGCAGACGAAAACATTTCGGATGACGCTGAACAGCATCGGCGCGCAGGCGGCGTCGGTACAGAAGGATTACAACGCCGCGATTGGTTTTTACAAGGCATACCTCGTGCTGAATCCGGATGAGCCGATTACGAACTACAATCTGGGGAAGACGTATCTGGCGTTGACGCCGCCGCAAACGATGGACGGTTTCTGGTATGTTGCCCGCGGCGCGGCCTCGAAGAACGCTACGCAGGCGCAGGCGAAGCAGTTGAAGGATTATCTGCGCAAGCTGGTTCAGAATTATCAGCAAGCGGCTTGCGAC
>DASXMM010000358.1:0-5866 GCA_036495665.1 Candidatus Acidiferrum sp. | reverse complement strand
GAGTTGCGGCAGATTCCTCCGCTCATCGTCACTTCCAGCTTCCCGAGTATATATTTTCCATCTGGCATCCCCGTCGCCGATATGCCGTCGCTGATCAGGATCATGTGCTCGGGGCCCTTCGCCTGCAGCAGTACCTTCATTGCCGTTTCGTCCACATGCACGCCGTCGGCGATGAGTTCCGCGCTCACTTCAGGCGAAGTAAAGACGGCCCCGATCACGCCGCTGTCACGGTGCGAAAACGGCCGCATGGCGTTGTACACGTGCACGGCATGGTGCACGCCGTGTGCAATCGCCGCACGTGCCTGTTCGTAGGTGGCGTCCGTGTGGCCCATCGCGACAACCATCCCCGCATTTCGCGCCGCGTCGATGCATGGCATGGCACCGAGCAGTTCCGGCGCAAGCGTTAGAATTTGTGCGTTCCCCGCAGCCGCCTGCAAAAATTTATCAAGAAGTTCCGCCGACGGCAGTCTCAACCATTCGGCTGGATGCACTCCGCGCCTCTCGGGACTGATAAAGGGCCCCTCAAAATGAATACCCAGCACTTCCGCGCGAGTGTCCTCGGTTTCGTGTTGTTGCGAAATGTAGCGAGCGATTCCTTCCACGCTGCGAATCGTGTCATCGGGACTCGCCGTCACGGTCGTAGCTACAAACGAGGTGGTGCCGTGGCGAGCGACTTTTTTTGTCACGCCGGCGAGGGCTTCGGCGGTGCCTTCCATCACGTCGCGCCCACCCGCACCGTGGATGTGGACGTCCACGAAGCCCGGGATGGCGATTTTGTCCGTCGCTTTGATTTCTTGAGCACCGTCGGGCAGTCGCATACCCTCGCGGACGTCAAGCTCCTCGATGACTCCGTCGCGAATCAGAATGCCCGCGTCGGTAATTTCAGCGGTTGGCGTCAACACCCGGCCAGCGTGCAATAGAGTCGTCGCCATAAGTAAGGAAGTATCGTAGCGGAATCCTGCGTTCTTTCAAAAACCAAAACGGGAGCAATGAGGGATCCAAAAAACAAAAACGGGCCTAGCCTAAGCGCCGCCCGCCTGAGAATGCTCTAATTAAAAATGTTATTTACCGCTGGCCGCTGCCATTTCAATGCTTTCCAGCTTTAGGGTGTCCCCGTCCACGGTGCCCTTCACTGTTACATGATGGCCTGCATGCGCCGCTACTTTGTCTTGAGCGTCCACAACGTAGACTTTCTTGTCCGCGTCATCGACGAACACGTATTTGGCGCCGCCTTTCACACAACGCGTGGTGCACTCGCCCGCCTTTTCGTTTGCGCCCTTCGCACCGCAGTTGCTGTCCGAGATGTAACCGGTCCACTTGCCATCCGCAGCCATCGTCAACGCCGCTGCAAAAAGCGCCGCTACCGTAACTGCCGCAAATCGTGATCTCATAGCTCCCCCTCCGTAAAAAAAACGCTGCATTTAAAGCCTAGCCGGGTTGTCCAGAGTGACACAAGTAGCGTCGAGCGTCTACAGCCGCCTGTTCGTCTCAGGCCGAGCAAGTTCCGAGCGCCGGAGCAAAAAAAGAGGGAGAGTTCTCTGGCACTCTCCCTCCGGACCGGCCGTGCTCTACTTTCAAAGATTTGCAGGGCTGATGCTGGTTGGATTTTTTTTATTGTCCCGAGCTGGAATTGCTCGCCGCTGCCGTCTCTGGGGTTTTGGGGATGCTCAGGTAGCCCGACGCCGTCGTCTTGGAAACCTTGTTGACGACTAGCTCGAGCGCTGCGCGAGTTCCGCCTGTGTAGAAGAAGATTGGTTCGTTCACTGAACGGTTTTTCTTTTCGAAGCTCTTGTCATCCGCGAGCACGTTGATGGTGTACTGGTTCTTCTTCGTGTTCGTGTCTTTCAGTTCGACCTGGATGGAGCCGACCCTCTGGTTGCCACCCTTGCGCGTCACGGTGAACTCAAAGTAGTCGCGCTGTCCCATGCGGCGAAGCTGGTCAATCTCGTCATGGTTCCGCGCGATGAGTGTGCCCATCTCGCTGCGAGCCATTTGAATACTATTCTTGGTGGCGTCGAGGTCGCTCTTTACGCCCGTGACGTCTCCGTTCAGCTTGTCTACATCGCCCGAGTTCGCCTTATTGGCGAGTTCCGCTTTCACCGACGATGCGAGGCCATCAACCTTGTGGTCCACGGCAGCCGTTGCGTTCTTATTCTGCTTGCGTGCCGCGATCAGCTCGCCCTGCGTCAAGTTGAGCTTATCGGTGACGACTCTGAGGTCACTCTGCAATGCCTGGTTGATTTCGTCTTCTTTTGCAAGACGTTGCGTCAGCGCATCACTCGTCTGTTTTGCCGAAGCTTGTGCCGATTGCTCGACGGCATTCGCGTGGCTCAGCGCGGTCCAGCCGACACCGAGTCCAAGCAATGACACTCCACCCAACACGGCAACCGCCAAGCCCACCCAACGTGGCGTCCCAGTCGTGGTGTGATTAATGGGTTCTTGAAACTCGCTCATAAACTTCTTCTCCTTCGGGGTTTTCCCCTACGGCCAAGGAAAACTGCATCCGGCGCGCCAAAGCAGGAATCTTGCGGTTTTCGGCCGTAACCCGAGCAGATACATCGGATTCGAGTGGGAGAACGGCTCGCTCAAAGCACGTAATAAGCGTACTAGTACTCGTAAAGATTACGTGATTAGCGTTTCTACTGTAAATTTTGCTGGATTTTCATTGTAGGAACCAAGGACGGGGAACTTTAGGTGGTGGATCAACAAAAACGTGCGGGAACGACCGGTAGCCTACTACCCTAAGTTGTAGTAAGTATTGAGGTTCACGGGAGAATTCCTTCAGGCGGCCTGCGGCGCTGGTTCTTCGTCAGAGCCCTTTACGGGAGTGAAGTAGCGATCCAGTGTGCTCATCGCCGCGTCCAAAACCATATGGCAGTCGGAGCAAGAGTCCAAGTGCCTCTTGATCTCGCTAGCCACTGGCGGCGATAGTCGCCCCTCTAAGTACCAACAAATCAAATGGATAGTGTCTCGACAGCTCATGACTGCGGTCCCCCACCGCCTATGCGGCTCGTACATAGATAGTGCATTTGATTCACCAAATCCAAGCGGCAGCTCAGAATTTCTAATTGCCGAATTATCAGTAGCTTGCCCGAGTGGGGAACCTGACGCTGAGGGTCGCTTCCGGAGGCTTGGGGAAAGATTACTCGCCCATTACAACAATTCGTCAGCGCTGTCACTCAAAGTTCCTTCAACGCGTCGGGACGACTGTCATCTCCCGCAAAGCCTCGATCCGCTTTTGGAGTGGAGGGTGTGTGCTAAAGAGTGAGGACAGGCCGCCACCACCGAACATGGGCCTTACGATGCATAAGGCCGAGGTCGAGGGTGGAATCGCGGTCGTTGGGATTCTTTGATTGTAGGTACCGAGCTTCTGAAGTGCGCTAATCAGCCCGAATTGATTGCCAACCATGCGAGCTCCGGTGGCGTCCGCGGCATACTCGCGCTCGCGAGAAAGCCCAAGCTGCAACAGCAATGCCGCGATCGGGCCGAGGATCATGAGCAGGACGGCCCCAATTCCGCCGCCGCGGCGTTCATCGTCGCTACCTCCGCCACCGAGCCACGGACCCCAATGTGCAATCCACGTGATGGCGCCGGCGAGAGTCGCCGCGATCGAGCTGATCAATATGTCGTAGTTGCGCACATGAGAGAGTTCATGCGCGATGACGCCTTCCAATTCCTCGTCGTTCATCAGATTGAGTAAACCCTGAGTGACGGCGACCGACGCGTGCCGTGGATCTCTTCCAGTGGCAAAAGCGTTCGGCGCTTCATCGGGCACAACGTACAGCTTCGGCACGGGAATATTGGCCTTCGCCGCGAGGCGCTCCATAACGGCATACAGGCGTGGCAATTGCTCGCGCGTTACCGGCTGTGCGCCGCTTGATGCAAGCGCGATCTTGTCGGAAAAAAAATAGGCAAACGCATTTGTGCAGATGGCAATTCCAAGCCCAATGGTCATGCCATTTTGTCCGCCGAAATACGAGCCCACCGCCATCAAAAATAGTGTCAGCACTATCAGTAAGAAACTTGTCCGCAGAACTCTCATGGTGTGTCCCTTCACTAATAATCAAAAGCCGAGAATTGAACGGCCCGCGGAGCGGAACAAAAGAAAAAGTTCGTCATCTCTCGCTCCGTTTCGTTAGATTCTCGCCGCTGCGGCAGGCTGTTTCGCCTTCGTGCGTTCGAAGCGCATGACATCCTTTTGCCCGTCGCGATCGACGCGAATGTGATCTCCCGGCAGCACTCTGCCTTCAAGAATCTGCAAAGCGAGCGGATCCTGAATCAGCCGCTGAATCGTTCGCCTCAACGGCCGCGCGCCGTAAGCCGGATCGTAGCCCTCACGTAGCAGCAATTCAGTCGCCACGGGCGTTAGTTCCAGGGTGATTTGCCGTTCCGCCAGCAACTTCTCAACGCTCTTGAGCAGCAGCCCGACGATGTTAGCAAGCTGTTCTTTGCCCAGCGGATTGAAAATAACGATCTCGTCGATGCGGTTGATGAACTCTGGACGAAACGCAGCGCGCAACGCTTCCATGGCCTCTTTTCGCGCGCGTTCCGGGTCCTTGTTCGACAGCTCGAAAATCGCTGTCGATCCCACGTTGCTGGTCATCACCATTACGGTGTTGCGAAAGTCTACGGTTCGGCCTTTCCCGTCGGTCAACCGACCGTCTTCGAGGATCTGCAGCAGGACGTTGAATACATCAGGGTTCGCTTTTTCAATTTCGTCGAATAGAATCACGGAATACGGGTGCCTGCGCACCTGCTCGGTAAGCTGCCCGCCTTCTTCGTAGCCTACGTACCCAGGAGGCGCACCGATCAACCGTGAAACACTGTGCTTTTCCATGTATTCGCTCATGTCGATGCGAATCATGAGCTTTTCGTCGTCGAAGAGAAATTCGGCCAGAGCGCGCGCGAGTTCGGTTTTTCCTACGCCTGTGGGCCCCAGGAAAATGAAAGAGCCGATCGGGCGCTTTGCGTCGGACAACCCTGCGCGGCTTCTTCGCACGGCGTGCGCGACGCGCTCCAGCGCTTCCTCTTGGCCAACTACGCGTTGCCGCAAACGCTCTTCCATGTGTACAAGCTTCTGCACTTCGCCTTCCATCAGGCGGCCTGCAGGAATTCCCGTCCATTTGCTGACGAGCTTGGCGATATCCTCTTCGTCGACCTCTTCCTTCAACATCGGCGCATCTTTTTGCACCGAAGCAAACCGCTCCTCAGCCTTCTTCAGTTCCTGCTCAGCCGCTGCAATCTTGCCGTAGCGGATTTCCGCGACCTTGGCCAGCTCGCCGGCACGCTCGTGCCTCTGTTCCTCCGTCCTGAGCTGGTCGATATTTTCTTTCAGCTTGCGGATTTTCAGGATGGCGTCTTTCTCGGCCTGCCAGCGCGCCTTCCGCGCGCTTGAGTCTTCTTTCAGTTTTGCGAGTTCTTTATCAATCTGGGCGCGCCGTTCCTTCGAGTGCGCGTCAGTCTCCTTGAGAAGAGACTGCCGCTCAATCTCTAATTGCATAATACGCCGTTCGATTTCGTCGATTTCCACCGGCAGCGAGTCAATTTGCATACGCAGGCTGGCCGCAGCTTCGTCGATCAAGTCAATCGCTTTGTCGGGGAGAAAGCGATCAGAGATGTAGCGGTTCGAAAGAGTTGCGGCCGCGAGAATTGCGGCGTCCTTGATGCGCACGCCGTGATGAACCTCGTAGCGCTCTTTCAAGCCACGCAAAATGGCGATGGTGGCCTCGACAGTCGGTTCGGTGACCAGGACGGGTTGAAAACGTCGCTCGAGCGCCGGGTCTTTCTCGATGTACTTGCGATATTCGTCAAGGGTAGTGGCCCCGATGGCGCGCAATTCACCGCGGGCGAGCTGCGACTTCATGAT
>DASXMM010000357.1:0-6587 GCA_036495665.1 Candidatus Acidiferrum sp. | reverse complement strand
TTGGCGAGCATGTAGTCGACGAGGATGGTGGAATCGGGAAGAATGACGCGCTCGACGGAGCTATGGGAGATGTCGCGCTCGTGCCAGAGGGAGACGTCTTCGTAGGCGGCGAGCATGTTCGAACGCACAACGCGGGCGAGTCCGCAGATTTGTTCGCAGTTGACGGGATTGCGTTTGTGAGGCATGGCAGAGCTGCCGCGTTGCTCTCCGCTGAAGGGCTCTTCGGCTTCGCGAACTTCGGTACGCTGGAGATGACGAATTTCGAGCGCGATTTTTTCGAGAGTGGCGGCGATGAGCGCGAGCGAGCTGAGATACTGCGCGTGGCGATCGCGCTGGATGACTTGAGAAGCGACAGGGGCGACGGCGAGGCCGAGCTTTTTGCAGATACGCTCTTCCATTTCGGGGCCAAGATGCGAGGCGTTGCCGACGGCGCCGGAAATTTTACCGACAGCCATGCCGGCAGCGGCGGCGCGGAAACGGCGAATGTTGCGCTGATTTTCCGAGAACCAGTTGGCGATTTTCAGGCCAAAGGTGATGGGTTCGGCGTGAACGCCGTGGGTGCGGCCGATTTGCGGAGTGTTGCGAAATTCATGGGCGCGGAGGTCGAGAATTTCGCCGAAAATCACGAGTTCGCGCTCGATGATGTGGGACGCGTCGCGAATCTGTAACGCTTGCGCGGTGTCGACGACATCGTTGGAAGTGAGACCGTAATGGAGCCAGCGGGCGGCGGCGGGATCGCCGATGGATTCGCCGACGTCCATGGTGAAGGCGATGACATCGTGCTTTACGCGGGCTTCGATTTCGTGAATGTGCGAGACGTTGACCTTGGCGCGTTCGCGAATTGTCGCGGCGGCATCTTTTGGGACGAGGCCGGCTTCTGCCAGGGTTTCTGTGGCGGCTAATTCGACGTCAAGCCACTTCTGGAAACGATTGGCATCGTTCCAGACATGGCCCATTTCCTGGCGGGTGTAACGCGGGATCAAGTTGGGTTCCTTGCGGTCGTATTTTCGAGTTGCACAGTCTTAGATGACCCAATCAGGGTAATGATACGGTATTTTCGGGTTGCGGGCGACTCTTGGAAAAGACCGACTGGGCCTCACGGGTACCAGAGTGGACGACCTCAGAAGGCCGTCCTACGACTTTCGTTGAGTGTCAATCTGAAAAGCTGGAGCAGAGCTCCCGTATTCCAAATGAAAATGGGAGAGGCGTTTTTGCGCCTCTCCCTTTTGTGGCGGAGAGTTGTTTAGAAACTGAAGCGCAGGCCGAGCTGAATCCAGCGCGAGCCCTGAATGCGGTCGGCTGGAACGAGTTGAGTGTTGATCACGCCGAAGGTCGAGGGATTCGTGGTGTCGAGAGACGGATCCAGGAAGTTGACGTGATTGAAGAGGTTGAAGAAGTCGGCGGAGAAGACGACTTTGACACGCTCGGTGATGTTGGTGGATTTGCCGAGGCTCATATCGAAATTCCAGAAGCCGAGACCGGGTACAGGGCTGTTTCTTCCGTCGTTTGTGTCCGTGGCGAGCAGCGTCGGGCGGAAATCAGCAAACGCAGCGACGGGATTCGCAAAGTAGTTGAGGCCAGTGCCCGTGCCACTATTGCAGGCGTTACCGGCGGAGCCTGCGCCGGTGCTGCAGACGCCGCCATGCACGCCGCCGCCACCAAGGGAGCCGATGGGGACGGTGGGCAACATGCCAGCGGCTATTCCGAAGATATCGCCGCCACCGAGGATGAGCCGCTTACGGTGACGAGTTCTGGAATACCGCTGCTGATGCGCAAGATGCCGGAGGTGTACCACCCACCGATGACCTTGTTGACGAAGGCGTGGCTGCTGGAGAAGCGGTGCGAACCACCGAAGGGGAGGTCATAGTTGAAAAGGGCGTTGAAGACGTTGGGCCGGTTGAAGAAAGACGGTCCGTAGTCGAGGTTGAAGTTGTAGCTGGAGGAGTGATATTCGGCGGCGTTTTGCACGGCGCCGACGTCGTCGAGCGATTTGGAGCGTGTGTAGTTCATGTCGAAGACGAGCCCATGCCAATTATTGTTGCGGAGAGTAACGACAAAGGCGTTGTAGTTGGAGTGGTCGTTGCTATCGCGCATGAAGAGATCGAGAACCTGCAAGTTGTCGTAGGGTTGCAACCCGAGAGCAAATTGCCGGTCTATATCGATTGTGTTGAACAGGCTCGAGACATTGTTGTTGATGAAATTCACCGCGTTGCCCGAAGCGAGGCAAGCGGTCGAGGAAATGTTGTTGCCATTCGGCCCGCAGCCGACGCCGAGACCGGGCAACTGATTTTCAATCCACGGCTGGTTATTGAAGGCAGGGTTGGGAAGTCCGCTTGGAAGGAGCGGGCTGACACCGGCGCGGAGCTGGGTCGCCACTGCGTCGTAGGCTTGCGCGAAGATTTGACCGGAGGTCTTGTCTTTGAACATGTAGGGCGCGGAGTTGAAGTTGATGCTGCCAGGCAGATGGCGGCCAAAGCGCCCGACGTAGCCGAACTCCAGGATCATTTGGGCAGACAAGCTGCGCTGGACGGTGAAATCCACCATGTGGGCTCGGCCAGCCTTGAAGTTGGGGTCGTTCTGGAAGCTTAGAGTTTCGCCGAACGGGGCGCTTGGGATGATGGGCGAAGAAAGCGCCGTGGGAAGCGGGGGAGTCGGAATCGTGCCATCGACCCCAACACGGAAACTCGCCAAGCCTGGGTTGCCACCTGAACCAACGCCTACGGCGGCATTGCAGCCGGTCCCGCCTGGCCCACTAGCATTGCACAAGGGAGACATGACGTTGATCGTCTGTGCGAAACCTACGCCGAGCATCGGAATGATGACGCTCTGGACGGTGTTGACGCGGTCATAGGCGATGCCATAGCCACCGCGTACAACGGTCTTTCGGTCTCCTACAATTTTGCCCAAGAAGCCGTCGCGGTAACTTGGATTCCAGGCGATGGAGGCGCGAGGAGCCCAGTCTCCGTAGTCCACATTGAAGACGTTGGACCGACCGCTACTTTTGATGGGGATGTAGGAAAGAGTGGGGTTAAAAATATTGCCAGCTTCGGCTGCGGTCTCTTTGGCCTGAATGTACTGGAGACCATTGATGATGGAGTCGCCCGCATCGTGATTGGCGATGAAGGTCTGCTGGCCATTTTGTTCCTGAGGCGTGGTCTGCCAGCCATAGCCGATACCGTAGGTAAGAGTGATAGACGGCTTGATGCGCCAGGAATCCTGAACAAAGAAATTGTAGGCGCGGAGAGTGGTCTTAGCCTCAAGTTGAGTGCCAAGAGGCTGAGGCTGAAGTTGGCCGTTACGAACCGCCAGGATGCCAACGTTATTCACCAAGCCGAGGGTCGCAGCATAGAGACGATCCCAGTTCGACTGATCAGCCAGTGGTAGGGCCCCGGGGCGATTTGCTTGAGGAATCGCAAGAGTGCCTGCCCCTGACTCGTTCGAGTCGAGTGTCGCCACGAGGGAGGTGACCGAACCAATGACCTTGTCATCGCGCTGGTGAATGGTGGGCAGCCAACGAATGTCGGCGCCCGTGACAACCGTGTGTTTGCCTTTGATCCACGTAAGGTTGTCGGCGTACTGCTTGCTGCTATCGTAAATGGCTTGGTGGCGGGCGCGTTGCGTATCGACGTCGACGACGGTATCGATCAGGCCGGTGGCCCCGAGGCCCGGAGCCAGGGCGATGTCGCCCAATGGAGTTTGCGTGCCCGGAATGTTCAAATCCGCCGCGGAGATGCGAGGGCGAATGACGTTGAAGTCCTGGCGGCTGCGAATCCAGCCGACATGAACGCTGTCAATCAGGTTATCGCGGATTGACCAGTCAAGGCCGCTGGTGAAGCCATCACCGCGGATGTCGGCGGCGCTGGAAGACTCGGCGGTACCCGTAAGGAAACTGACTTGTCCAGCGGCTTGGCCGGAGCTATTGGGAGCAAGGTCACGGTGATAGAGGTAACGGCCAAAGAATTTCACTTTATCGGTGAAATTGTGATCCAGGCGGACATTAACGAAGTCATCTTTGAGATTTTCCGGAACGCTGGTGCGGAGGCCTTCCGTGTTGGAGCCGTCGCCGACGTTGGGGTCATTGCCTATTGGCAGCATGTTCCAGAGTTGCTGGACAGCAGGGCTGATCCCGATACCTCGAGGGTCGCATGGCAAGTTGCCATTGGAACCGCAGGCCATGGAGGTTGCGAGATTGTACTGGACGCCGTTAAAGGTGAGGATGCCATCCCGCAGGGACTGCCTGGGCACGATGCGCTCAACCTCAACCGCTTGAGGAAACCGGCGAAGTTCGTAGTTTCCAAAGATAAAGGTTTTGTTTTTCTTGAGCGGGCCACCGAAGGTCACGCCGCCGCGGTTGTCGTGCTGCGGCTGCTTGGGGGTGAAGTCCAAGCCGGAACCATTAGGAGTATGGCCGTTATCCCAGGTGTTGGCGTTGAGGGCGGAGTTTTGGTGGTACCAATAGAGACCTCCGTGAAAGTCGTTTGTGCCGGTCTTGCTGATGACATTAATCTGGCCGCCCTCGGAACGCTGGAAGGAGGCGTTGTTATTGGTGACGCCGACGCGGAATTCGGAAACGGTTTCGACGCTGATGGGGATGATCGGAACCTGGTTACCGCCGCCGGCGATGGTGTTGTCGGTGATGTCGATGCCGTCGAGGTTGAAGACGTTCTGATCGCTGCGAGCGCCGGCGATGGTGCCGCCGCTATTGCCGAAGCCTCCGCCGTTGCTGCTTTCGAAAGGCGTGGACATGGGCTGGAGAGTGAGGAGTTCGCGGGAATCGCGGCCGAGGGTTGGGAGGTTCATCAGTTCATGTTCACCGACGACGTTGCCAACGACGGCGTCAGCGGTCTGCAATTCTGCTTGCGATTGCGCGGTGACCTCGATGACTTCTTTGCCGGAACTGACCTCGAGGGTCGCGTTGTAGTTGTAACTCTTGGTGACGTCGAGCTTGATGCTGGCAAAAGTGACCGTGGCGAAACCCGTCTTGGAGATCTTGAGGGTGTACAAGCCTGGAGGCACATTCGCGATGGTGTACTCGCCCGAGGCGCTTGTGGTGGCGGTTTTTGTTTCGTTCGTTGCAGCGTTCACCACCGTGACGGTGGCATCCGGCACGACGGCGCCGGCCTTGTCCATGACGGTGCCCTGGACAAGCGCTGAATCCGAGGTTTGGGCGTATGAGGCAGTAGCAAGGGACAGCACTCCGAGAAGCAGGACGAAAGCCAAAAGAAGACGGACACAAACTTTCATAATCCCCCCCACTTTAGCTTGATGGTTAAGCGAAGAGCGGCCGTTCGCGAAACATCTCGCGGCATCCACGGGCGACAGCGCCCGCTAAACGGTAGTCGAGCTTCTCTGCCTCGACACAAGGGGACGGACTTGTATAAGGGGAGAAAGATAGACTGATGCCGGAGATGAAACGATGGTTGCTGACCACTCGCAGGGTCCCCCACCGCTAAAGATGAGGCATGGTTTACTCCAAAAAGTTGGAGAGTGTCAACGACTGATTCAAAGAAGCAAAAAAATGAAACATCTGTTGCTTTTGGCGGGACTTGTCAATTTGTGGCTATCGGGAGGCGGTGGTTGGGATGACATGCCTGACGTGTCGTAAGCCAAAAGGCGGGATGCGATTCGTATTCGAAACGAAGTCAGGCTAAAATAAAGGAACCGGCCGTTTCAGAATAAACAAGGCCGGCCTCTACAAAGGCGTGGTTCAGATAAGGCGTGATGCTTACACAGATTAAAGGTACGGACGCGGTGGCGGCGGGAAGACCGCGGCGCGCGACTTACGGCGTGCGCGTGGGACACGTGCTGGTGGGCGGAGGCGCGCCGATTGTCGTGCAGTCGATGACGAATACGGATACGGCGGACGTGGCGACGACTTTTAAGCAGACGGTGGAGTTGGCGGAGGCTGGATCGGAGATTGTGCGCTGGACGGTGAACGTGCCGGAGGCAGCGGCGGCAGTGCCGGAGATTAAGAAGCGGCTCTTGGATGCCGGATGCGACGCACCGATTATCGGAGACTTTCATTACAACGGACACGTTTTGTTGACGAAGTACCCGGAGTGCGCGAAAGCGCTGGATAAGTACCGGATCAATCCGGGGAATGTGGGTGCAGGGCAGCGGCGCGACGAGCAATTTTCTACGATTTGCAAAATTGCGCGCGATAACGGGAAACCCGTGCGCATCGGCGTGAATGGCGGCTCGTTGAATCAAGAGCTCGTGATGCACAAGATGCAGGAGAACACGGACAAGAATCTGGGCAAGGAGTCCGAAGAGATTATTAACGATTGCATGGTGCTGTCGGCGCTGCAGTCGACGGAATTGGCGCTGGAATGCGGGCTCCGGAACGATCAGATTATTATTTCGTGCAAGACTTCGCGGCCGCGGGATTTGATTACCGTGTACCGGGATTTGTCGGGAAAGACGGAGCAGCCCTTGCATCTCGGATTGACCGAAGCAGGGATGGGGATGAAGGGGCAGATCTGGTCGGCGGCTTCGCTGGGCGTTTTGTTGTATGAAGGAATTGGAGACACGATTCGGATTTCGTTGACGCCGAAGCCTGGTGGCGACCGGCGCGAGGAAGTGTATGC
>DASXMM010000356.1:0-8333 GCA_036495665.1 Candidatus Acidiferrum sp. | reverse complement strand
CCGCGAATCGTCAGGAACTCTCCGTTCTCGATGAGGAACGAAATATCTTTTAGCGCCGCGACTGGTGTCCCGTCGCCACGCTCGTACGTCTTTCCGAGATGTGCCACTTCGATCATGGTTTTTCGCCCTTATCTACTTTCTCTGGTACGCGGTTGATGACCACCTGCTCTTTTTCCTTCACGCCTTTTTTGACCTCCGTGAAACCTGCGTTGCGCGTCCCGATGGTCACGGTCCTCTTCTCCTGTTTTCCGTCCTTTAGGACGAAGACAAAACGCTCGTCGCTGTCGCGCTGAATCGCTGAGTTGGGCAAAACTAGCGCTTTGCGCTCCGCCGTCTTGATCGTGATGTTCGCCGTCATATCCGGCTTGAGCAGCCGCTCGTCTTTTTGTATCGCCGCCATCACCGGATAATTGACCACGCCAGAAATAATCGTCGCCACCGGATCGATTCGCTTCACCATAGCGGGGATTTCCAGCGATGGGTAAGCCTCTACCGTAAAATTCACGCGCTCGCCTGGCCGTACATTGGCGATATCCGTCTCATCCACCATCGCCACCAGCTCCAGTGCGTTATCTTGGATAATCGTCACAAACGTGGGGGCCGCGAACGAGGCCGCGACGGTCTCCCCCTCCTGGGTTGAAACCGAAGCGACGGTCCCGGAAATCGGCGCGCGAATCACGGCATACGACAAATCAATTTCCGCCGCCGCCAAATCGCTCTTTGATTTCTCCAGCTTGGCTTGTACGCTTTTCATCTGCCATTCCATATCTTCTTTCTGCTGCGAGGGCAAAACTCCTTCCGCAAACAATTGCTGGCCGCGGTTCAAATCACGTTGCGCTTTCGCCACGCCTACTTGATCTATCGCAGCCTGCGTACGCGCCTGTTCCACGCGCGCCTCCAGCGGCTTCGGATCGATTTCCGCGATGACATCTTCCCTCTGAATATGCGTGCCGACCGTCACGTTGAGCTTCCGCACGATGCCCGACACTTGCGATCCAACGCGCACTTGCGCGCCGGTCCGCAACCGCACCGTTCCGCTGGTGGTGACGCTCGAATCGATCTCCCGCATTTCCGGAGAAACGGTGGAAACGGCGGGGGTGCCCTGTTCTTCGGGGGACCGTTTGCCGAGCAAGTAAGCTCCTCCGCTTCCGCCGGCCGCCACGATCAATCCGAGCAACAGCCACAGCCGTTTCCTAGATGTGCCACCCTCGCCACCACGCACGCATCCTCCAATGGAATTGCTTGTGTTGCACGGTCGTCACTTTCGGTCGAACACTATAACCATCGGTTCCTTGCCGGTGCGCGCGGATTCCAGGAACAAAGTCTTTCCGTCATCCGACAAATAGCGCGTCTCCGTCCGCACCACTTTCGTTCCTGCAATCGCCCCTTCCGTCTCCCAACTCGTCACCAGTTTGTTCCCCTCCCATTTGCTCGTAGTCTGGGCCTTCTCTCCCATTGGCGAATCGTTGGGAACGGTCGCCCCGCTCAAGTCATAGCGGTTCTCATGCGATTGTTTCTGCCCGTTGAAAACGGTGTCGTCCTGCACGGTCAGCAACTTGTCGGATTGCTTGATCGTCAACGTATATTCCGCGCCGGCCATCATTCCGATGTTCTTGCTCTTTGCGGCATTGAAAACCCACTTGCCGGAAAAATCCGGCGTGTTTACGGCGGGAGCAGCTAGCGCAAACGCAAAAAACACAGTCACGATCACCACTGCCGCGATCTTGCATGTCATTTGATTTTCTCCCTTCGGTCCAATCGTTGCGGTGAGCTGAACAATCAGTCCTGAACCGATCTGAGACTTATTCTTTCCGCTCTCAGTCGCGTTCTATGGGGAGTGTGAAGTCTGTACCGAGGTATAGAGTCAAGCGGATTTTTTGCGAGGGCGTGAAGGTGGCTGCTTATCGTTCCGGCCGTGGTTTGGTATCGCCGCGGCGCCGGAGCGATCCATCAGCGAAGCGGGACAGACCATTGTTTCCTCCGAGCCAGGCTGTTCCAGCACGGCAGCAAGCGGCAGTTTAAGCACTTTCAGAAATTCGATCTTCTGATTGATCAGCGCAAGCCGTTCCTTCGCGATTCGAAACGCCTTTTCCCACTCCTTCGACTTTGATCGCTTGCCGCCAGCAAACGATTTCGCAGATTCGTGAATCTCAAGCAATTCCTTGATTTCTTTGAGCGTGAAGCCCAGCAGCTGCGAGTCTTTGATAAATCGCACTCGCTCCAAATCAGCCCCGGTGAATGTGCGGTAGCCCGACTGTGTCCTTAGAGGGATTGGAAGCAGTTTCTCTCGTTCATAAAAGCGGATCGTCTGCACATTGACTCCAGCTTGTGCGGATAGTTCTCCGATTTTCATTCCATTATTCTGGACCTATACTGCAGTATAAGGTCAACTTTCTATTCCGACCTGCGCCCTCGCGGCACCTACTCCGCACGCAGCATCGAAGTCGGATCGATTCGCAGTGTCTGAATCCGACCGCAGCGAGGCCGGCCGCGCTCCGTAAAAGTGATCCATTTGGCGTCCCGATTCCAGCCGCTACCCAAGATAGCTCCCAGGTTGTCGGCTACACGGAAGTTATCCAGAAACGCGTTCGGGGAAACGCAATTGGGTTGAAAAGAACCTCAGACAAGCCCTCCGGGTCTCGACGAATGATAACGTCCTTTATCATTCATGATCCGATGTCAGTGCAGGGCCCAGTAGAAACCCAAAGTGTCCGCACTCGGCAGATTGTCATGAAGTGTATTCGAACAGTTTGATTTCCTTTTAGAATCAGCGATTAAAGCGAACCAACGGATGTTTTAATAAGGAACAGACTTATTAAAGCCAGCCTTCATAACGCCGGTCCTCCGCGAGAAGAATTTGAGACTGGCCCAGTGCCCCTGAACTGCTACTTGCGCAATCTGACTTGTAATATCGTCCGCCCGCATCTTTGCCGCCTCTTCGCGGCCAAAGCCCTCACTTCACCGGCGCCGCGGCCTTCAAATATTTTCGTTCTTCATCGAAGGAAAGGGTTCGTTCACAACGGAACGCTATGTGCATTTGTCCAAAGGGCACTTGGAAAATGCGCAGAAGAAAATCGAGCGCTTCCGTGCGCGTCAGCGGTCTCTATAGATCTCCCGCTACGCAATCTTGGACGGGCAGGGAAGTACTTGAAATGATGCAAGAGAGTGGCTTGTGGCGTAGGTGCGAACCTTGGCGTGTACACGCATTCGGAGTCGGGCGAAAACGTCGAGGCCATGCATGGGACTGGGGGCGAGGCGATTGAAGAATCCATGAATTCTGTCAGCTTAATTGCAATTCAGCGGGAAGGGTGCCACCGAGGCTAAGATCGGAGGCCCTTGAAAACAATCAAGATGTTTGCGGAGCCTGCGACCATCCGAATTTGCTAGTCTTGCCTTTCAGCGCTCGGATGGAGCAAATCGGCCGCTCTCTAGCTCTGCGTAGCAAAACATGCGGGACGTGATCTTGCCAACAGCGCAGTCGGTCCAACAGAGAGTACGCACTCACGTCGCTCACGAACGAGCAAACTTTAGAAGTGGCTGGTTGTCCCCATTGTCAGCCGCTCTAATCGCCTCCAGATACTTTGTGCGTGCCTCACCTTCTTTGACCAGATTGGCGGAGCCCCAAGTAAATGCAGGGCGGCCAAGCTTGATCAAGAGTATGTCTGCGATCAGTCGCGCGTGCCTGCCGTTGCCGTTTGGAAAGGGGTGAATGAATGTGAGCTGATGGTGAAAGCGAACAGCTATCTCATCCGGGGGATAGGTGTTGTTCTCGATCCAATAGTGTACGTCACCGCATAACGCCACGAACCTCTCCCGAATTTCGTAGACTGGAACTCCGATGTTCTTCTCACTGCGTCGGTACTCCCCGGCCCACTTCCACGTTTGGTCGAACATCCTTTTGTGTAGCTTTCGAACATATTCGTCAGAAGGGATATCTGCTGGGCTCGTGCGTTCTTCAATGGCCCAGGCTCTCGCTTGCAGATTGTTCTCGCGTTCCCATTCGTTGAGTTCTTCTTTTGTTGCCAAACTCGGAATGAGGTCAGCAAGCTCTTCAGGCAAGAATGGGGTATTGCCCTCGCTGCCTTTTCCAAATGTGGTCATTTCTTTCGGGCCTTCTTCAGTATGCGTTTGGTTTCTTCCTCGATTTTGTCCTCGATTCCACCGACAGCCTGACCTTCCAACGCCATGCTGTGCTCAACGGCGCGGACGTTTTCCGCTGCCTTCATTCTCGCGCCTTGTTCCGCCAGGTCTTGAATGCTTCCGCTCTTTGGCACAAGAGCATAGACAAGCTGACATCCAAGAGCGTCCGCCGCATCGCGAAGGCTCGCTAGCGTAATGCGATATTCAGCTTCGGATTTCTCCAGTTTTGCGGCCAGTGTGGGAGTCTTTTTCAGTCGGATGGCCATCACCCGTAGACTGATTCCGGTCGCTTCGCGGATAGCGCGGAGCCAGCCCTTCTGCGGACGCGGCGAGTTCTTCGCCGGAGCGAATGCTTCCAAGGCTCTTTCTAGCTGTTTGGCTCGCAATGTTCTGAACTCGGCCCTCATGTTTTCCCCCGTCCAGTGAACAAACCCATAGGTGTACGCAATCCATAGAAACGTACACCTTTAGGTTATCAAATATAGTGTTGATATGCACTTATAGGTGTATCGACCATTCCCACAGTCAGGCTCGCTGAAGGGCAGCTTTGATCCGATCTTGGAAGGGCCCCCGCGTCAGCCGCCGCCAGCGCCCCAGACTATGCTTGAGCATCCTCAATAAACTCTCGACCGATACCTTGCTTCAAGAGCTCTCGGGCTGCTTCATCGGTGATCCCCTTGGGTGCGCTTGGCGAATCGGACGGAGGACGCAGCGCATTGGAATCTCCTGACGGACATGAAGCCAGAACACCTTTCCTATGACTTCTAAGAAAGTGAACAAGTTCCTTCGACAGAATTGTGAAGTCAAGTATGACTATATCTCACTACATGAAGTTCCCGGAAACTGCGAACTTAATGAGCGGTCGGGACAGCCATTCGCATTCGGCCGTCTCTATAAATCTCCCTATAGGAAATCTTGGAGAGAGCAGGGAAAGGCTTGATTTGGTGGAAGAGTGCGGCCCCCGGAGCTGTCGCGAACCTGGAACCCGCTGAACCGGGGCAACAATTACCTTGCTCTCATGCCCGCGTGTGTTTAAATGTGGAGCGAAACGGACGCTCACGATTCGCACTCGGCAGATGGTTTCCGAATTGCCCGTGATCCAGGCTCTATCACGACAACACAGACATCGCCAAGGTACAATGACCTCCTTCATGCCACTCCTTCCGGAAACAAGGCTCGGTCCCTACCAGATACTCGCGGCCGTCGGTTCGGACGGCATGGGCGACGTGTATCGCGCACGCGACACCCGCCTCGACCGCAGTGTCGCTATCAAGATAATACGCGGACAGTTTACGGAGCACTTTGAACGCGAAGATGAAAAGAGGGAAGACGCCAAACACAATGATAATCACGCGAATGCTGGCTCTGGCAGTTCTTGCTTTCCCTGCATGCGTGTTCTCAGCCGACTCCCATTATACGGAACGGTTGGACGACGCGAAGGCAGCCTACCTGACTCCGGAGAAGTTTCCCGTTCACGCTGACGGTATCGCCGATGATAGCGACGGTTTACAACAAGCCATTGACCAGATCCAGGCGACGATCAACCAGGGCATTTTGTTTATCCCTTCAGGCCGCTATCGAGTCACGCGCACGATTTACGTTTGGCCGGGAATTCGCATTTTCGGGTACGGCAAGACTCGCCCCGTAATTGTCCTGGGCGCTAACACAGCCGGCTTTCAAGAAGCACCCCGATACATGATCTTTTTTGCCGGCAGCCGGCCGGGGAAGGACAGTTCTAAAGCTCCCCCGGACGCCGGCCCAGGCACATTTTATTCCGCGCTCAGCAACGTCGACGTAGAAATCCAGGATGGCAATCCTGGCGCGGTTGCGATACGAGCCCATTACGCGCAGCACTCTTATCTGGCACATATGGATTTCCATCTTGGGTCCGGCCTCGCAGGAATTCATGACGGCGGCAATGTCGCGAAAGACTTGCACTTCTTCGGTGGCAAGTATGGCATTTGGACGCGCAAACCTTCCCCTGGCTGGCAGTTCACGATTCTCGATAGTTCGTTCGAGGGCCAAACAGAGGCCGCGATCCGGGAACATGAAGCGGGGCTGACCCTCATCCGGCCACAGTTCAAAAACGTCCCCACGGCAATTTCCATTGACCCTGGCTATTTCGATGAGCTCTGGGTAAAAGACGCGCGTTTCGAAAACATCGGCACCGCGGGCGTGGTCATCAGCGAAGAGGACAGCCGGCGCACCGAAATCAATATGGAAAACGTCGTATGCCGTGCCGTACCTGTCTTTGCATCTTTTCGAGAAAGCGGCAAGAAAGTCGCGGGCCCGCAGATTTACACGGTTAAAATCTTCTCGCATGGTTTACACTTCGACGACATTGGAGCGGTCCCCGCTATTCGCGACGTTTTTGATCTTGCGCCACTCGCCTCTGTACCCCCGCCGGTTAAGTCCGATATCCGCGATTTGCCGCCAATGAATACTTGGGTGAACGTCCGCAGTCTCGGCGCGGCCGGTGACGGTTCAACGGACGACACGGCGGCCTTGCAGAACGCCATCGACCAGCACCAAACGATCTACTTTCCTATCGGTCAGTATCGCGTCACAGATACAATTCAGCTCAAACCCAACACCATTCTGATCGGCCTGCACCCCAGCATCACCCGCATCATGCTTGCGGATGAAACTCCCGCATTCCAGGGTGCGGGCAGTCCGAAGCCTTTGTTGGAAGCTCCTAAAGGCGGAAGTAATATCGTCACCGGCATCGGCCTGTACACGAACGGCATAAACTCTCGGGCCGTTGCGCTGAAGTGGATGGCGGGTGCGGACTCGATGGTGGACGATGTGCGATTTCTGGGCGGACACGGAACCGTCAATCCGGGTGACACGCCCGAACAGAACCGGAAAATTCGCAACCAAATCTATAACAACACCAACACGGCCGACGCGGATATCCAGCGGCGGTGGGACGGCCAATATCCGAGCCTTTGGGTCACTGCTGGAGGCGGCGGCACGTTCGTGAATATCTGGACGCCCAGCACCTTCGCACAAGCAGGGCTCTACGTTTCAAATACCTCCACCAGTGGACGCGTGTACGAGTTATCCAGCGAGCACCACGTGCGCAATGAAGTCGTGCTCGATCGCGTCTCGAATTGGCAAATCTACGCGCTACAAACGGAAGAGGAACGCGGCGAGAGCGCCACGGCGTTGCCGCTTGAGATTCGAAATTCGCACGACATCACCATCGCCAACCTGCACATGTACCGCGTGGTCAGCAGTTATCAGCCATTTCCGTACTCCATGAAGGTCAGCGCGTCAACGAACATCCGACTCCGCAACCTGCATTGCTATAGCGACAGCAAAGTGTCGTTCGACAATGCCGTCTTCGACGCCACCCACAATTTCGAGATTCGTGACCGCGAATTTGCTTGGCTGACTTTCTCCAGCGACGCGCCGCAAGTTCGCCCTGCACAATCTTCTTCTCTTTTGGCGCCCGGCGCGAAAGTCGAAAGGCTGGCGGGCGGTTTCTTCAACATATCGGGCGGAGCGGTGAACAGTTCTGGAGACGTTTATTTCGTGGATGCAAAATGGCAAATGATCTACCGGTGGTCGCCCGCTTCTCGTGAACTCTCGGTGGTTCGCGACAACCCCCTGGACCCAGTCCAACTGGCATTCGACAAGTCCGATGACCTCATGGTGATCTCCTACCAAGGCAACGGAACGGTCTATGCGTTCAAGTCTGGCTCCGACTTCGATCGACTCACGCTCCTAAAAGCGGAGCCGACTGTCCCTCGGCCTGGCATGACTCCCATTGTGCCCGTGGATTACTGGCGCAATGAAAATGACTTTCGGGAAGCGGTGACGCGCAGGAAACCCTATCAATTCGTGTCGCTCGATCGCAGCACGTTCATTCCTGCGGGCGAGGATTTTGTCACCGGCAAGCTTTACTACGGCTCAAAAATCCACGACGTTCTGCGGGCGTTCGGGCTCACGCCTGCCCCGATTGGCCGGCCCGTTTACGTCTGCGATGAGGAGGAGCAGAAGACGTATAGCGCCATAGTGAGCGAGGACGGAACCCTCACGAATCTCAGTTTGTTCGCAAACATCGGCGGTGAGAGCGTAACCGAGGACGAACAGGGAAATGTCTACATCGCGGCGGGACAGGTCTACGTGTTCAACGCGGCAGCGAAGCTCATCGATACCATCGAAGTTCCCGAGCGGCCCACGCAGTT
>DASXMM010000355.1:0-25237 GCA_036495665.1 Candidatus Acidiferrum sp. | reverse complement strand
TGCGGAATTCGTGCGCTCGATCGAGGAGATCTCGGGGCAAAGCGCGGGCTTCCGGCCAAAAGGAACGCTGCAGGCAATTTTTTCGCGGGATGCGCGGGAGGAGCTCAGCACCGTGATTGCGTTGCATCACGGGCTGGGACTCAAAGCGGAGCCGCTCAGCGCACAGGACGCGCTTGGGTTGGAACCATCTCTCAGCGACGATCTCGAAGCTGGTGTGCTTCGGCCGGACGAAGCGTCTGTCGATAATCGTGCGCTGACGCAAGCGGTGCTCGAAGCTGCGCGGCGAAGAGGCGTGCAGTTTTTTTCTGGGAATAGCGTGGAGGCCATCTGGCGCGAAGGCGGGCGATGCGCTGGGCTGCAGCTGAAAAACGAACGCGTCGAAGCGCAGTGGACGGTCGTTGCCGCTGGATGCTTTTCCGCAAATATCGAAGGCGTAGCGCCTTACGCGCCGGTACGGCCAGCGAAGGGACAAATGGTGTCGTTGCGCTCAGACGATTTGAAAATCGAAAGAGTGCTGTGGTCGGAGAAAATTTATCTCGTTCCGCGCAATGACGGACGGATTCTTGCGGGAGCGACGGTGGAATATACGGGCTTCGAGCGGACCGTCACGGCAGGCGGGCTTGAGAAAATTCTCGGTGGAGCGATCGAACTGGCGCCGGGTTTAGCGGGCGCGCGTGTGGAAGAAACCTGGGCGGGGCTGCGGCCCGATTCGCCGGATCATCTTCCGATTCTCGGACCGACCGACATCGACGGACTGCTCATCGCGACCGGACACTTTCGGAGTGGAATTCTCCTCGCGCCCGTCACAGCGAAACTCGTGCGCGAGTGGGTAACCCTGCAACGCGTCAGCGTCGATTGGGAACGTTTCAGCCCGATGCGATTTCAGTCCGCCACCGCGCAACGCGCTCCAGCTTAATCATCCTCAAAAAAAGGAATGTGGAGTTTGAAAGCGTCGAGTGCGTCCAGCACTAGGGCTGCCGGATGGGCGGCGGGGTAATCGGCTGATATTGGCCCGTGTCAGTGTACCGAATCTGATTGCTATCCAAAGCGAGCTCGTGCTCGAGCACGACATCCAGCGTTGAACCGCGAGGAAGCTCCGCTTCGGGTCCCCGCGTTAAAAGTACAGCGGCGAGCCCTGCAGCCGCGCCTACTCCCGCGCCGATCCCGAGGCCCTTAACACCGTCTGCAATGGCGCCAATACCCGCCCCCGCCGCTGTCGTTTCCGCGACGGTCTGCGCGTCTTTGCCTTTGCCGCCGGCGCCGACCACTTTTCCTTCGGAGTCCATCGTTTCTTTTCCGCCGGAATCCGCGCTGCGCGGAGTCGCGTTCAGGTCCACGGTGTAGCCGTTCGGAAAAATCAGCGTGTTCAGATGCATGCGGAATTCACCGCGGCCTTTCACTTTGCCCGGCCGCTTGGATTCGGTCAGTTCACCGCGAAGATAGGAGCCAACGGGGATGATGACGTGATTGTTCTGGGTGATGGGGAACGACGTGCGGAAGTAGACGGAATCGCCGGGTTTTGCGCCACGCGTGGAAATACCATTTTCGAGGACGACGGCGACACGAGTGCCCGCGGGAATTCTGATTTTTTCCGAAGAAGGTTGGGGCGGTGGCGCTGCGGGCTGTGCCGGACTTACCGGAGGCGGCGGAGAGGTCTGCGGCCCATCGGGCTGCTGCGCGGAGACGCCGAGGGAAAATATAAACAGACTTGCAGCCAGCAACAATGGAGTCAAAGGGAACCTTCGCCGGAGCACGTCTCTCATCCCATTCCTCCGTTACGCTTTGTGCGATGCCCTCGGGGCGGGTACTGGATGTCTGAGTATATCGCTAGCGCGGGCGAGTGAAGTGGAGAATATATCGGGGGCCCGTTTCTCTGAACGCGACTTGGCGTGGAGTCAGCGACCGATGGAATGCGCCTCCGTAAAAGCCCTGCCGTTTGAGCCGCGCAAAGGATTTGATGCCAGGTATGACGGGAGGGAGAGGCGAAGTAGAGGCGTAAGGAAGTCACGAGGTAACGAGGAGAGACGATACCCCTACCCCCGTTGTGCACGAAAGAGTGCGTACGCACATGAGAGGAAAGGGTTTGCAGCGTTTCGTTCGTGTACGCAGACGAACGATCAAGATGCTTCGCTGGCTTGCTGAAAAAACCCCCTCCCCCAGTTTGTAAGAGAATGAAAATACGAGGGTTATGTGAATAGGCGTTTGTAACTGCTTGAAAATGCGGGGTTTGGATGCTCTCTCTTTTGCGGTTTTTTGCTCTGGGAGAGCAGAGTCGCGAATTGTTGGGGATGACTGCCGGGGATGGGTGGGCAGGGTGGAGGAGGGTGATTTTTAACACTCCGACCGGGTTGGAGCAGGCACCGGACACAGAGTCCGCAGAGGGCGGAACGGAAGGAGAGAAATTCGCGCGCGAATAGGACGAGCGGGAGGTTGATCGGGTGGATCGCGATGAGAACATGGGAAATAGTAGCAGGTAGATATTTTAATTGTCAAGTACTTTCTTGATATCATTCGAATGAGCTGTGGAAATTTCTGGGAGCGCGCGTGGCGAAACTCGAAGAAGAGTCGAAAGCCCCACACGCAAAAGCGGCGTACGGGGCACCCGGCTAGGACCAGCAAACCGTTGATTAATTCGCTGCAGATCTTTCGCATTTCGCACGTAAAAGAGACGCCATTCCACAATACTTATAATTCGAGTGTGCAGAGTCATTGCGATGCCATCCTGGGGGTTGACCTAGATGAAATTGTCCCGATTACTGGCCTTGTTAGCGTTTTCGTTTGCTACGGCTTCCTCCACCTTCGGCCAAGTTCAGCATCGTGGAATGTCACCCGAGCAGGAGTTCTTACTTTGTGCGCAAAAGGTCTTGGGCAAGCCTGTGCTTTGGCAGAATATCTTCTCCGGGCCGAGTAGCAGCAACAGAGTACCAAAAGTCACTTGCCCGATGAGCCGCGACGAGTTTGTTACGGCTCTCCAAAAGAATGAGACAATCTCGGTCTTCGAAGACAAGCAGTTCGCATTTCTAGCTACCCATTACAATTTCAAGAACCTCCAAATAAAACTCAAGACAAGTCAGAGGAAAAGTTCCGGATCACGACAGCTGTCTGATGCAGAACTGCGAGCGATTACCTCGGCAATTTTGCACGATACCAGAGGAGTGGAGATCCTCTGGGACATTGGGAACTCGCCAGAAGCTGCATGCGAGACCGAAGACCGTATCCTTGTGCTGTTGGAACTCGAAACTCGACACCTAAGCAAGACCGATCCGGAATCTGTAGTGGGGTTATTGCGTGTCACCCCGTGTGCGGATGACTCTCTGAGCGCTATCAACTACAGTGACGTTGCCCGGTTGGTTTACGGCCAAATCGAAAGTGGTACCTATCGTATGAAGTGGGACTCGCCTTTGCTCTACGCTCCGAGCGAGTGGATTTCCTATAGAGATTTGAACGGAGACGGGACAGACGAAATCGTAATCTGGCCTTCGAAGGTCGAAGAGGAAGAAAAGTGGCCTGGAGAGAACGATCATGGATATCCAGGAGGTGCAGTTGTATTCGATCGAGAGGGTCACGAGTTGACACGCGGAGCCTTCTGTTCGGAGTACATAGATTTCTTTGAAGACAAGACTTGTCCCATTCTGGCCGATAAACTCGCTCTGGTTCCCGGGAAGTCCGGCAAGCAACTCGATATCATTGCGACTAATTGGGTGGACGCTCAGTGGCGCAAACTAAATGGCACCGTCCATCGCCTCCATTTGGACGACGGACATTATGAACCGGAGCCAATACCGCCTATGACTCCCACGCCGCAGCATACGGAAACGGGCCCTGCCAAAGATGCAGGATTGCTACTCGGCCTCAGACAGAGCTCGGAAGTCACATCCCGGTACGGCGTCTATCGAACTCTTTGGATCACGCGGGTGGCTGGAAGCGTAGTCATCGATCAATCGCGAAATTTACTCGTCCCGCGCCGAGATGGATTCTGGCAGATGGGGTCAAACACCAGCTCCCGTGACGACAAGAAAGAGGAATTTGTGTGGCTTGCTCCACTTGGAAAGCAGATCTCTATGCACGAGCTTTCCGTCAAGGAGGCAGCGACTCTTCCCGATGAGGCGGCTTTCGCCCGTCCGGTCGTTTTTGTCTCGGGTGATTACGTCGGACTCGCTCAGGCCAACTATGCGCAGATTGAATCCTTCCATACCTACAACCTGGACGATGGCAGCTATCAGCGTCCGCTCGACATTTCATCTGTAGCCGGAGACAAGGCGACAGAAACTCTCGTCCGTGAAAGTGAAAAGGGTAAAAGCCACATGAGTATGCCCGTTTCCATGCAGGGCGAATGCAACTTGGAGGTATTGCCGGTCAATTGGAGCGTTGCACGAGAGAAAGGTCATTGGTTCGTGAGCGGTTGGGGCAAATGGACCGAACCAAAACTAGGTTGTTCGGCGGACGAACTGCCGGATTATGTGACCTCTCTGCGTGCTCCTCAGAGTCTGGTTGGCTTCGACGAATTGCCGGTAACTTGGGAGCAGATCGCGAAGGTTTTTCCGGAAGCCACCGACGCTTTTGGATCCCCAACGTGGGGGCTCCTAGTTGTGCTGACAAGCGATGAAGTGCTAGTTTGTCCCGTGACTCAGAACGGGATAGGTATGCCACTAGCGCGCTCACCTCTTCTGGCCTACGAGAAAGCCGTGATGGCACAATGGGCGGTGGGAAAATTCGTCGCATCCTGGAGCGAGCAGTTTCAACACTTCAAGAAGAATCCCGGCCCTCGCAACGAACTTCCTAACAAATAGCCGATGAACAGCTCTCAGGGAATTTAGGAATTGAAAATATAGAGTTCTTTCGCCACCGCAGGCGGTGGTACATCTTTTCGGTTGTCGACGTATCGATCGAGTGCTCTGCCAACACCATCAGCAACTGACCCCTCTTCATCGGTCAACGGGACCTCTTACATGAGGGGGAGAATTCCATCCCTCGCCTCGATCAACCTTTTCGGCCCTTTGGCGACGCACATCGGACATTTTAGGCACGCCATTCTGTGGGGGCACGATGCCCAAGCAGGATTGGCACAGTACCACGACGCTGGCGAGACCTTTCGGCCGGCTGGCTATGTCATAGGGCCGAGGGTTAAATTGCCAGTTATGGGTCGAAACCCGGAAATTGCCCGGCTGTCAGAGCTACGGGGCCCGCACCAGCTTGAAACGGGGAACCCATCAGCGACGAAACGGCGCCCGTCGAATCGAATTGGAAGCCCATGATGTTATTGGAAGACGCATCCGGCACAAACAACCTACCGTTGGAATACACTGTGTCCCCTGAAGTGACGGCACCGGGAAACGGGGACCCGGCCACTTCTGTAAGAACGCCGCTCTGCGGATCAATGCTGTATGAAGATATAGTCCCATCGAGATTATTCGTCGCAAGGAGGAAGCCGCTCGCCCCGTTAAGAGAAAATGTGCCACGCCCGGCGGGGAACGGCGACCCTGGGAGTGGAGTTAAGGATCCATCGTCAGCGATGGCGAACGCGGCCACGGCATTGGCATTTTGGAGAGCCACGTAGAGATTTTCTCCGAAGGTATAAAATCCTGCCGGACCACCACCCGAAACCGTTGAAAATGGCGAGCCCGGCACGGGCACCAGCGCGCCGCTCGAAGTCATCTTGAATGCAGAGATGCTGCCGTTCGCGTCGCCCGCGTTTGAGGCGTAGAGAAAGGATGTGTTGGCCACCGTCTGCGAGGAAACCGCGGCTAGATGCGACGGTCCCGTCCCCGCGGCAAAGGGGGAGCCCGGCACGCTGGTGAGCGAGCCATCGGCATTCATATTAAACGCGGCGATGCTTCCCACGGAAGTGGCCACATAGAGCGCGTTGCCAAGAGCCATTTCTCCTGGCGTGCCATTTCCAGTGCCCAGAGGATACGGGCCAACCGATGCCGGAGACAGCGTGCTGCCGAGGGTCGAACTGAGGGTGTAAACGCGAATGGCACCGGCTTGAGGATCGGAAACGTACAGGTTGAGTCGCGTCGGGAGCACCGCAAAGACCGTAGCGAGACCGGCGGCATTCGCTGGCCCTGCAATCGAGGTTGGCGCGCCGAGGCCGCCTCCTGCTAGATTAACCGGAAATGTCAGGATTTGGCCGGAGTTCGTGGTAGCAAACACGAACTGACATCCTCCGCACTCGGGTTTCTGCATTGTGGGAGAACTGCTGCCGCAACCGACGGAGAAAACCAGGATCGCCAGGAGGAAGCAAAGAGAAAACGCGTCCCGCCGGACCGGAATATGCATACAGCCTCCTTCTATCCGAGACGTGGTGTTGGCACCATTCGCCCCGCTCTCGCCAATTCTTGCCGTCATCAGCGCGACCAGCCCGCAGGCCCACCCGCATGCCGCAATGCATCCTCCAACTCATCTCGCTGTTTCTTGAATTCCCCGATTTCCTTCTTCTTTTCCTCAATCGCGTTGCGCTGTTCGTTAATCGCTTTCCGCGTGACACTCTCTTTCATCGCAGTCGCCGGGTTCGGGTAGTACTGGATCAACCCCACATTAAGTTCTCGCTGCAAGATGTCCAGTTCCGTTTGCGCAGTCCTAATGTTGTCATCGATTGCAGAAAACTGTTTTCTCCAATACGCTTCATTCTTCTCATCGCTTGAGCGGTCGTTCGCCGCATTCGATGAATCACTCTCTGGAGCAGCGTCGGTCTTTTCATTCTCAACCGGAGAATTCCGTCTCAGATCCTCGATCTGATCTTCCAGTTCAGCAACCTTTTGTTCGGTCTCCTGCACCTCGGCCCGCCTCTCGGCTAAATGCCTGTTTATCTCTCCAAGCTCCGATGGCTCGCTTCTCCGGGATCGCGGCTCGGGATTGGAATACTCCTGTTGCGTTTTAAGTTTCTGATCGCGTTGAAGCAGGTCCGCTTCCTTCCGGGCATTCGCCAAGTGTTCTTTTTCTTGCGCCAGCAAATTCTGTAACTCTTTTTCCGCGCGGCTAATTTTTGCCTTGGGTGTCGCCGGTAATTCTGGTCCGTATTCGGAGCGCAATTCTCCTGGCACGATCGCATTGTGTCTTGCTTGTTCTTCCAACTCATCAATCTGCCGCAGCAGTAGAATCCGTCTCTTCTGCAGGACTTCCATTTGACCTTCCGAGGTCACGCTCTCGGGCTCCTGATCCAAAGCAACCGCATCGGTTGTGCCCTTTCCGGACTGGCGTGCTTCGACCAGTTCTTTTATTTCAGTGTCGGTCTTGGCGCGTTCGTCCTGTAGAAGCTCAAGCTGTCGCGCATACCACTTTGCGTCTCGGAATCTCGTGTAGTGGGTCGTTTCTTGACCGAAAGCAGGCCAGCATAGAAATGAACAGACCAGGAGACTTCCCACCCATCGAATGCATCTGCTTGCGCGCATTGGAGGCTCGCTTTGATCGTGTCGTTGGCGTTCGGAATCTTAATTTTAGGCACTATTTAGAGCCGATGACCATAGTACTTTCAGTTTCTCAGCGTCTACGAACAAAAGCACTGCGGCAATCAAGACTTACCTCCTGGAAGCTACGCAGGCAGGCGGGGAGATACGAACGCGCGAATCGTGCCCTGATGAATGGATTACAATTGATCGCATCTCCTTCCATCCGGCGATCTTTGCTCCGGCGGTGGCTATCGCTGTTGACGCCGAAGGTGGAAACTGAGTAGCCTCAGGGCCACTCAACAGGCAACGAGGAGAGAGGGCACGGTCTATGGCGAAGCTGGCACTGATTTATGGAATGCGGTTGCTCCCGGAAGAGGAGCTGGGCGAAGTGAGGGACGCCACGGTGGTTCTGAAAAACGGACGGTCGGCGCGCATCAGCATGCACTTGATCGAGGGCACGAAAGAAGAGATCGAGGCGACGTTTCACGAGTCGGTCTCGGCGTTTTTTGAGATGTATCCGGAAATTTAAAATTCTTGAAAGTGGATCTTCGGCGCGGGATTTAACGAGTAGGGAGAACGATCCGGTCAGAGTTGTTCGCATCTTGCTCTGCGGCCTTTATCCAAAATCACGGTATCGAAATCGTGTACCGACGGCAAAGGCACTCGCATCGAATCGTACCGGGGGAAAGTGTTATGAAGGGAGAAAGTGTTATGAGGGAGGAAGTATTATGAAAGCTGCAGTCGTTCCCGCTGTGAGCAGTTCGTGGCAGGTCAAAGACGTTCCGCAACCGCAACCCGGACCCAATCAAGTGCTGGTGAAAATGCATGCGAGCGGCATTTGTTATACCGACGTGCACGAAACACTGGGACACATTCCCGGGTCATTCCCCCGAATCTTAGGTCACGAGCCAGTCGGCGAGATCGTTGCCGTGGCTCCTGACGTCACGACGCGGAAAGTGGGCGACCGCGTGGGCACGGCCTGGGTTCAATCCACCTGCGGGCGCTGCGAATGGTGCCAGCGTGGCCGCAAAATGTTCTGCCCTTATCTGAAAAGCACAGGAATTGACGCACAAGGCGGACACGCCGAGTACATGCCGATGAATGCCGACGCAACGTATCTGATTCCGGACAAGGTTTCCTATGAACAGGCAGCGCCCATCTTCTGCGCCGGTTACACGGTCTATAGCGGGCTCCGCTGGGCCGATCCCAAGCCGCATGAACGCGTGGCCGTGCTCGGCATCGGCGGGCTTGGGCATTTGGCAGTGCAATACGCGAAGGCCGCAGGCTTCGAGACCATCGCAGTGTCGCATTCCCCGGATAAAGACAAGCTGATCCGCGATCTCGGCGCGGATGAAATTGTCCGGGACGGCAAGAGCTTGGCCGCGGCGGGTGGCGCGGACGTGATCCTCAGCACGTCGAACTCCACCAAGGCGATGAACGACAGCATTCAAGGGTTGCGGCCGGACGGCCGGCTCGTCGCGATGGGTGCTGACGCGGAGCCGATTTCCGTGTCGCTGATGGATCTCATCTCGAAACGCATTCGAATCATTGGCAGCCAGCAAAACGGGCCCGAATATCTCTACGAAGCGCTCGATTTCGTGGCGCAAGGAAGAGTTAAAACGATTGTCGAGACGTACCCATTAGCGGAGGCTGCGAAGGCTTACGAACGCGTTGCGGAAGGCAAGGCCCGGTTCCGCGCTGTCCTGACAATGTGATCGCCGATCCGAGCAGCCAGGTTCAGAAACGACGAAAGGACAGAACATGGCCAGCAAACTGGAGGAAAAGAACAAGGAGCTGGTACTGAAGGCCTTTGACACGCTTTTCAACAAGCGCGACTATGCCGCGGCTGAGAAGTTTTGGTCTCCCAGCTACATTCAGCACAGCGCGCACATTGCGCCGGGGCGCGAAGGCCTCTTCAACCTCATCAAAAGCATCCCGCCGACGCTGAGGTACGAACATGGGGCGACCGTCGCGGACGGCGACTTTGTGATCCTGCATGGACGATTTTCCGGCATGGGTCTGCCCGTGAACTGGATTGCAGCGGACATCCTTCGCATCGAGGATGGACTTCTGGCCGAACACTGGGATGTGATTGAGGACGAAGCCTCGCGATCATCGTCTAAGAGCGGCCTTCCCATGTTCGGAGATAAATTTCCATCGTAATTTCTGCATTTTGCTCGCGAACATTCCAGAGCAACGGTCATGCCGGAAGGAACCGGATTGCTTCCGTAGTGGCGACGATACGGCCGGAGCCGTGTCTTTCGTTTTCCAACGCCGTTTCTGGAGGACTACAGAGTCGCTGCGCCCGCGGCCCAGAGCACGAGCGCACAACCCAGCCCGGCCACGACCTGACGCACATCAATGCCGCCGTTTTCAGTGAACCCAGGCAAGAACGCTGCGACGGCGCATACGATGCATAGCGCTCCTGCCGTCCAGAGGAAGAGCGACAAGTCTGTTGCTTTCCACAACCCAATGAAATGCAACCCGACGACGAATCCGATGGCAGGCAAGAGAAACCGCGAAAGGGAGAAATACCTTAGCAACCACGTCGCCATAACGATACCCATGCCCTCGAGCGCGACTGCCACCCCATACACCTGGCCGCGAAAGGTGCCGGACCCCACCCGTCCGGGAAGCACCGCCAGCCCAGTAGCAAGGGCAACCGAAATTCCAATGCTGAGTCCCACGCACCATGTACTCCAGGGGGCAGGCAGTGCTATCGCCCCCGCAATTCCCCACGCGCAACCAAACGCAACACCCACCACCGCTCCGACCTTCCCTCCATTCATGCCGATACCTCGGTGATCGTCCAAACTGACCCACCATCTCCAGTTCAGTCTAGGGCTCAAATTTTCAGCAAATTCGCTCACGGGAACAATATCGAAGTACTCGCAGAAACCCTATTTGACGCACAGCCGATGCCGGGAGGATGACGGTCAAACCGGAAGTCAAAAAATGGCAACCACAGAGTAGAATGCAACGTGCGAATCCTAGCCCTGATCTCTTCCTGTGAAACGGGCATGGCGATTGTGCCGAACAAGACTACCGATTGCCGAAGTTTTCCGGATCGGCGTTAGGATCGCCGAGATTATCATTGATGAGCACCGTGGATTGCCCGGTCAGTTCAAAACGCTTGCGGCATTTGAAGCAGGCGACGAGATCGTCGAGCCGCACCATGTAGGAAGCAGCCTTGGCGAACTTTCTGCGGTCTTCTTCACCGGCACCGCGCGGGAGTTCTCTCTTTTTGCGCGAAACCTTCCAGCGCACGGGAAACTCAAACTCCCCACGGCAACTGGGACAAACAAGCTTGATCTTTCTGGTTTCTTCCTTTTCGGTGTAAAAAGCGCGCTCGTCCATGGCTATGTTGCGGGCATGCTCACCGCTTCTTCGATTGTAACAAATTCCAGGCCGAGGTCACGCCATCGGGGTAGCCAATATTCGAGCGCCGCGAGAGTTGGTAAACGGTCGGCGTTCAGCTGGCGGTGCGAGCCGTCATGCAGGCAGAGGATGTCTCCTGTGGCGGCGGAGCCGTTCGTGGCGTTGGGGCCTGAACCAGACGCGGGCAGATGGCGCTTCGCACGCTCCGCGATTGGGCCCATGCGCGGGATGAGCCATTCTGAAGATGTGGCGCGCCAGTCGCCGGGGATTAGCGTCCACATCACGGCGCGTTGTTTCAGTTCACGGGCGGCGGGAATCACCCACGGATTGCGCAATCCCCAGGGCGGACGGAACCAGTGGGGCGGCGCGCCGGTGGCCGCGATGATCGAAAAATTGCAGCAGCGGAGCTCGACGGTGATCTGATCCGGCTTGAGCCAGAACAGATTGGGATGCGCGTCGGTGTGATTGCCGATGACGTGGCCGCGGGCTGCGGTCTCCTTGAGGAGCTCCGGACACTCACGTGAGTGCTTTCCAACGACGAAGAATGTCGCTCTGGCCTTGTAGCGGTCCAGCAGGTCGAGCAGCTTGGGCGTGATGGCGGGGTTCGGCCCGTCGTCAAACGTGAGAGCCAGTTTGCGCGGTGAGTTCGTGCGGCAAACCGTCGAGCCAAAGAGTTGAGAGCGAGGATAGGCCGCTCCGAAGGCACAGAGACCTGCGGCTGCGGTGGTCGTTATGGCGGGAGCGGCTATTATCCAGGGACTCATTGGGTACATTCTGGCACGTCAAGGCACACGGCTACTAGGTGGAACGGCGTGCTCCAACGGCTTAGACGTGCGGATCGTGATAAAGTCTGGTCGCTCATCTTCGTAGAGGGAAGCTATGTAGAGGGCCTTGTGAAATGCGACGTGTGCGGGATGCAATATGCAGGCTCCCACAACTGTTCGGGAGGAGCGCGGCCCTTCATACCCGAAGAGATGGTGCCTCCGCCCGAGGGGATTTGCCCGGGCTACTATCTGCGCATGGCGTTCGACGTTGCGCGCTTGACCGGAGTGGCCATCCGCCGCACTTCGCGCGACCCGGACGCGCTATTTTACGGCGCCATTTTCAGCACGATTGCCGCATCGATTATTTTTCTTGTGACGGCGTTGCCAAAAATGCTGACTCGCGAAGGAGCCACTGCGGGGACAATTCTTTGGGGATTAGTGCTCGGGCTGCTGTTCGTCTGCATTTATTCGGGCGCCGTGGCGCTCATCCAGGTCGGCGTTGCTCACTTCATCGCCAGATGCTTTCTCGGTAGTGAAGGGACATTTTTCGCCGTCCTGCGGCCGGCGCTTCTCGGTTGGTTCGTAAATTGTCTTACTCTAATCCCGGTGGTTGGCCCGCCTCTAGCGGCGATCGCCTGGACTGCCGTTCTGATGATGGTACTAGAAGAAGTGGACCATATCGCACGGCTGCCAGCGTTTCTCATCGCAGCGGGGATCAACGGCATCTTCCTCGCCCTGCTTTATTTGGTGGCCCGCTAGGACCACAGAAATTTCGCGGAGATGTAGCGGCGCGGCACTTATCCGCGTTCGCGCGCGCCTACATTACACTCAGCCCGGCAGGCAGCGGCGCGATTTCAGATCGTTCAGCAGGCGCTCGACCTCGTTGTCGCGGTCGAGGCGGATCAGTTTCTCACCCATGTCGTCTGTCAGGAGTTCGACTTCCGCGGTGGCCACGGCTTCGGTCTGATTCACACGGTCCTTCAACCGGTCAAAGCTAGCGCTCTTCGAGTTGTCGCCGATCACGGTTCCGGCGCGCGCGGCTTTGCCAAGGGCTACGCTGCGGCGATGGCGCGCGAGCAGCAAATCACGCTTGGACTTGGCTTCGTCGAGCTTTTGCTCGAGCTTCTGCAAAGCGCTCTTCAATGCTTCGACTTGCGCTTTCTGGTCGTCGACCTGTTCGCGGTAGCTCGTCGCCAGCCGCTGCGAGGTGTGGAAGCGGTCCAACGCGGCGCGAGCCAGGTCGTCCTGCCCTTTGTCGACGGCAAGTTCGGCTTTGCGCATCCAGTCCTTGCCCGAATCTTCGTTTTCACGAAGCTTCTTTTCGAGCATGTGCTGGTCGGCGATGGAAACCGCGACCTGCGTTTTGACCTGGAGATACTGATTCTCCATATCCATCATCACTTGCTTGATCATTTTCTCCGGGTCTTCTGCACGATCGATCATGTCGTTCAGATTGGCCCGGATTAACGTGCCTACTCTTTCTAAAAGTCCCATGACATTTCTCCTTTCAAACGGCCGAAAAATAATTCCCAACAAAAAACCAAATCCAAGACTCCGAACTGCACGGTGCTCAAGCCCACTACGATCGAAGCAAAAGCCGCTACCGCAAGCGGCCCGTCAGCGTGTGCATGAGCGCGGGCAGATAAGCGATGCTGCACGACGCCATTTGCTCCATCAAATGAACCGCCCCTCCCAAAAAGTGCCGGGCGGCAAACGTAATCACCACTGCGAAGAAAATCCAGAACATCAGGAGTTCGTCTTTCCACGTCATGGCCGTCCCCCAACTGCCATCGAGCGTCCTCGGTGGGAACTCGCGCGCCCACCGGGACGGAAGCGAACGTTACTTCTTAGGAGCGATCGGTATTTCCGGCTTCGGCGCCTTGTCGCCAATCATGCGTACTTTGCTGAGCAGGTCCGACATTTGCATGCCGGAGAGCGCTTCGAAGAGCGCCGGCACTTGCGCGGCAATCTTCGTGATGTCGCCGGTGAGCTTGTAAGCCCCGGCTGCATCGCCATTCCCTGTCGAGACGATGGTCACTTTGTCGACTTTGCCGAGTGGCTCGGCAAGAGCACGCACGACTTCGGGCAGACTGGTGATGAGCTTGTCCACCACCGCGGCCTGGTTGTACTCCTGGAACGCCTCGGCCTTGATGTTCATGGCTTTGGCTTCCGCTTCGCCTTTCTTGAAGATGATTTCGGCTTCGGCTTCGCCTTGTGCGCGAATGGCAGACGCTCGGCCTTCGGCTTCGCTCATCAGGCGCTGGCGTTCGGCGTTGGCGAGCGTTTCGATGCGCTGGCGCTCGATCTCCGCAGGCTTGAGCACGGTGGCGATCAGTTCGCGTTCACGGCGCGCGATTTCCGCATCCTGCACCTTCACTTGAGACTCGCGCTCCACTTGCTGTACGCGCACGCCTTCAGTGACCACTTGCTGCTGCATGATGTTGGTCTCAATTTCATACGCTTTGTCGGCAGTGGCTTGAGCTTTCTTCGACATTTCGAGATAGTTTGCCTTTTTGATGTCGAGGTCGCGCTGTGCTTCTGCCTGCTTAGCCATTGACGCGGTTTCCGCGGCGACGCGCTCCTGGTCGGCTTGCGCTTTCGCAACGGCCGCGGCGCGTGTCGCTTCCGCGCGCTTGATGGCGATATCGCGATCGGCTTCGGCGGCGGCCACTTCCGCGTCGCGCTTGATGCGCGCGATGTCTGGCCGGCCCATGTTGGTGATGTACTCGTTCTTGTCGCGCACTTCCTTGATCGTGAAGCTCACGACGTCGAGTCCCATCTTGCTCATGTCGGCGGCGCATGTAGATCGCATGCGGTCGCCAACCATTTCTGGTTCCTTGACGATCTGCTCGACCGTTAGTTGCCCGATGATGCCGCGCAGGTGGCCTTCCATTACCAGTCGAATCAAGCCTTCGCGCTGCTCCGGCCGCTTCGTCAGAAACTGCTCGGCCGCGGTGCGAATGGACACGGGGTCCGATTTCACTTTGAGTTGGGCGACCGCTTCGACCGTGACAGCGACGCCCTGATTTGTGTAAAGGCTCTGCTGGGGAGCCACGTCAAACGACATCAGCTCCAGCGAGAGTTCGCGGCACTGTTCCAGCATCGGCAAGATAATCGTGCCGCCGTTGGTAATCGTTCGCGGCCCGCGAATGCCGTAAATCACCAGCGCTTCGTGCGGCCCGACTTTCCGCAACATCTTTGCGAACGTCACTAAGATGACGAGGATCACCAGCACCAACAACCCGGCCATGACCCATACACTCGAAAAATCCAACATATGTACCTCCTTTTCACCCGACCGGACTGTTTGCGTCGTGCGCCAGTCCGAGAAAATCTTTTAGGCGGCGTAGTGGCGGCTACTTCGTGAATTCGTCCCACCGCTTCACGTAGGCGATGCCGTCTTCGCAGCGCGAGATCACTACCTCGGTCCCTTTCGGCAAACTCGTGCCGTCATCGCTTCGCGCCCCTGAGCTTTTGCGCGCGCCGTTCTGTTCGAAGATCACTTCTCCCGTTCCGTTTTCGCGGATCGCCATGCTGACCCTACCCACCGCACCCTCCACGCGATAGTCCCAATCCAGCATTTGGCCGCTCGTGGCTTTCGCGATGCGCGCCATGAACTGAAAAACGAGCATCCCAGCGAAAAGGCCCGCCAGCAGCGCAAATCCGAGGATGGCCAGCCCTACAAAGTGAGAGTGCTTCGTCAGGATGTAGCCGACGCCGCCAAACCAAGCCAGGAACGCGAGCAGAGTCGATGCGTTTAGCCAGGACATGTGGCCGCCGGATTTTCCGCCCGCGCTGCGAAGTCCCCCGCCGTGCGCATGACCGCCGCCCGGCATTCCGCCCACATGATGTGCACCGTGAAACGGAAGGTGAATGTGAAACGGCAGATGGAGGTTGACCGCGCCCGCGAGAAACGACAGCACGCTGAGCGCAAATCCCACAAGAAAGCAGAGCAGATAGAAGTCAGACCAGTTCATAAGACACCCCGAAACGCAGCTCTCGCTGCGCAGACTGGAATTCGAGACGCTGACCCGCCGACGGGTCAGTTATTCAGGGAACTCGTTGGCGGTGGATGTCCACTGCCGTGATGCTTGGCCGGATGCAAAACCTCACCGAGACGTTCGGCGAGGCCCGGCGTGCGAAGAATTTCCGCGAGGAGTAAGAGCGCTCTGCGGGAATCTTCCACCTCCGCGATCACTAAAAGGCCGCGCCGTAACTCCGGATCGGCGGCAAATTGTTCCGCGCCGCCATAAATCCAGGAGTCGATCTTGGCGTCAACGGCGCGCAACGAAGACTGCAGCTCTGGCGTATAGCCTTCCGGGTCGTCCACTAGAAAGCCGGGGTAGACGCGGAAGAAACGCGCCAGCAGGGTGCGTGTGCCGTGCGTGAGGTGCGGGCGCGTGCCGCTCTCGATTTGGGAGAGGTATGCCTGGCTTAGCCCGCGGCCCACTTCGCGCTTCATGGCTTTCGCCAATTCCTGCTGGGTCATTGGGCGGCCAAGACCACGAAGAGAACCTTCCACGGCGCGGAGAGAACGGAGTTTGTTACCGAGAGTCATCGAAGAACCTACTTATTGCAATCTGCAAACATAATATTACTTTTCGCTATTTTGTGTCAAGGACTATATTTGCCCTGTTTTCAACGACCTGCAGGCATATTAGAAAAGGACTCAGAAAATATTGGTTTTGCGAGAGGAATAACCAGCAGACCAACCGAAGACGAACGCCGAAGAGATCAGTCAGGTTTGCGCAACGATTGCAGATCAATTCCGAGCTGCTGGCACTTCTTATAGAGGTGGCTGCGCTCCAAACCCAGCGCCCGCGCCACATTGGTCATGTGGAAATTGTGCCGCTTAATTTCTCCGAGCAGCACTTCCTTCTCGAACGCTTCGGTGCGCTCCGCGAGTGTGCCTATTGCGACGGCTCCGGCTACGGCGGAAGCCCCGTTACCATCTTCCGCCGGAAGTACAAGCCGCACATCGGCGGCGGCGACGGAATCTTCCGCAGAGAGAAGCACGAGGCGCTCCACTACGTTGCGCAGCTCGCGCACATTTCCCGGCCACGCGTAACGGCGCAACTCCGCAATTGCATCGGCCGCAAAGATCTTTTCCTTCCAGCCATTCAGCGCCGCCACTTGTCGCGCAAAGTGCGCGACAAGCTCTGCAAAGTCTTCCGGCCGCTCGCGCAGCGGCGGCAACACCAGCGGAAACACGTAAATCCGGTGGAACAGATCCCGGCGAAATACGTTCTGCTTCACCAGTTCCTCGAGATTCCGGTGCGTTGCAACGAGGACGCGAACGTTCACGCGGATCGGCTTGTCACCACCGACGCGTTCCACTTCTCCCTCCTCGAGCACGCGCAGCAATTTCGCCTGCATAGAAACCGGCATGTCACCGATCTCGTCCAGAAACAGCGTGCCGCCTTCCGCTTGTTCGAATTTACCCAAATGCTTGGCCGCCGCACCGGTGAACGCGCCCTTTTCGTGGCCGAACAGCTCCGATTCGATCAGCTCCGCGGGCACCGCCGCGCAATTCAACGTAATGAACGCATTTTCCCGCCGCAGCGACTTCTCATGAATCGCGCGCGCAACTAATTCCTTGCCCGTTCCCGTCTCGCCAAGGATACAAACGCGCGTTTCGCTGGCGGCTACGCGATCGATCTGAGCTATCAGTTTCTTCATCGCGGGACCCGACCCAACCAACTCGTGCTTGCCAAGCCGGTGGCGCAGCTCACGGTTTTCATCTTCGAGCCGCGAAAGGCGCAGAGCATTTTCCACGGTGACGAGCAGCTTCTCCGTCGAGAGCGGCTTTTCCAGAAAATCCAGCGCACCCAGCTTCGTCGCCTTGACAGCCATTTCCACATTCGCTTGCCCGGAAATCAGAACGATCGGCGTCTTCACCCCAGCATGTTTCAAATCTTCGAGCAACTCGATCCCGCTTTTGCCGGGCATCACCACGTCAGAAAGAATCAAGTCGAACGCTTCGGTGCGCAAAAGCTCCAAAGCGCGCGGCGCGTTGTCGCAAACGGTTGCTTCATGGCCCGCGAGTCTAAACGCCCGCGACAGAGAAGCCAGTGTGTTGGGGTCGTCGTCGACGAGCAGAAGATGAGCTTTGCGTGGCAAATGTTGTCCTTTGCTTTGGCGGCTACGCGTCAGTCGGAGGCAGCCACGGTAAAGCTCTGCGGCGGCTTTTTTTCGGTCGCTGCCGCTTCGTCTGCAAGCGTGGGAGGATGCGCGGACTGCCGCTGCGGCAACTCGATGCGAAACGTTGTTCCGCGCCCTTCATCGCTCGAAACGGAAATGGTTCCGTGATGATCGCTGATCACCGACTGAATAATCGCCAGGCCCAGGCCAGTTCCCTGGACTTTCGTGGTGTAATACGGCGTGAAAAGCCGCGAGCATTCCTCAGGTGTGAGACCTTTCCCAGTGTCCGCGACTTCAATGCGAACGTTGCCTTCATGCTCGGTCGTCCGCAGGGTCAGCGTGCCGCCCGCGGGCATAGCATCCAGCGCGTTCAATACAAGATTCTGGAATGCGCGGTGCAACAGATCAGCATCCGCATCAATCTCAGGCAGCGGTTCGGTAAGAAAATACTCCGGAATAATGGGTGGTTTGCCGACAGCGTTGAATTGCGGTTCGAACAGACGCACCGCATTGCGTAAAGCTTCGTTTACATTGACGTGCGCAAAGTGTGGCGCGGGCATTTTTGAAAAATCGCTGAACCGCCCAACAATCGCGTTCAGATTCGCGAGTTCGGCCTTCAATGTGGCTGTCGACTCATTAAAAACCTCGAGAAACTGCTTCGCATCCAACTGTCGCGCCTTCTGCAAATTCTCGACGGTGATTTGCAGCGGAAATAAAGGATTGCGCAGTTCGTGGGCCAAACGCCGCGCCAGTTCACGCCAAGCCGCCACTCGTTCCGTCTGCACAAGTTGATCCCGCTGCGCCGCCAACGTGTGAGTCATTTCATTGAACGCCGAGGCGAGTTGGCCAATCTCATCGCGGCCGCGCAGGTCTATGACCGTATCCCACCGACCCGAAGCCACCTCTCGCGCGCCTTCAGCCAGTTCCTCCAGCGGCCGCGTGATTCTTGCCGACACCCAGAAAGTGATCAGCAATCCAATCAGCAGAGCCGCTCCCGCAACCGCCGCCGCGATCTGCAAAATGTGTCGAGTCAAAAGTACGACTTCCTTGCGCGAACTACCGAGCAAAAGCACGGCAAGAAGCTCGTTGTTCCGCCCCACAAGCGGAATGGCGTGGAACGTCTCCGCCGCCGCCGCGTCCCCTGTCCAGTCAATCGTCCTGACGACTGGCTGTGGTTGTTTCTGAACTTGCTCGATCAACGGCTGCAGCCGGTCCGCTTGTTGGAACGGCCCGTTCACGTCCGTGAGTTCGGTCGCCGCGAAGTTTGGCTCGAGATTTCGGTACAGCAACGCGCGCATACCTGCGGGGGCAACCAGGGAGGCGAGAAAATCTTGATCAACCTTCCGCCCGCCGACGATGTACATATCCTTATTATTCCCGCCAGGAAGCGTGCGGACGACTGTTAGCGAAAGAGCGACACCGTCGGGTAATTCTTCCTTCCTCAAGAAAAAACTGGATTCACTCCAGTTCGCGTTAGACGTGACCCAATCGTTTTTGTAGCCAACGCGCGCAGGGTATTGCGCCGAAGAAACCAGCGTGCCGTCCCAGCTCACGAATTCCATGAAATCCAACCCGTGATCCTGCGCCGCTCCCGCGGCATCGTGAACGTATAGGGAGAAATCTGGTCTAGGGCGCGCCAGATCAATGGCCACGTTTAGCGTAATCTGGGCGTCGGTGATGTCCTTTACTTGTCGAGCAACCTCTTCTCCGCGTTGCGCATATTCTTGGTTGAACTGTGCGACGAGCGCTTCCGTGCGCTGGGTGTCTGATTGTTCAAACGCCGCCTGCGTATAGTGCGTCACGCCGTAAGCCACCAGCGACACCGAAGCCAACACCGTAACCAGGAACACGAGAAACAATTTTGTGCGAAAGCTCATTGCTTTGCTCCGGGGGCGATAGCCCGCGGCTGGGCGGAAACTGGCGCTGCACTATTTTCCTTGTTTACGATGTCTGTCGGAGCAAGCTCGGAAGTCTCCAGCCAAACGTCAGCGAGATGCCATTCGCCCCAGCGCGCGGGCATCCAATCGCGCACGGTCGGCGCAAGCCCCACGGTTTCCGCTTGCACGATCAGTGGTAGCACTCGGCGTTCTTCCAAAACTCGCCGCTCGCGCGCGTAAAGCTGTTCGCGATCGGAGTTCGTGCCGCTGTTCGTCGTGTTGCTCGTGGCCTTCACCTCGGATGACTCGGTCAGATTATATGCTGCAAACATGGAGTCAAGTTCGGCGCGAGGCGAAAGAGACGAATAATGCCACCCGAACAGATGAACTCCCGATGCGGGCTCCGACGGGGACCGCGCCGTCGAAACAGCGTCCGCGACGCCTGCTCGCGCTACGGGCCTGTTGATGACCTGCACCAAAATCGAAGCCTGCCTTGCGTTCACCGCCACGCGCTCGCCCAGAAGTCTTGCTAAATCGCCCGCTGGGTCCACGCGCAGACGCAGCGGCTCACCGACCGCAGCCTCGTTCGCCGGAAGCGTTCGGCGCAATTCCTTTGCGCGTTCCAGATTCGTGTCCACGTTGAAGAGGAAAGCATATCCCGAGAGCCACTGCGGCAAGAGAGCGGCTGCAGGTTCGGCTTGCTTCTGCAGCAACACGTTGGCCATCGTGTCGCGGTCGAGCGCAAGAGAAAACGCTTCGCGCAGGCGAACATCCGACGCGGCGCGCTGCGCGTCGTCAAACCGCAGCGCGTACAGTTCCACTGGCTCCGACGTCCAGAGCCGCAAACCCGCCTGGCTCGCGCGCGGCACAAGCTCGGGCGACAGCTCAATCAAATCCGCCTTTCCGAGCTGCAAATCAAACATGGCTCGCAGTGGGGCCACTCCGAGCGTAACGTCAATCGCATTGAGAAACGGCCGGCCAGACCAGGCTTCCTCATTAGCGCGAAAGAAGAGATGCGCGCTCCCAGTCCGCGAGGCCGCCTCGCTCAATCCAGCGCTGGCGTCAGTCTCTGCCAGAATAAAAGGCCCAGTCCCGGCGAATGCTCCGCTCGGCAGCACGCGATAAACAAAGTAGCGCCCCGAAGCAAGCTGCTCCAGCAAGTCGGTCATCGGCGCCCTGGACTGAACCACAATCGTGTCACCTGACGAGGAGATCTGCTCGGTCGCGGGAAGCAGCGGCTGCAGCGCTCCGACGATGTCTTCCGCGGTTAGCGCCGCGCCGTCAGAGAACTTCACGCCGGCTCGAATCGAAAACCGCCAGCGTTTGTAGGACCCATCGTGTGACCACTCCGTCGCAAGCACGGGCTGAAAGCGTCCGTAATTGTCCAGCTCCACCAGCCGTTCGAACACCAGTGCCGCCAGCTTTTCATTCGCCGCGGACTCGAGCGACCCAGCCTGCCATTCACGCGGATTAAGCGACACGCTCGTTGCGTGCAACTCCACGCGCAGCGTCCCGCCATACTTCGGATGCGTCGCAGATGGTGCGGACGACGCCAAGAGAAGTTGCGCCACAACAAACAAAAAGCTAATTGCTGCACACTGCCGTAATCCGATAAACCTCATAGCTCCCTGTGGAAAGATTCTTCACAACGGCTGAAGCCGCTTTTTGATTTTCCGCCACGCTTATATCGACTACGGGTCCCGGCATATCCACCGAACTCGAATCGCTTTCTTCCATCGAAACGCGCGATTCAGTTCCGTTTCCGACTCCGCGCTCCAGTCTGATTCGATCCACCTGCGTATAGTCGCCTTTGCCACTCGAAAGGCTCCGGGGCGCATCTTCACATGTCGATGTGAGCTCTGCTGACTTCTCGCTGAACCCGCCCGCGCTACATGTAAAGGTAATTCGCCCGCTCGTATTCACGTCGCATGACCCGTTATGCAGTACGAGCTCGAGTCTCCCTTTTCTATGGCTGTAGACAATCGATTCTTCCCCGCCCCGCGAACGCCGACCATCCACCTGCAATTCCGCCGAATCCACCATTCTCCAAGCGCCATTCTCAAATCGGCACCGCAAAAGCAGTCCCTCGCTAATCAAAAAAAGATAGCGTTCCTGCGTCCCAGCGTCTTGCCATTCCAAGGCGCTCTGTATTGGCTTTTCCTGTTGCCACAGTAGCTCTCTCTGAAGCTGCGGCGCGGCCGCTGTATCTCGAGCAACAAACAGCGACGGCCGGGGAATTTCGACCATGTAAGTCTGCCGGCCACCTGCTGTATCCATCCAATCCGCAATCAGCAAAGCCTCCGAGGCCGTCACCTGCATCGTGACCGTCAAAATAGGCGCGCCGGCGTTGTCTGCCGCCGCCATCCCACAAGCGGAAATCTGATCCAGAAATATTCTTCTGGGCGCATAGGATAAATAGCCGGAGGACTGAGGAGACCCCTGCCACGCAACCCTTACCGCTTGTTTGTGTGCACCCAGGCACACTTTCATCGCCAAGTCGTGAGCCGCATCCTCAAGAGACTCAGCGCGCAATGGCAGCGGCAGAAATAGCAGCGCAAATCCCAGTAGTTGGAAGAAAACGCGGAGGCCGCGCGAACTCGGCAAGAAGAAATTTTGCTTGGCGGACACTGGCTTGCCAGATGATGATAACACGCCCGTACGCCGCGGTTCGCGGCGTCACTTGCGCGTGTGTCGTGTCTAGCGAGCGTGCTTCCATCGAACCAGGCCGCAATTAGTGGAAAGATTTGGCCGGAGCGAAACAATTTGCGGCGACATGCGTCCATCTAGGTGGCCGTTAGACTGGGAAATCTCTGTCTCCAAGGATGATAAGAATGAACCGGATCGTTCGCCTCAATGCATTCCTGTGGTTGAGCCTCGCCGCAACCGCCTGCTTGGCCGCCGCTTCGGTTCAGGCTCAATCGGTCGAAACCGCGACCCCGGACCAGGTTCCCCCAGGCCCCACCCGCCTTTTGCGATTCGCCGACATCTCGAAAGACAAAGTCGTCTTCGCCTACGCCGGCGACCTCTGGATCGCCTCTCGCGAAGGCGGCGCCGCCCGCCGACTCACCTCCGCCCCGGGCGACGAGCTTTACCCAAAATTTTCGCCTGACGGCAAATGGATCGCCTTCACTGGCGAGTACGACGGCAACCCCGACGTCTACGTCATCTCCGCCGAAGGCGGCGAACCCAAGCGCCTCACATTCCACCCTTCGAATGACATCGTCCTCGGCTGGACGCCCGACGGCAAAAACATTCTCTTCCGTTCCGACCGTTTCAGCCCGAATCTAGGCCGCGCCACGAAGCTCTACCTCGTCTCCCCAGAAGGCGGCACCGCGCGCCCGCTTCCCGTCCCACGCGGAGACCTCACGAGCTTCTCCCCCGACGGCACAAAAATCGCCTACCTCGAAACCTCGCAGGAATTCCGCACCTGGAAGCGCTACCGCGGCGGCTGGAGCCTCCCCATCGCCATCTACGACCTGAAAAAGAACACCTACGAAGAGCTTCCCAAAACCGCCGGCATGGACATGTTTCCCATGTGGCACGGCAACTCCATCTACTTCATCAGCGACCGCGACGGCATCATGAACCTCTACAGCTACGATCTCGCCTCCAAACAAACAAAAAAGCTCACCGACTACCGGGAGTTCGACATCAAGTGGCCCAGCCTCGGCCCAGAGGCAATCGTCTTTGAAAACGGTGGCCTGCTCTACGAATACAATCTCGCCACCGGAAAGACGCGCGACCTGCCCATCGTCGTGCACGCTGAAGACATCGAAGCTCGCAGCGAGTTCAAAAACGTCGGCCCCGGCATCGGCAGCGCCTCAATTTCGCCAACAGGCGCGCGCGCCGTCGTCGAAGCCCGCGGCAACATCTTCACCATTCCCGTCGAGCACGGCAACGCCCGCAACCTCACCACCGACCATTCGAGCATTCACGAAATCAATCCGGCGTGGTCGCCTGACGGCAAATGGATCGCCTATCTCTCCGACAAAACCGGCGAGTACGAAATTTACACACGTCCCCAAATGGGCGGCGACGAAACCCGCATTACGAGTGACGGCAGCATTTACCGCTTCGGCCCGCGGTGGTCGCCCGACAGCAAAAAGCTCGTCTACTGGGACAAATCCAACCAACTTTGGTACGTCGGCCTCGATGACAAAAAGCCTACGCTCGTGGACGCCTCTGATTACGGCCTGATCAACGATCCGTCATGGTCTCCCGACAGTCTGTGGCTAGCCTACTCGAAGACCCATCGCCGCGGTGCCAATGACGTATTTCTCTACTCGCTGGCCAGCAAGAAAATCACCGAAGTTTCGTCCGGCTTTTACAATGACAACACCCCGGCCTTTGACAGCAACGGCAAGTATCTTTATTTCATTTCCACGCGCTTTTTCTACCCCAGCGCCGGCGCGCTCGATCAGCGCTTCAATTATTATTCGACGGACGGAGTCTTCGCCGTCACTCTGAAAGCCAGCGAATCCTCGCCGTTCAAGCCCGAAAGCGACGAAGAAAAGGCCGACGGCGAAAACAAAGACAAAGAAAAGGACAAAGACAAAAAGAAAGACGACGCGAAATCAGGCGACGAAAAGTCCGGCGATAAAGACAAGGCCAAGGACAAAGATAAAAAAGACGACAAAACTGCGGAAGCCGTCACCCCTATCCAGATCGATCTCGACGGCATCAGCAACCGCGTCGCGCCCGTCCCGATTCCAGCCGGTAGCCTAAGCGCTCTCTACGCCCGCAAAGACAAATTCTTCTACATCTCCACGCCGCAAGAGGCGCGTCAGTTCGGCACCGATGACCAGGCTCCCAAGAACGTCCTTCACGTTTACGACGTTGCGAAACGCGAAGATAAAGTTCTCCTCTCAGGCATCGACGGCTACGAACCCGATAAAGAAGGCGCCAAAATTCTCTATCGCGCCGGCCCCGTTCTTGGCATCGTCGACGCCGTTCCCGGCAAAGCCAAAGTCGGCGAAGGCAAAGTCGATATCGGCTCCCTCCAGGTGCAGATCGATCCTCGCGCCGAATGGCGCGAAATCTATCGCGAAGCCTGGCGCATCGAACGCGATTTTTACTGGGATCCCAATATGACCGGCCACGACTGGAAGAAAATCGGCGCGCGCTACGAAGCGCTTCTTCCCTGGGTCGCTCATCGCAGCGATCTCAATTACTTGATCGGCGAACTCATCGCCGAACTCAGCACTTCGCACGCCTACGTCGGCGGCGGCGATCAGCCGCACACGCCGCACGTCAGCGTCGGCATGCTAGCCGTGGATTTCGAGCCCGACGGTGGCTTCTACAAAATCACAAAAATCTATCCCGGCGAAGACTGGCAGGAAGCGACGCGCTCCCCGCTTACTGAACCGGGACTGAAAGTGAAAGCCGGCGATTATCTAATCGCCGTAAACGGCCAGGAAGCGCGCGCAACGCAAGATGTCTACGCCTATTTTCAAGGCCTCGCGGACAAGCAAGTCGTGCTGAAGCTCAATAGCAAACCAAGCTCCGACGGAGCATGGGAAATCACCGTAAAACCCATCGGCAGCGAAACCAATGTCCGCTACGAAGACTGGATCGCCAGCAATCGTCGCAAAGTCGCCGAAGCCACCGGCGGTCGCATCGGCTACATGCACGTCCCGGACACCGCGATCCCGGGCATCCAGGAATTCGACAAGCAGTTCACCGGCCAGCT
>DASXMM010000354.1:0-13611 GCA_036495665.1 Candidatus Acidiferrum sp. | reverse complement strand
TGGGGCACGCCGAAACCGTGGTTTGCGCAAGCTGCCATTCCATCCTCGACGCCAAAGATCCCAACCTTCAAATCCTGCAAAAATTCGACGCTATCGTCGGCGAAGTCCCGCCCCTCATCCCCCTCGGCACACGCGGCAAACTTCGCGGCGTGGATTATGAAGTCATCGGCTTCCAGCGCCGCAGCATCACGGTCGAAGGCATTCGCTACGATTGGCATGAATACGTCCTCTTCAATCCGTACAAAGCCAGTCGTTACCTTACCGAATACAACGGCCACTGGAACGACATCAGCGTTTGCAAAGAACTTCCTGTCGTCCAATTTGCCTCGGCCAATTATCTCGGCGAGATTTACAAGCACTTTCAGACTGCCGACGCCAACACCAATTTTGTGCTCGGCGAATTTCCCTGGCAGGTTCGCGTCGACGAGCACGCTACCGTAACCGAGTACGTCAAACCTCCGCGTGTCTTGTCCTCGGAGAAGACCGAGAACGAAGTGACCTGGTCCGTCGGCGAATACATGTACGGTGCCGACATCTGGAAGTCCTTCAATCTTCCCGGTAGCGCGCCGGAAGCCGTCGGTGTCTACGAAAATCAACCGTCGCCCGTCAGCGAAAATGTAAAAGGCATCTGGGCCGCGTTCCTGGCATTCGCCCTGCTTCTGTTTTTCCTGATGGCCGCCTTCGATTTCATCTCTCATAAAGGCACGATTTTTGATTCCAGCTACCACCTGAATGTCGGCGAGCCAAAAGGTGAAGCCTCGTTTGTCACCGATGTTTTCAATCTCGAGGGCCGTACATCGAACGTCGAGGTCATTACCACCGCGAACGTCGACAATTCCTGGATCTATCTGAATTACGCGCTCATCAATCAGGACAGCGAGCAAGCCTGGGACTTCGGCCGCGAAGTGAGCTATTACCACGGGTACGACAGTGACGGTTCCTGGACCGAAGGCGGCCAGAAAAACACCGTCATCATTCCCAGCGTTCCGGCTGGTCATTATTATTTGCGTATCGAGCCCGAAGTCGATCCCAAGCATCCGCCCATCACTTATTCGGTAGAAGTAAAGCGCGATGTCCCCGTCCTCGGATTCTTCGGTATCGCTTTCTTTGCGCTGCTACTTCCGGCTATTGCCATCACTTGGCGCTCCCTAAGTTTTGAGCGCATGCGTTGGGCGGAAAGCGATCATCCACCCATCAAAATCGGAAACTCGGACGACTGAACTCATGGAGGGAAAAAGATGTTCAGAAAACTTTACCTCGCTTACGGAATGCTGGTCCTCGGCGGCACCGGCTTTGCGCAGTACCACGGCTGGAGTCTCGACCGCATCAGCCAGCTGAAAAATGTTCCCAAATCTGTTCGCGACAATCCGGGCTCCTATCGTTCCATTTACGGCTTCTATCACCATTACACCGGAGGCAAATAAGATGAACCTCGTTCCGCTCGGCAACATCATCTCGGCACTCGTGTTCGCCTTTATCGGTATGCTCATATTTATCATCGCGTTTGTGGTGATGGATAAGCTCACGCCGTATCATCTTTGGAAGGAAATCGTCCAGGAGCACAACATGGCGCTGGCCATCTTGGTTGGCGCGATGTCTCTCGGCATCTGCATCATCATTGCCGCGGCCATTCACTAGCGCATGGGCGTTCTGCTCTTCATTTCGGTGCTGCTGGTGGCGGCTTGCGGGCTCATCTATGAGCTCGTGGCCGGCACGCTTGCGAGCTATCTCGTTGGCGACAGCGTCTTCCAGTTCTCCACCATCATCGGCACGTACCTCTTCGCGATGGGCATAGGCAGCGCTCTTTCCCGTTATCTGAATCGCGGCCTCGTCTACCGTTTTGTTTGGATCGAGCTTCTTCTCGGCCTCATCGGCGGTTTTTCCTCCGCTTTATTAATGATGGCTTTTGCGTTTACGCAGGGATTCGAGCTGATTCTCTACGCCCTCGTTATCGTCATGGGCGTCCTCGTTGGCCTCGAAATTCCGCTGCTTATGCGCATCGTGCGCGACCGCTACGAATTTCGCGATGTGATCGCGCACGTCCTTACGTTCGATTACCTGGGCGCCCTAGGCGCGTCACTCCTTTTCCCAATTCTCCTCGTGCCGCGTCTCGGTCTCGTCCGCTCCGCCATGCTCTTCGGCCTCGTCAACGCAGGCGTCGCGCTCTGGACGACATATTTGTTTTCCACTCAACTCTCGGGCGCGCGCACTCTTCGCATTGCGTCCGTTGTTGTGATCGGCACGCTGGCCATCGGCATGGCCGACGCCCGCCGCATCACCGCCACTGCCGAAGACAACATCTACGCCGACGACATCATCTTCGCGCGCGACACGCACTACCAGCATCTCGTTCTCACGCGCTTCAAGGACGACCTTCGACTCTTCCTCAACAGCCATCTGCAATTCAGCTCTCGCGATGAATACCGTTATCACGAAGCGCTTATTCATCCCGGCCTGGCGGCAGTTCCTGTCCCGCACCAGGTCCTCGTCCTCGGCGGCGGTGACGGCCTCGCCGTCCGCGAAATCCTTAAGTACCCTCAAATTGAATGCATCACGCTGGTTGACCTTGATCCCGAGATGACCAAACTTTTCTCCACGCATCCCATGCTCACCAAGCTCAACGACAAGTCCTTCCTTTCCCCGAAAGTTCACATTATCAATGCCGACGCTTTCCCGTGGGTCGACTCGAACACCGACAGTTTTGATTTCATCGTCATCGATTTCCCCGATCCCACGAATTATTCCCTCGGAAAGCTTTACACCACCGCATTCTATCGCGCTGCCGCACGCCATCTCAGCGCGCAAGGCCTTATGGTTGTACAAAGCACTTCGCCGATGTTCGCCCGCGATTCCTTCTGGTGCATCGCGCAAACTCTCAAGCAGTCCGGCCTGCAAACGTACCCTTATCACGTCTACGTGCCGAGCTTCGGCGAGTGGGGTTTCATCCTCGCTTCCACGCACGAATATACTCCGCCCACATCTCTCCCCAGCGGGCTCCGTTTTATCAACGTCGAAGGTTTGCCCGCCCTCTTTCAATTCCCGCCAGACATGGCTCCGCTTCCCATGCCTCCCAATCAGCTCAACAGCCAGATCCTCGTTCGCACCTACGAAAACGACTGGAAGGACATCAGTCATTGAAGTTTGGCCGCCGAAAATTTCTCCGCAATGGAAGCGCTGCCCTCATTGGACTCTCGCTAAAGACCGATCGGCCCATTGCTGGCTCCTTCGTCAACGACAACTTCCTGATGGGCCACCTCCTGCGCGATCGCGCGAGTTTTCCTCCCGCGAAGCGCATCGAGAAATTCCCTATCGTCATCGTTGGTGGAGGCATCGCCGGTCTCAGCGCCGCCTGGCGCTTGCGAAAACGCGGCTTCACCGATTTCGTCTTGCTGGAAATGAATCCCCAAGCCGGCGGCAACGCACGCTGGGGAGAAAACGAAATCACCGCCTACCCCTGGGCCGCGCACTACGTTCCAGTCCCCGGCCCCAAAGCCGCGTACGTTCGCGAACTCTTCGAAGATCTCGGCGTCTTGAAAAATGGACAGTGGGAAGAGCGCGACCTCTGCTTCGCTCCGCAGGAGCGTCTATTTATTTACGGCCGCTGGCAAGACGGCCTCGAGCCCGCTATCGGTCTCAAACAAAAAGATCGCGATCAGTTTCAACGTTTCGAAGATCTCTTCGCAAAATTCCACGCCACCGGTGAATTCACCATTCCTCTTGAACTCGGCCGCTCCTCGAAGTTCCAGGATCTCGATCACGTCTCGTTTTCCGATTGGCTCCAGCAACAAGGTTGCGATTCGCGTCTCGTAAACTGGTATATGAACTACGCCTGCCGCGACGATTACGGCGCGTTAGCCAGAGACACCTCCGCATGGGCCGGCATCCACTATTTCTCTTCCCGCGAAGCAGAAGAAAAAGGCCCGCTCACCTGGCCCGAAGGCAACGGCTGGATCACCCGCCGCCTTCTCGAACGCGTCGGCGAAAACGTGCGCACTGACCAAATGGTTCATCGCATCGCGGAAACAAAACGCGGCATAAGCGTGTTCGCCGCTGACACCGAGTTTCAAGCCGATTTCGTAATCTTCGCCGCACCCACTTTCCTGGCTCCGTATCTCGTCGAAAATTTCCCCCGCCTCCACGATTTCGTCTACTCCCCTTGGCTCACCGCCAACCTCACTATCGAGCATCTTCCTGATTCCCGCGGCGCCGAACCCACCTGGGACACCGTCTTTCTCGATTCCTCCACGCTCGGCTACGTCGACGCCACCCACCAAAGCCTCCGCACCCACATCGATCGCACCGTCTGGACCTTCTACTGGGCTCTCGCCGACGGCACTCCCGCGCAAAACCGCCAACTCCTTGTCGAAAAGGACTGGACCTATTGGAAGGAAGCCATTCTCCACGACCTCGAACGCGTCCACTCTGACATTCGCCAGTGCGTTTCGCGCATCGACATTATGCGCATGGGGCACGCCATGATTCGCCCCGCCGTCGGCTCGGTTTTCTCCGGAGAGCGCCTCCGCCTCGCGCGACCGCGTCCCGACTCTCGCATTCTCTTTGCCAACTCCGACCTCAGCGCCATCTCGATCTTCGAGGAAGCTCAATACCACGGCGTCGTTGCGGCCCAAACCGCGCTCGAACATCTCCACGGCCATCACTAACCACCCAATCGAGTCGAACGAAGCCGCCCAGGAATCTCTTCACGATTATTTGCATCCAATTCAGAGAGAGCTGCGTACTATATAAGTGAGTATTCCTGCGCTCCGGCGCGGATTGGAAACAGGTAGCCAAGATGTTGCTTCGACGAAAACCCGAACTGACTTACGCCGACGTCACGCCCAAAGAGCTGTACTTCAACCGCCGCAAGTTCCTGAAAGCCATGGGCATCGTCGGCGCCGCAACATTTGCTGGAAGTCGCGCCCTGGATTTTCTCTCCCCGTCGAGCAGCGTCTACGCCGCCGGCAAGTTCCCTAACCTTATAAAAAGCCCCTTCAGCACGACAGAAAAGCAAAACACTTTCGAAGAAGTAACGCACTACAACAATTTCTACGAATTCGGCGTCGACAAAACCGACCCCGCGAAAAACGCGCAAAAGTTCCGCACCTCGCCATGGTCTGTCTCCGTCGAAGGCGAAGTCAAAACCAAGCGCAAGTTCGCCATGGACGAAATCCTCAAGCTCGCTCCGCTCGAAGAGCGCATCTATCGTCATCGCTGCGTCGAGGGCTGGTCCATCGTGGTTCCGTGGATCGGCTTCTCCTTCAGCACCATCGCCAATCTCGTCCAGCCAACGGACAAAGCAAAATACGTCGCGTTCGAATCGTATTGGGATTTGGGTCAAATGCCTGAGGCACGGCCGCAACTCGCGGGCATCGAATTTCCCTATGTCGAAGGCCTGCGCCTCGATGAAGCCATGAATCCGCTCACGCTTCTCTGCGTCGGCATGTATGGTGACTCACTCCCGAATCAAGACGGCGCGCCTGTGCGCATGGTCATCCCCTGGAAGTACGGCTTCAAGAGCATCAAATCCATCGTCAAAATTAAATTTGTCACTAAGGAACCGCCCACCACCTGGAATCTCGCCAACTCGCACGAGTACGGCTTCTATTCCAACGTTAATCCTCACGTCGATCATCCCCGCTGGTCCCAGGCCAAAGAACGCCGCCTCGGCGAAATCTTCCGCCGCGAAACTCTCATGTTCAACGGTTATCAAGACCAGGTCGCCAGCCTCTACACCGGCATGGACCTGAAGAAATACTACTAAGGCTGATTCGCAGCGTGCCCACGCTCCTCGCCAACAAGTGGACCAAAGTTCCCGTCTTTCTTCTATGCCTCGTGCCTCTCGCTATCCTGGTCTGGCGTGCCCTCACCGCAAATCTCGGCGCAAATCCCGTCGAGTTCATCCAACACGCCACCGGCGATTGGACGCTCCGCTTCCTCGTCTTCACTCTCTGCATCACCCCGCTGCGCAAACTCCTAAAGCTCCCCGACCTGATCCGCTTTCGCCGCATGCTCGGCCTCTTCGCCTTTTTCTACGGCTGCCTCCACTTTCTCACCTACCTCGGTCCCGACCAATCCTTCGATCTCGCAGCCATGTGGAAGGACGTCTTCAAACGCCCGTTCATCACCATGGGTTTCGCCGCATTTGTCTTGATGATTCCGCTCGCGCTCACGTCCACCGCCGGATGGATTCGCCGCCTCGGCGGGCGCCGCTGGCAAATGCTCCATCGCCTCATCTACATCAGCGCAATTTGTGGTGTGATTCACTACTACTGGCTGGTGAAATCCGCCGTACTTCGCCCGCTAACCTACGCCGCCATCGTCGCGGCTCTTCTGCTCTGGCGCCTGGCAGATTGGTTCATCCGCCGCGGCCGCTCCATCCCATCCGCCACGCCCAAAATCCAACGCGCTCCCGCAAACTCGTAGAGGCTTGCCCGCATCGGGCCAGCGCTCAAGCGTCAATGGACCGCGGTTGCCTCGCCATCTCCCCGCGTTGCCAACTCGCTGAACTCCAGTCCCCAAAATCGCGGCGCCGGCGTCAAAAATTCCACGCCAATCCTCTGCCCCTTTTCGCAAGGCTCGCCCTGATACACCACCCGGCACTCCTGATCTTCCAGGGTCTCGGGGTTCGTCAAAACAAGCATCTCGCCGTTATCAATCTCATGCTTCAGCATCAGCAAACCGCCGTGCGCGTTCACCACCAGGGTCTCGCACGTCTCTTTAAACTTCTTTCCGTTGTGCGCGCGCCCCTGCGCCTGCAGCTTCATCTTGTGAAACGCACGACCGCTGCGCCGGTGCGTTGGTGACGTTGCTCCGCTCATACCGCAATCATCGGCCTCTTCGCCAAGCGCCGAAACTGGCCCACGGGACAGGTGTTCCCACTAGCAACCGCCCGCCAGGCCCTAAACGGCCTTCACGCCACGCACGGGATGAGTGATAATCAGCCGCCATTTTTGGGAGGGCAGCCCCACAATGAACAAGTCCATCAGCAGGCTCTTTTTAGGCACCGCCGCAGCATGCGCGCTCGCAATTCCTCTTCTAAACGCACAACAGGGCGCTCCGCTTACGCAAGAGCAGCGCGATCTGCGCGTACAAACCGAAAAAGAGCTCGAATCCGCCGCCATTATCGAACGCAAAATCATGGTCCCCATGCGCGACGGCGTTCGCCTCGCCACCGATATCTACCGCCCGAAGAACGCCACTGGCCCTGTCCCCATCATTTTTGTCCGCACTCCCTACAATTTTAATTTCTGGGACGTCCGCAACGGCCTCCCCGCCGACATGAAAGCCGCCCTCACCGCCGTCAAACGCGGCTACGCCTACGTCGTCCAAAACGAGCGCGGCCATTTCTTCTCCGAAGGCAACTACGACATTCTCGGCGCGCCCCGCAGCGACGGCGCCGACATGATTGACTGGCTTTCCAAGCAGCCCTGGACCAACGGCAAAATCGGCACTACCGGCTGCTCCTCCACCGCCGAATGGCAAATGAGCATCGCCGCCCTCGGCAAATCGGCTTATGCCGCCATGAACGTTCAAAGTTTCGGCGCGGGTGTCGGGCGCGTCGGTCCTTATTACGAGCAGGGCAACTGGTATCGCGGCGGCGCCGTTCAAATGCTTTTCATCACCTGGATTTACGGTGAGCAAAATCAAGTCCGCCCCATGTTCCCGCCCAACACTTCGCAGGAAGATTTAATCCGCGCCTCCAAAGCCTTCGACCTTGCGCAACAACTTCCGCCCGTCGATTGGTCCAAAGCGCTCTGGCATCTTCCCGAGCAGGACATCCTCAAAGCCGTCGACGCTCCGCACGGTATCTACGCGGACGCCATGCCCGTCCCCACCGGTGGCCGCATGATCCAGCGCGCCCCCAACGATCCCGCCTGGTACAAAGGCGGCCTCTATCACGACGACATGCCGCTCAATCTTCCCGGCCTCTGGTTCATGACCTGGTACGACGTCTCCGTTGGCCCCAATCTCGCGCTCTACAATCACGTTCGCGCCACCGCCAAGCCCGAAGTCGCCGATCAGCAATGGGCCGTCATCGCTCCCGTCACCCACTGCGCCTATACGCGCGCCACCGAAGACACCGTCGTTGGCGAGCGCAGCATGGGCGACGCGCGCCTCGACTATCAGGAAATCACCTACGGCTTTTTCGACCGCTTCCTCAAAGGCGATAAGAGCACGCGCCTCGACTCGCTGCCGAAAGTCACCTACTTCACCATGGGCTCCAACAAGTGGCAAACGTCAGACAAGTGGCCTCCCACCGGCGCGCAAGAACTCACGATGTATCTGAACAGCGCAGGCCATTCCAACTCGCTCACCGGAGACGGCACGCTCGTCCCGTCGGCGCCCGCAACCGATAAACCCGACACCTTCACCTACGATCCGATGAATCCGGTCCCCTCTTACGGAGGAAACGTCTGTTGCACCGGCACCGCCGTTCAAGCCGGCGCTTTCGACCAACGCAAAATGGAAGCCCGCAACGACATCCTCGTCTACACCTCCGAACCCTTTAAAGAAGCCACCGAACTCAGCGGCCCCATCACGCCAACACTCTACGTTTCCTCCGACGCAAAAGACACCGACTTCACCGTCAAAGTCCTCGACGTCTATCCCGATGGCCGCGCCTACAATCTCGACGAATCCATCCAACGCCTCCGTTATCGCGATGGCTACGACAAGCCGCTCGTCTGGATGAAGCCCGGCGAAGTCTACAAAGTGACCCTCCAGCCTCTCAACACCAGCAACTACTTCGAAGCAGGCCACGCGCTGCGCATCGAAATCTCCAGCAGCAATTTCCCGCGCTTCGACCGCAACCTAAACACCGGCGGCAACAACTACGACGAAGACAAATCCGTCGTCGCCCACAACTCCGTCCACCACTCGAAGCAGTACCCGTCGCAAGTCACGGTAACCATCGTCAAACATGCGGCGGCCTCGGCCGCAATCACACAGCACTAGCATCTTTTTTCATTGCACTCGCATCGCACATTTCATATCGTCCCTGTACATGCGTACCCTCGCCGAGGACATAAAATTCGGTCTAAGGTTGCTGGGCAAAGCACCGGCATTTACTGCTGTGGCCGTGCTGTCGCTTACGCTGGGAATCGGTGCCAATACCACCATTTTCACCTTGGCCAAGGCTTTCTTTCTCGAATCCGTCCCCATAAAAGATCCCGCCCGCGTTGTCAGTCTTTATTCAAACGCCCAAAGTCGCAAAGGTCCCCCTCAGGAATACTTGCCCACGCCGTTCCTTAATGCCGTGGACTATCACGAGAAAATCGATGTTTTCTCGGGATCATCCATCGCCATCGGTAGTGGACTCAAACTTGTGATTTCGGGTAAACCGCAGCAGCTTTTTGTCCAGCTCGTGAACGGAAATTTCTTTGATCTGCTCGGCGTCCAGCCGTTTATGGGCCGCGGATTTTCCGCCGAAGAAGACGCCTCCCCGCGCCCCGTCGCGGTACTGAGTTATAACCTCTGGAACACGCAATTCGGCGCGGACCGCGGCATTCTCGGTCGCACGATTCAGCTCAATGATCAGGATTTCACGGTGATCGGCGTCGCGCCCGTGCAGTTTCGTAATGTCGGCGCTTTGGGCAGCCCGCAACTATGGATTCCCATCTCGATGCGCGATCAAATGCTCGACGACGAAACAAAAAAGCTCATGTACGACCGTGGTTTCCGTATGGTCAGTATGGTGGCGCGTCTCAAGCCCGGCGTGAATCTCAAACAGGCGCAGATCGCCGTCCAGGCGCTCGGCGAGGAGCTCGAAAAGGAGTATCCCAACAGCAACCGCGGGCGCAGCGAAATGCTCGTCCCCATCAATGAAACCTCCATTCCGCCACGGCTCCACAATGTCTTTGCGCGCGCCGGCGCTCTGATGATGCTGATTGTCAGTCTCGTTCTGCTTATTGCCTGCGCCAACGTAGCGAATCTGCTTCTTGCGCGCGCCACGCAACGACAGCGCGAAATTGCCGTCAGGCTCGCCATGGGTGCCGGGCGCATGCGCCTGATCCGGCAATTGCTCACCGAGAGCCTGTTGCTGGCTATCATGTCGAGCGCGCTGGGAATTCTTTTGGGATACTGGGGCAAAACCGCTCTGATCTCTCTGTTGCCCCCGTTCTTCGCTCGCAACCTGAACCTTCGCCTGGATGGCCGCGTTTTGCTGTACACCGTACTCCTCGCGCTGTTGTCCACCATTTTGTTCGGGCTCATCCCGGCGCTGCAGGCATCAAAAATCGATCGCATCTCCTCACTGAAAGATCGCACCGGAGCGCCCACAGGAAGCGCGCGCTGGTACGGTCTCCGCGGCGTTCTGGTCATGGTTCAGGTTGCGCTCTCGCTCGTCGCTCTCGCCGGTGCCGGCCTGTTTATTCACAGCTTGCGCAACGCTCAGCAGATCGATCCCGGATTCGACGTCAAGCACGCCCTCATCATGTTCGTCGACCTGGGTGCCGAGAAATACGGCCAGCCCCAGGCCGAGGCCTTCTATCGCGACGTGGTCGAACACCTCAAAGCGCTCCCGCTCGTAGCCGACGCCAGCATCGAAGACAACGCTCCCTTTGGCGGCGGCTTTCAGCGCACCACCTTCACCGACGATGTGGACTATAAGGATCCGCGCAATGGCAAGCTCACGCCCGTGGTCGCCGTAGCTCCCGGCTTTTTCTCTACAGCTGGCATCACTCTTCTCAGCGGTCGCGGTTTTGAGGAGCAAGATGACGCCAAGGGTGCTATGGTCGCCGTGGTCAACCGCGCCATGGCGGATACCGCATGGCCAGGTCAAGATCCGCTCGGCAAACACCTGCATTTCCTCGGCGAGACGTGGGACGAGACCGTCGTCGGCGTGGTAAATACCGTGAAGTACGCCACGCTGGGCGAGCCGCCCCAAGCCATCGTCTACATGCCGCTGAAGCAGCACTTCACGGCCTTCGTGACGCTCTACGTGCGCACCAAGGGCGACCCGGAAAAGGCTCTCGGGATCGTACGCAGCACCGCGCAATCTCTCATTCCCGCGGTTCCGCTCGTTGGCGTTCAGACCGTCGGTCAGTCCCTGGACCAGTCTCTTACCGCTCCGCGCATTGGCGCTGAGCTTCTGGGCACCTTTGGCTTCCTGGCTCTGATCCTCGCTTCCATCGGCACCTATGGCGTGATGTCTTACTCCGTCAGTCAACGTACCCAGGAAATCGGCATACGCATGGCCCTCGGCGCCCAACCTCGCGATGTCCTTCGCTTGATTCTTCTCGGGGGACTGGCCATGGTTTCCGTCGGCGTCCTCTTTGGCCTTGCCATCGCCACGGTACTCAGTCACAGCATGAACAGCCTGCTTTTCGGTATCGGAGCCTTTGACGCGCTAAGTTTTCTACTCACAGCGGCCCTTCTTATTCTTGTTGCCGTGGCCGCTTGTTTGATTCCTGCCCGTCGCGCCATCCACGTCGATCCCGTCATCGCCCTCCGTTATGAGTAACGGTAAGCTCCCTTTCGTTTCATTTTTGGTTCTTCTAGGTTGGTTGTCTTCGTGTTCTTCGTCGTCAGCGCAAGCTCAATCCTGCGGCGCCCAAGGCGTCGCCTTGCAAGTCCTCGGCTCCGGCGGCCCCGAACTGCAGGACAAGCGCGCTATGAGCAGCTACCTCGTGTGGCAAAACGGTCGCCCGCGCATTCTCGTGGATGCCGGAGGCGGCAGCGCTCTTCGCTTCGGCGAGAGCGGCGCGCAAATGTCCGACCTCGACCTTATTTTGTTCACCCACTTTCACGTCGACCACAGCGGCGACTTTGCCGCGCTCATCAAATCCTCCTGGTTTGAAGAACGCAAACGCCCCCTACCCATTTACGGCCCCGGCGGAAACGACTTCATGCCCAGCACCGTAGAATTCGTCTCCGATTTCTTCGGCGATAAGCGCGGTGTCTATCGTTATCTCAGCGAACTCCTGGTTCCGGGAGAACAAGGCGATTACAAAATGCAGCCCCACACGGTCGCCGCCACCGCAACGCCCACCCTCTTACTCCACAACGGCGATCTCTCCATCTATTCCGTCCGCGTCATTCATGGACCGGTTCCCGCACTCGCCTGGCGCCTCGAAATCGGCGGCAAACGAATCGCCTTCAGCGGAGACACCAATGGCGAAGGCGAAGGTCTCGTAAAAATAGCCGAAAATGCCGATCTCTTCGTCGCTCACAACGCCGTCCCCGAAGGCGCCACCGGCGTCGAGCGCAATCTCCACATGCCCCCTTCCGTGATCGGCCAGATCGCGGGAAACGCTCACGTCCATCATCTGGTCTTATCTCATCGCATGTTGCGCACCTTAGGCAAGGAAGCTCAAACCCAGATCGAAATCAGAAAAACCTATGCTGGCCCTCTCGATTTCGCCAACGACCTCGACTGCTTCCCGCTGAAATAGCGGGTTGACCCAGCAGAAGAAAAGGCGTGACGAAAAGATTCGGAAAAAAAGGTCTTGACATATTCCGATATAGCAATATATTAAGAGCATGGCAAGAGCGGCCACAACATCCGACGCCTTCAATGCCGTCGCGGAACCCCGGCGGCGGGACATCCTGAACTACCTGGCCATGCAGGAGAGGTCCGTCAACCAGATTGTGGACGCCATGGAGATGGAACAGCCGTCCGTTTCGAAGCACCTGAAAGTCTTGAAGGATGTTGGCCTGGTCGAGGCCCGGAGGGAGGGTCGGCAGATGCTTTACAAGGTGAATGCTATGGCCATCCGGCCGTTGCACGAATGGACGAGCACGTTCGAGCGGATGTGGAAACACCAGTTGCTACGTATCAAGGAACAGGCCGAGGCCAAGAATGAAGAGAATAAATAGTTTTGTAAAAAACACAACGAGGAGGGTCTTGTGAGTTCACCCGCATTATCACTGGAAACCACGACGATTCAGATTGAGCAGGAGATTGAAGTGCGCGCATCGATTGAGGCGACGTTTGCCGCGCTGCTGGATCAGCTTGGGCCCTACAACGAGACGGACGTGGACCGGCCAATGCCGATGAAGCTGGAAGCATGGCCGGGCGGCAGATGGTATCGCGACCTCGGAGACAACAACGGCCATTACTGGGGAACGGTGCAGGCGATCAAGAAGCCCACGCTGCTGGAAATTTGGGGGCCGTTGTTTTATGTCCAATCCGGTAATGAACAATCTTCAGTATCGGCTGAAGGAAGCGGGCGGCGTGACGTTGATCACGTTTCGGCACCAGTCGTTTGGATTGATTCTTGAGGAATATCGAAACGCCAAGAATGGCTGGAAGTACATCCACGAGAAGGTAAGGCAACGCGCAGAAGCTCCGCGGCCACATTGAGGCGGGGGCGATTGGAGGGAACTATGTGCCCAGTGTGCATCGCAAGCGCAGCAGCAATGGCCGCCGGAGCCGGGTCGACGGGAGGAATACTGACGGTGTGTATCGCCAAGTTTAGAAAGTTCTTTAGCGCGAATGGTCTTGTTCTGATTCAGAAGAAAAAGGAGAAATGAAATGGCAACAAGCACGAAGAGAGACATGGAGAACCGGAAAGCGCAACTCGCAATGAAGACGCCACCCATCGTGTCAGCGCAAGAGTGGGAGACGGCACGCGAGCAACTGCTCGCGAAGGAGAAGGCTTTGACGCGCTC
>DASXMM010000353.1:0-6877 GCA_036495665.1 Candidatus Acidiferrum sp. | reverse complement strand
CGGCGCTTCAGGCTCGTGTAGTCCTGCGTCCCACAAAAAAGATCGCTCATCAATTGCCGAAACACCGAGCTGCGATTCATAAACTGCACCATGCGCGTAGTCACCGCCGTGCCAAGAAACGACCCGCGGTAAAACCGCCGCACGATTCGCGCCGCAAATTCCAGTTCGCAAGAAAACGCCGCTTTCACCCACGCCGTATATTTTTCCGGACATCCCTCTGCCAGCGACCGCCCCAGCAATTCGCCCGAACGCATCGCGTAAAACAGTCCTTCGCCCGTCAGCGGATCCACCCAAGCCGCAGCATCGCCGACCAGCGCCCAATTTTTACCCAGCACCGTGCGATCGGACAGCGTGCTCTCGCGAGGCGACGGCAGCACATGACTGTAAAACTTCGCGCCCTCCGTAGAAATCCCCTGCTTTTCGAAGAACGCGCCGAGATGGGTTTTCAGCTCCGCGCTGGTATGCGTAGCCATGCTTCCGCAAATCCCCACGGAAAGGTGGTCGCAGCGCGGAAACGACCAGATGTACCCTTCAAAATGCGGAAGGAATTTCACAATGATGGATTCCGAGGTCTGCGGAACGAAGTAGCCCTGCGTCATTTCCAGTTCGTCGCGCTGCAGCGGCCTCGTCTCCGGCGCAATCTGATTGCGCGCTCCGGCGGCCAGCACCAGAAAATCGGCGCTGCGCCATTCGCCGTCGACAGAAAAACGCGGTTTGGTCGCGCTCGTATCAACGCCGAGAACGCGCGCCTGCTGCACGTCGCAACCCGCGGCTCTAGCGCGGTCCAGCAGCATGCCGTTCAGCACCCGCCGTGAATAAATCACGATCGGATGCGTCAATTCCAGATTCGCTCGCTGCTCGTTGCTGCTGATGAGTTCAACCGATCGAACAAGCTTTTTTGGATAAGGATTATCCAGCAGGAAAGGGAAGCACTGCACCGCTTTGTGCGTCAATCCCCCGCCACACGGCTTTTCCCAGGCGAGGCGTTCATCAAATATTTTTACTTTGTGCCCCGCGCGCGCAAGCTGCTCACCACACATCGCGCCGGAAGGTCCGCCGCCCACGATCGCTATCTCTGCCATGGTCCTATCTCGCTGCTGGTTTCGAACTCCGTCGCTGAACGAGGAACCCTGCGGGCGGCGGTCGGGTTTGACAACCAAATTTTCCGGGTAAAGGGCTCCTCAAGTGGTGGGGAAAACCACGAGGCAAAACCCGGCGAGCAGTATAGCACCGAAAAGGGCCGCTGCCGCGGGCGAGGCCGTAACTTCTCGGACAACCTTCATCCCCCAGCTTTGCACCAAGCAAAAGATAAAAAAGGAAGGCGCCAGCAGCACCAGAAGTACTTCGCCACTGTGCAGGAAGAACACGGCCACGACCAGCGCAGCCCATGCGATGAGGCGAAGGCCGAGTGCTCTAAGCAAACGCCACCATCGCCTGCCGGGAAGCCCTGGCCCGAGGAGCAGCTCTTCCGCGGCGTGGTAGGGAAGGATTGCTAGGCAGAGGGGAGCGAAGCGCGCCCATCGCGCGGCCGTCAGCCACGCCTCGCTGAATGTCAAGTCAATCCACGCAGTAATCAGAAAGTGTAGAAGGAATGCGGCAAAGGCCGCGGCGAGAAGCGTAAATCCGAGTGATCGGCTTGGTGGCTCGTTGCTGGCGCGTGTACCGAACAGATTTCGCAACGAATTCCAGTGCAGAAGGAGCAGCACGACACCGAGGATAAGAAGGAAGCTCGCAAAATAGTCGCCTTCAAAGAGATGCAGAATCCGCAACGGATTCGCGTAGGAAAGAACTCCGACAGTGCCGAGGGCGATCATCGCGTATTCGGTGACGGTGCGAGGAAGGGAGACCGCAGCGCTGGTTTCTACGACCGGCGCTGTCTGCTTCTTCGGCTGCAAAGTTTCGCGCAGAAAAGGTCCCGCGAGTAAAAGGATCCCTCCGAGCCCTGACAGGAATCCCAGTAAGCCTTTCCGGGAAGGCAAGTGCGGCGGCGATTCCAGGTGCAACACGCTGAGTGCCCAGGCCTGCGCATTCGACATGGCTGCGGGATCGAACAAAACGCTCGTATGCGTGGTGTGAGGAATCGACACGTACTGGCTGGTTCCGTCTCCCGGACTCGGCACCAAGTCTCGGGCGCCGTTGCGGATCTGCACGGGATCTCCCGATGCGCTCATCACCAGCGAATGAGCTGGGAGCGTCCCAAAACCGTTGAAAGGCATCATCTCTGGAGCCACGCCCGGTATCGGCCGCATCGGTGCTGGAGAAAATGCAATCACGCCGGCAACCGGTATCTTCGAAGCGACCCGCAATGCGATGGCTCCGCCAAGCGAGTGACCTGCGAGGATGGTCCATTCCGGGTCCAGCAATCCCCGCCCGATCAACTCGTGAACCAGATTTTCGCTGCATTCCTCCGAACGCGCGTAGGAGAATGGCCCGGAGGTGCGTCCGTGCCCCGGCAGGTCCGGAACAAACACGCGCAGCCCCTCCGAAGCAAAGCCCGCTGTGATGTACGACATGATTCGCTTGTTCGCGGAAAGCCCGTGAATCAGAACAACGTAGCCCTGAGGCATGGTGCCGGCCGGCAGCCCCGGCGGTTCCACAATGTCGGTGATCAGGCGGCATCCGCCCGCGTCAATGCGAAACGTGTGCGACTGATTGGGCACGGAAAACGCCAGCCACAGGCCCACGCCGCAAAGTCCCGCGCCGATAACTGCGCGAAGCGGCTTACCCGTCTTCATCTCCCGCACCCCGCGCGTGGGCGCTGTGCCTGCCGCGCGTGATAAACTAGCTTTTCATTTAAAGCCAGGGTGTGTTTTGCTTGGGCCTTCATGGAGTTCCTTTGAACTCGGAGATTCTTACTCTTGAGCAAGCGATTTTGCGGTTTGGCCGCGAGAAACGCAACGGCCGCCGCATTGTCTTTACCAATGGCTGCTTTGACTTGCTGCATCCAGGGCACATCGGAAGCCTGGAACAAGCTCGCGCGCTCGGTGACGTGCTGATCGTGGGTCTCAATAGTGACGCCAGCGTGCGCGAATTGAAAGGTGCGGGGCGTCCTGTGCTTCCCGAGCGCGAACGCGCCGAAATTCTCGCCGCTCTCGAATGTGTCGACGCCGTCGTGATCTTCGATCAGCCTACTCCACGCGAGCTGATCGCGCGTCTGCTCCCGGATGTGCTCGTCAAGGGCGGCGACTGGCCCGGCGATCAAATTGTTGGACGCCAGGAAGTGGAAGCCGCTGGCGGCCGTGTCATTTCCGTCCCCGTTGTTCCGGGTCACTCCACGACCGCGATTCTTCGAAAGATCCGCGAGGGCGCCATCGCTCCCAGCGTGAAAGACTGACGCCCCCGCATGATTCTTCCCGCCGTTCGCGAACGATTGGATGCAGTGCTTCGCCACCCTGCGGTGGAAGGCGCTCTCGGTGCTCTCCGCGATGGCGCCCAGCACATCTCGCTTTCCGGTCTGCACGATGTTGCCAAGGCGCTCCTGGCCTCGTATGTAACGCACGAGCTTCGCCGCCCTGCGTTCTTCGTTACGGATTCGAATCGCCGCGCGGAAGCCCTCGCCGAGACGGTGCGTTTTTTCTCCAGCGTTTTTCCCGGTATCAGCGGAGGAATCGCCACACTCCCCGCTTTCGACACCCTCCCGTGGGAATCGCAGAGTCCCCACCCGGACATTCTCGAACGCCGCGCTGCCACGCTTTTTCGATTGACCGATGGCCAGGTCTCCTTGGTCATCGCTCCAGTGCAAGCGGCCCTTTGGCGCTATCAGGACGCCACGATCTATCTGTCTCTCGCTCGCACGCTTACCAAAGACGTGGAAGTGCCGCTCGAAGAGCTCATCGCGCATCTTGCGGGCGTCGGCTACACGCGCACGGAAATGGTCGAACTCCCGGGCCAGTTTGCGATGCGCGGTGGCATCGTTGACGTTTTCTCTGCGGAGGCGCTTCGCCCAGTAAGGATCGAGCTGTTGGGAGACACGGTCGAATCGGTGCGCGAATTTGACCCCCGCACACAGCGTTCCATCGCACCCGTTCAGCGAACAACGCTGTTGCCGCTCACGGAGTGGAACGTCGCCGCGCTTGTTGGCGCAACGCATTCCGGCTCGCAAGCCGCGCCTTCCTGGGAAGCGACGTCCTTCTTCGGCCCTTCGGAGCAAAGCGGCGAGAGCCCGCTATTTGAACTGGCGGAAAGCTCCCTCAAGCCCGTCGTCTTTTTGGACGAGCCGCAAAACCTGCGCGATGCCGCCGAAAAGCATCTGACGCATGCCACCGAAATCTACGAACGCCACGGCAGCGCCAGCGCTCCCGCGGCTTCGCATTTCTTTTTCGGTGAAGCCGAATTTGCTGCCGCGCTCACAAAGACCTCTCAAATCCATCTCGAGCAGCTCGCCGTCAATCTCGGCTCCGCTCCGCAATTCGAACTCTCCTCACGCCCCAGCCCGCGCTTTCACGGCGATGTTGTGGCGTGCATGAACACAGTAAAAGCGCAGCTCGCAGCGGGCGGAAAAGTCTTCCTCACCGCCGCCAGCACCGGTGAACTCGAACGCCTCGCCGACATTTCCCGCGAGTACGACGTTCCCTACGTTCTCGGCGAATCAGAAAACGCCGCGGCTGGTTTCACGGCCGAAGGTGCGCTCGAAACGGCCGGCCTGCTCCTCATTCGCGCGCCGTTCGCGGAAGGCGTTGCGTTCCCTGATGCGCAGCTCACAATCTTCGGCCATGCCGATCTTTTTGACGTTACTCCCACGGTCGACCGGCCCAGCCACAAAATCCGCACCTCCGGTTTCTTCACCGATTTCGCCGAACTGAAACCCGGCGACTTCATTGTTCACGTCGATCACGGTATCGGCCAGTTCGAAGGCCTGCGTCAGATCGAATCCGACGGCCATCGTGGCGAATTCATGCTGCTCCGCTACGCCGACGATGCCCGCCTTTACGTCCCCCTCGAGCGCATGGACCTGGTGCAAAGCTATCGCGTCGTTGAAGGCGCGCACCCTACGCTCGACAAGCTCGGCGGCACTGGTTGGAATACCCGCAAAACCCGCGTCCGCAAATCCCTCGAAGATATGGCGGAGCAGCTATTGACTCTCTACGCCGCCCGCAAAACCGCCCAGGGTTTTGCGTTCTCGGCCGACGGCAATTTCCAGCGCGAATTTGAAGACGCTTTCGAATTCGAAGAAACCGTCGACCAGAACACCGCCATCGCCGACATCAAGCGCGACATGGAACGCCCCACACCGATGGACCGCCTACTCTGCGGCGATGTCGGCTACGGGAAAACCGAAGTTGCCATGCGTGCTGCGTTCAAAGCCGTCTCTGACAGCAAGCAAGCCGCGGTCCTTGCGCCCACAACCGTTCTCGCCTTCCAGCATTTCGAAACCTTCAAAAGGCGCTTCGCCGCCTTCCCAGTACGCATTGAAATGTTAAGCCGTTTTCGAAGCCCGGCGCAGCAGAAGAAAACGCTCGCCGACCTCGAAGCCGGAAAGGTCGACATCGTCATCGGCACGCATCGCCTGCTTTCGAAAGACGTGAAGTTCCAGGATCTCGGCTTGCTCATCGTGGATGAAGAACAGCGCTTTGGCGTGGCACACAAAGAGCGCCTCAAAGAAATGCGCCAGAATGTCGACGCGCTCGCCCTTTCCGCCACGCCCATCCCACGCACGCTGCACATGTCCCTCGTAGGCCTTCGCGACATGTCTCTCATCGAAACTCCCCCGCGCGATCGCCTCGCCATCCAGACTGTCGTCGCATCTTTCCAGGAAGATTTGGTCCGCCGCTCCATCGAAAACGAGCTGGCCCGCGACGGCCAGGTCTACTTCATCCACAACCGCGTCGAATCCATCTACTCCCTCGCGACGCTTGTGCAAAAACTCGTGCCCCAAGCCCGCGTCGTCGTCGGCCACGGCCAAATGGGCGAAAAAGAACTCGAAAGCGTCATGCTCAAGTTCATCAACGGGGAAGCGAATGTTCTCGTGGCCACCACCATCGTCGAAAACGGCCTGGACATTCCGCATGCCAACACCATTCTGATCAATCGCGCCGACCGCCTCGGACTTGCCGAACTCTATCAGCTCCGTGGCCGCGTTGGCCGTTCCCATCAACGCGCCTACGCCTATCTCCTGGTTCCACCCGACACCGCACTCTCCGAAATCGCCCGCAAACGCCTCTCTGCCATGAAAGAATTCAGCGAACTCGGCGCAGGCTTCCGCATCGCCGCGCTCGACCTCGAGCTTCGCGGCGCCGGCAACATGCTCGGCCGCCAGCAGCACGGCCACATCGAGGCCATCGGCTTCGATATGTACTGCCAAATGCTCGAACGCGCCGTCTCCAAGCTCAAGGGCGAGGAATCCGCCCCCGAGCTTCGTACCACTCTCAGCCTCGGCCTCGACGTCCGTATCCCCGAAAACTATATTCCCAGCGAAAACCTTCGCCTGCGCACCTACAAACGCATCTCGTCCATCGCCACCGAAGAGGAAAAGCAGGACGTTCGCCGCGAACTGGCCGACCGCTTCGGTGCCCCGCCTGCCACCGTAGAAAACCTTTTGGAGTACGCCGTCCTCAAATCCATGTGTGAACGCCTGCGCATCTCGGCGGTCGAGCGCCAGGGCAACCGCATCGCCATCCGTTTTCACGCAGAAACGCCGCTCGATCCCGCAACTCTGGTTAAGGTGGTCCGCTCACGCAAAGGCATCAAGCTTGACCCCAGCGGCGTCCTTTGGCTCGAAACCACGCGCGGCGAGTCGGTCCCAGGCGCTCTCAGAAACGTATTGCTCGGCCTTCAAGGCCAGAGCTAAACTAAAGGTGAGGAATCCCATGCGAAATCTTGCAGTCATCGCGGCGCTATTCGCCGCCCTGCCCCTCGCGGCACAGGCGCAGAACCCCAC
>DASXMM010000352.1:0-50183 GCA_036495665.1 Candidatus Acidiferrum sp. | reverse complement strand
ACCGTTCACGTCGAGACGGGTGCCGTACCTTCCTCTGTTCCTGCGGAGTCCGGCGGCGTTTTCCTTGCAATCGCAGACAACAGCGACGAATCGCGGGTGAACGGGGGAGAAAATGCTGGAAGAACGCTGAAACATGTTGCGGTTTTGCGAAACCTGATGAAGATCGGAGAAGTGGGCAAGTCAACGGGGTTTTCCCGAGACGTGAAGGTTGATCTCAAGTCCTGGAATCCAGCGAATCTTAGGATTCTGGTGATCGTTCAGGAAGCGGGTGTAGGAAGAGTATTGGGAGTGGCATTAGCTCGACTTTCGAATTAGGCAGGCCAAAACTATTGTCATTCGGCAAGGTTTGCTGCGCCGCAACAGCGAGCCGCAGAACCGAATTCTCAGGAGGCAAACATGAGTGATGTCGTGTACGTCTCAAAGTCGCGGATCGAACGCCAGCTCGGACCTCTTCGCATCGCACATCTCCCAGGCGAGGCTCAGCCTGTGATCTTCAGCGTCCAAGAGCGATTGCGAAGCACTACAAAGTCGATCCAGCTGGGTTGAAGGAATCGCACTCCTCCACCATTGACTACGTCATTTCCGCGACCGCTGGTTGAATGATGGGCACCTTCGGAGGTGCGCTGGAAGCGCGCCAAATTGACGCCAGCAACGGGAGACTAACCGCCGACGTAAGCGGAGAAGTGGAGATGGAGGAAGGCGTGCTAGTCATCCGCCGTATCCATGTGACGATGCACTTGGTGGCCCCTGAAGAGACCAGGAGTACAGTCGAACGGACGCACGACCTTTATGCCATGCGCTGCCCGCTCTACAGGACCTTACACCATGCCATCCAAGTCACGTCCTCGCCATCCAAGTGACGTCCTCTTTCGAACTGGTGCCTCCACTAGCCTCCTGAAGCAGACGGGGCAAGGGAGATCGACCTGGCGACTACTCGCAAGATATTAACTTTAGGTGCGAGAGAACAAAGGAGGCCACACGTCGTCGGAGACGAACGTACTCATCGCCGAACAGATAGAAAGTGCGTGCGCGATCGGAGAGTTGTTGGTAGAAGAACGGGTCATAGTCAGGTTGCCAGGTAATCTGTGAGACGTCGAAATCACCCGGAATTCCGAGCGTTCCACAAATGCGTTGATGCGTCGAGGAAGTCTCCGCAGATTCGGTCAACCGTTACATCGAAGCGCGACGGGCCGATGGCGTAAAGAATGCCACGATCAACCGTGAAACGGCATTGCTACGCGCCATGTTCAACCACGGAACGCGGATCACGCCACCGATGGTCGACCGCTTACCGGCCTTCCCTAAGCGGCTCAAAGAAAATGCGCCGCGTCAAGTTTTCATCACGGACATGTCTTAGCTCCATAATTCTGTCACCGTGAACGGCAATGTGAAATGTCACCCTATGAGACAGGAGACATTTTCGTTGAGCCAGAAGGACAGAATTATGGAGCTAAGACAGCTGGCGGCCAGCATGTTGTCGATCCGCGCGAGGAATGGTATTCTTTGTGCGTCAGTTCCGGCCTTGGTCAGTGGATTCCAGCCAAGCGAAAGAACGGGGAAGAGTTCAAAGCCTATCGGGGTTTGGGCCTTCACGACTTCCGCCGCTCGGCGATCCGCAATATGACCTTCCCGGGCGTCAGTGATGTGATGGCCATGAAAATCAGTCGGCACAAAACGGCCAGCGTTTCAAGCGTTACAACATCGTTGACGAGCGCGATCTCGAACAGGCTGCCAAGCTGATTGAAGCTGGCCGCTAGGTTGCGGTGGCCGCGCAAACTGACGCAAAAAGTGACACAGCGACTTACTCGGATTTCTAAGATGTTAGTAAGTTACTGCAAACCCTCATCGGGGACGTAGTTCAGTTGGTTAGAACGCTGCCCTGTCACGGCAGAGGTCGCGAGTTCGAGTCTCGTCGTCCCCGCCATTCCTTTCAAGCACTTACAGCGGACCCGAATAAGCAATCTGGGTCCGTCTGGGTCCAATAAGCGTCAAAGCACTCCGCCCGCGACGCACTCCGTCGAACAAATTCTGGAACGCGCTCTCCAACACCAACTATTGAATGAGTGTTGATTTGCTCATCGACAGCACACCGCCGGGCAAGATCGCATCCACCAATTTCCCTTGCGCCAGCCGTTCGCGCTCCGATGTTGCTTGAAGATGCTTGTTCGTCACATGGAGGTTGCTGTGACGCAAGTAATCGCGGATCGTGAGTTGATGTTCTCCCATGTCCGCCAGCATGGTCCCGACTGTGTGTCGAAACGTATGCCAGCCCACTCCCGTGATACCGACCTTCGCAAAAGCCGGTTGGATCTTCTTTTTGAGAACGGCGGCAAGGTCCAGCGGTTTCTTTCCCTTGCGGCGACGAGACGGGAAAACGAAATCCCCTGGTTCGTTGTAGTCGGTCTGCGACTTCCATTCCAGCAACGCATCTTTCAGCGCCAGATACATCGGCAACACCTTGGCTGATGCTTCCGTTTTTGTCGCCTTCTGATGCCCACCTCTGCGCCAATAATACGAGTGTTGAACGCTGAAGCTCATGCTGTCGAAATTGCAGTCCGACCAGCGCAGGGCACCGAGTTCGCCTCGACGTGTGCCAAACGCTCCATCCAGAAACACGAGCAACTGGTCCCGAAATTCTAATTTCGTCAGACCAAGTTTCACTTGTTCTGGTGACAGGAACAGGGTTGCTTCTTGACGTTTCGCACTGACGCGCACGCCAGTGCTTGGACCTCTCTTTCCTCCAGCTCCGACTTGAATCCCCGACGAGATCGGATTGTGGCCACAAAACTCCCAGCGAACGGCGTGTGAGAACAAAGCCGACATTATGCACTTGAGCTTGGCCTTGGTCCCATCCGCCACTTCCGCCGCTCGTAGCCAGCGCTCCACCTCGACGGTCTTTATTTCTTCCAACAGCATGTTGCCCCACCGTGGGAGAATCCAGTTTTTTGCGGAGACGCTGTATGCGTCTTGCGTGGACATCTCCTTGACCGGCAGCTCCTCGCGACAATAGTGTTCCCACAAAATGTTCACGGTTGTCTGACGAAGATTTCTGCGGTTGGAAGGATTGTTGATAGTCAACCGAAGAGCATCCGCTGCCGCTTGCGCTACGGATTCGGTTGGGTACTGCTCCGAACTTCCGATCTGTAGCTTGCGACGTGCCGGCTTTCCGTTGATGTGCTTTTCCCACCAGCGGTACACCCATACGGCGGAACCTCTCTTTCGTTGTTCAAGAACGAGACTTCCCTGCTGATAGCGTGTCCGTCTAAACAAAGTTCCTCCCTTGTTTAAACGCAGCCAGTTTTGCGCAAGCTACTACGTTCAGCGGCGAAGCCGTGGCTCTGCGTGCGACCGCACTAGGCGTTTCGCTTTCGCTAGCTGATACCGGAGCGCTTCCGTCCAGCGGCGGGAGTCTGAAAACGTCTCTGGCAAGCATCAATCTCGCAGGCTTGGCCTCGTCTGACACGCTGAGCAGTTCCACCTCTGGCAGCGGCACCACCAGCCAGTCACAATCGACGGTAGAAAGCCTAAACCTCTTGGGCGGTTTGATTACCGCCGGTCTGGTGAAATCAAACTCCAGCGCCACCTGCAGCGGGACAACCGCGTCCGCTTCGGGAAACGCCGAGCTCGTCGGACTAACCGCAGCGGGCCAATCGATTGTGGTGTCCAACCCGAACCTCGCCATATCATTGCCAGGCGGGATCAGCCTGGTCGTCAATGAGCAGACCAGCTCATCCGGCGGAAATAGCGGATCGATTACGGTCAATGCGCTGCATGTCACCGGACCGAGCATCGACATCGTGGTCGCCTCCGCCCGTTCTGGTATCACGTGCGCGTGAGCGCCCTCGTCTCAGCACACTCGTAAACCGGCACGCCCTACCGGCGTCGGTACGGCCTTGGCCCTGGTATCCCAAGGGCCAAGGCCCGATCTTCTTTTTCTCCCTCGTACGTCAATTCATCCATCTTAGAAGTGTTGAACGAACTAATCTGTGCCTTCGATTCACCAATCGTCTGCCGCAATGCGTCCTGTAGCAAAGAATGATAACGGCTACAAGCACACAAGAATGGTGAGGCATCGGAATACGCGCAATTTGAAGGCAGTAGATCAAATGATTGGACACCGACAGTGGTTAGACCTAACTAGGGTCTGGTGCGCGGAGGCCTGAGTTTCCCAAGTCCAACCAAGTATATAGAAGGCGAGGTGTGCGGATGCTTTATCGAGGACAAACAAGTGCTGTTGACCTTTGCTCAAATGCACCGCTCAGGCCGGCTACTTCTCGGATGCAAGCGACACCAGAGTACACAAAAATTGGCTTTTTGGTCTGAAATGTTGGAAAAATTAGGAGCAAATTGGCGGGTTGGGTAGCTCGCACATGACCCCTTGCGGGGCCGTTCTCCGTGCGGCCCCCAACCCATTGTTCGTCAGGTTATGAATCCTCCCCGTCAGCCTCAATGAGCCGCCAGGGCAATCTCTCTAGCAGTTCCTCGACTTTGTATTTGCGCGTCGGCTGAAAAGTTCGAGGATTAGTTCCACAGATTTATCCGTAGGACCGACCTCGGCTTGTTCATGTGGTACTCGGGTGCGTTTACTCCCCTAAACTGGCTGCTTCATTGGGAACAGCGTCTTCCCGAGAATAAGGGGACTGCGAGACCAAATTGATAGGAGAAGAAATACCCGGTTTTGGATAGAGGTGTTTACCTGGTTGCGCGTCGGAATCGCATAAGCTACTCAGCAGGAAGTCTCTGCCTAACGACAGAGAGGTGACTTTCTCTCTTTCCTTCTAGTACAGGGATTTGCTGGGGCGGAATGCTCAATAATTCGCCGCCATACATGATGCTTCGGGCAGAGGTATGGCGGCAGCCTCCATAAGCACGTTGATAGCTTTTTCTTTGATCGCTACGGCTTCTGCATGTGGCAAGAAGCCGTCGTTCGAAACGAAAGCCAGGTCCATCTGCCCGTGAAACTGAGTCGTTACGAGCGTAGTGGTGTTTCTCCACGGAAAAGCAACGGTGACGCCGAGAAAACTTTCTACCTGAAATGTTGCATAATTCTCCGGGATATCAATGCGCCCGACGTTGGAAAAAGCAAAGTCGTAGCTTCCTTTACTTTGCCGCAGAAGGCTGATGAGTTTCTGAATGGATGTATGGAGCTGTTCGCCAGCCAGCAAATGCTCATAAGCATTCAAACGATCTATCTTTTCAGATATCGACTGCTTGAGTTTTCTAGCTAAACCCCAGAACTCTTCTTGCGGATCTCGGCTCAGGTAAAGCGGAATAGCCGGAGCATAGTTGAACATCATATCGGCCCCGATGTTCCGCATGAACCTGCGGATGTTGACGGGGCACATCATCTTGTTCTTGAAGTTCGCGCTGCTTACTTCACGAAACGCCAGTAAAAAAGCCACACACAATGCAGCGTAGGGCGTGGTGTCTTCCGCTTTGCAGCGACGAGCTAGTTCCGCAGACTCTTTCGCATCCGCTCTCCAATAGATGAGGTAATGTTCGCCCGGAGGAGCTACTTTCACATTTTTTACAGTCGAGAGAAATAGTCGGAAAAGTAGGGCTTTACTTTTAACAAGAAACGCCATCTTCAGTTTCGAAGAAACCTCTCGGGGGACCAAGTCTTGGAGAGACTGAAAAGGCGGGTAGGGAGTCAACTGCATGTCAGGGTTATCGATGAGTTGCAGAATCTCTCGAAAAATCGCGACCAGCGAACCGCCATCACATATGCAATGGTGACCGACCAGCATCAACTCGGAGACGTCTGCTGATTTTATCCAGACGACTCGGATCATTGGGCCGTTGCTCATATTGAAGGGCGTCTTCCATTCCAAGGTCGTTATATTTCGCCAGTCTTCGTCGGTTTGACGTTCGATAACCCGTACAGGAATCTTCCGTGGACTTGCGTTAAAAACAAAATAAGGCTCGTCGCCTTCCTCGACAACACTGGCGCGCAAAAGAGGATGTTTGCCTTGTACCTTTTCTAGCGCCGACTCAAGCTTCTCTGCCGCGATATCGCCGTGTATTCTTGCCGTCATTAGGCAATTAACAGGCGTACGGCCGTCGACATACATAAGTCTCTCGAAGAACAGCATCTTTCTCTTCATGACTTCACTGTTGCTCTCGGTGGTCATCTCAAAACAAGCCAGCGAATTAACAGAAACAAAACAGTTATAGCGTGTCGGCAATGGTTTTTGTGACGAGCTTTGTTTTCGCCAGCGCCCAGCCACGTCAGCCCGCGGAGTCGGCAGCCGCGGTGGCTTCCAAGCGTTGCCGCGTCCTCCGTTCAGGCACGGCCAGTTTACACTCGGTAAAACGCCGCCGGGTTTATTTTCCTGGCCGACTAACCCCGCTTACACTGGCCCAAAGTTGCCGTAAGATATTGAATTCACATCATTTATTTTTAATTCAAAAAATTAATTAACAATTTAAGCCACTGTGGCATAATCGGGTTCCCCAGACCCTGACCCAGACCCTCACCGTGCCGCGTCCGATTCTCCCGGGCCCACCACGTAAAGTCCTGAGCGTTGATTTTTGCGATCCGAAATCTAAGCGAAGTGGTTTAACAATTCGGGGATAAATCTATGGGCCAATACTTTGAGCATGCCGGGTTGAATTCCGCTCGACCTGACCTCATGAAATCAGAGGCGGGAGTGATATCTGTCTTAGATAAGTACTCGATCTATTTCGAATATCACAAAAACGATGAAGCGAGCAAGACTGCAATTATGGTTAACGGTGCGCTGGCAACGACGACGTCCTTCAGTCAGTGCGTTCGCAATTTTAAAGATCATCTAAACATCGTGCTTTTCGATCTGCCTTTTGCTGGGCGTTCCAGGGAGCACAATACAAGTGATAGCGTCTTGACCAAAGACGATGAAGTCGAGATTCTTCTGCATTTGATCGAAGGCTTTAACGTAAATTATCTGATATCCGCCTCGTGGGGTGGGGTATCTTCACTTCTGTCCTTGGCAAGGCGTCCTCCTGCCATCGAAAAGGCAATCATCGCCTCATTTTCCCCAGTCATCAATGTTGCCATGCACAACTACATGGTCAACGCTCGCCGTTTCCTGTGTGAGCAGGATATTCCGGGCGGCGCGCAGCTGCTCAACAGCACGGTAGGGAAGTATCTTCCTCGCTTGCTCAAGGCTCACAATTATGAATATTTGCTGTCGATGGTGCAAGGCAACGAAGAGCAGATCATGTTCCACATTGACCAGATCTTTGAGCTCGATCAAAGGCAATATGTCGATCGCTTCAGGGCTATTGAAGTGCCCGTCTTATTTATGAACGGCGCCCTGGACGAATACACTACGAGCGAAGATGTCCGCTCCCTGGCCCAATATATCAGATACAGCCAATTTGCTGTGGTTCCTGAGGCAGGTCACTTTCTTGATCTTGAGAGCACGCAGACGCGACGCGCAACTGGCGAGATCATGAGAGGTTTTTTGTTAGGAAAAGCTCTGTTGGCCAAAGCATGCGCGGCGACGGCATAGCCAATTAGGGTGTCGCTGGCAAATGGAGGCATGGTGTAGCCACCTAAGACAGATTGACGCAGCAGCCGCAAGTACATCCGTTCATCTCAAGGCGCGGAGGAACTTTTGCACATTATTATCATCGCGGTTGGCTCGACTGGTGATGTACATCCACTTCTAGGGTTGGGCCGTACCTTCGCGAGACATGGGCATCGGGTATCGTTCTGCACGAGTCCGGCTTTTGCTGATGTCGTCGAACGCTGTGGCCTCAGGTTTTTGCCGTTTGGAACCGCGGAACAATACTATGCCGCAATCAATAATCCCGCGTTATGGAACCCACGCACGTCATTGAAGGCGCTATGGAAGGCTGTAGTAGGAAGGATACGGCCCTTATTCGACCTCCTGCACGCCGAAGCAGACGACGACACAATAATGGCCGCGCACCCGTGGGCGTTCGGTGCAAGGTTGTTGCACGAGAAGCATAGAGTGCCTCTTGTTTCAGTGCAAATTTCTCCGTCGACTTTCCTGTCTGCGAAGCTGCCCCCGCTTCACAAAAAGTTCACGATTCCGTTGTCACTGCCATATCCCGTCAGGGCGAGCCTTTTATGGGCATTCGATCGCGGTGTGCTGGATCAGATATGTGGACCTGAGATGAACCGTTTGCGTTCGGAGCTTGGACTGCCGCCTGTTAAGCACATCATCGGACGTTGGATGCACTCGCCACAAGGTGTGCTGGGTCTGTTTCCCGACTGGTTTGCCCCACCACAGACGGATTGGCCGCGCGGGGTTACGCTAACCGGATTCCCGTTGTTTGACGAAGCGGAATTCCGGAACCTTGATACCGAACTGGAAGATTTCTTATCGAATGGTCCGGCGCCGGTTGTGTTCACTCCCGGATCGACTCTGGTCGACGGATCGTCCTATTACACAGCAGCTGCTGGTGCGTTAAACGCACTCGGCTGCCGAGGCATCTTCCTCGCCAGCCAGGGTACGACGCTACCGCGCCTGACGCCGAATATCCTGACCCGCTCCTATGTGCCCTTAAGTACGTTATTGCCGCGCACCAGGGCATTGGTACATCACGGCGGTATCGGCACTGCGTCGCAGGCATTCGCAGCCGGCATCCCTCAGCTCATCACGCCGTTTGCTCACGACCAATTTGATAACGCTGCACGGATTGCGCGTTTGGGATGCGGCTTCCAGATGGATTCACGCCGGAGTGGTGAGGCAATGCTGGAGTCTCTCAAACGGCTTTTGGAGGATGAACGCATTCAACAGAATTGCGCTGCTTTTCGCCTTAGAGTCGACTCAGGCGAATCAGCCTGTATGAGAGCTTTGTCCGCAATCGAGACCGTCGCGACTGGAGCCCTTAGTAACGGCAAAACGAAGAGGGGATTAGCACGGCAGCAAAGCGCGGCCACTGCGTAAGAACCTCTAAGAGAGTAAGTCGTTGAAGGATGAATTACAAAGAATATGAAAAAGGTTGCAGGTGCGCTGACGGTTTTATTCAACCCATCCGAAGTGCATGTTCACAACCTATTTCGCCTCAAGCGATTATGTTGTGAGATCGTTGCCGTCGATAACTCGCCAAAGATAGATTTACGACTCCATGAGCGTATTCGCGCCGAGGGTGTTGAGCTCTTGTCCAACTTTAACGAAGGAGGTGTCGCGGGAGCGTACAACAAAGGCCTCGGACGCCTGATCGAGAAAGGATGCCGGTTACTTTTCATTTTTGACCAGGATTCAGAGGTGGAGGAGGGCTATTTCGCGCAGATGCTGGATGCTTGCCTCGCTCTGGACAACCCACATTTCCTGATAGGTCCGAAGGTCTTCGATGTCAATGTAAAGCGCTATCTTCCGGCACATTTCGTTCGCAGGTTTAGCGTGAGACCGATAGCGATAACGGATCAAATGCGCGGCCTGTTGCCTTGCTCTTCGATTATCACCTCTGGTTCTGTCATGTCCGCGGAAACATATCGCGCCTTGGGCCCCTTCATGGAAGATTTATTTATCGACCATGTCGATACGGAGTACAGCTTCAGGGCAATGTGCGAAGACGTTCCAATCTATATCAATACTTCAGTTGTGCTGAAGCACGAGGTCGGAAAACGCACTGATCACAAGTTTTTGTTCTTCAAGCTTATCCAATGGAACACGAGCCCGCTACGGCAGTATTACTCTGCCCGCAACTGTATCCACATTGCGCGTCGCTTTGGCGCGCGGTTCCCTTTATTGATTTTGATCAACATTATTACTGTGCAGCAGTTCCTTTCCATTGCGTTTTACGAAAGAGATAAACGCAAGAAGATCGTAGCGATGGTGGCGGGCATTGTGGACGGCTTACGAGGGCGGCTCGGTTCGTTCGAGAATTGTCGGCCAGAAGCTTCCACCTTCTGCACTAAGCCCGGTATTTAGACGATGTTCACGGATATGGTGGTTGATTTGGTCGCTCAAGGTTTTCTCGGGCGCCTGGTTCAAATCGAAGAGGACCGACCCTAGGGGGCTCAGATAAAAGGTGTCGTGCTTGCTGGCGGAACCGGGAGTAGGCTCAATCCACTTACGCGGGTAACGAATAAGCACCTACTCCCCATATACGACAAGCCGATGGTGTATTACCCGATTCAGACGCTTGTGAACGCGGGTGTTCGCGAGATTCTCCTCGTCACGGGCGGAAAAAACGCTGGTGATTTCTTGCGACTTTTAGGAAACGGTCGCACTTTTGGCCTGAAGCATCTGAACTATACCTACCAGGAAGGAGAAGGCGGAATCGCGGAGGCGCTTGGCTTGGCGGAAGACTTTGCCGACGGCGACTCAATCTGCGTCGTCCTCGGCGACAACATCATCGAGAACAACATTTGTAACGCGGTTGAAAACTTCAAACAGCAGAAAGCGGGGGCCAAGGTCCTCCTCAAGGAAGTTCAAGATGCGGAGCGATTCGGAGTGGCGGAGATTCGCGGAAACCGCGTCATTGGAATTGAAGAAAAACCTCAAGCTCCCAAATCCAGTTATGCGGTGATCGGTGTCTACCTGTATGACGCCACTGTATTCCAAAAAATTAGCCGCCTGAAACTCTCGGGCCGAGGTGAGCTCGAAATCACCGACGTTAACAACTTTTATGTTGAGGAGGGCACCTTGACGTACGAAGTGCTTCATGGATGGTGGACCGACGCCGGCACGTTTGAATCTCTGTTGCGCGCCAACAACCTCGTCGCGAAAACGGGCGCTAATAAAATGGCAACTGAAGCTAATGCAACACTCGCATTGGCTCGGGGATCGGTCCAATGAAGATTCTTGTTACTGGTGGCGCGGGATTCATAGGTTCTAACTTCATTCGACATATCTTGGAAGTCGGCAAGAATTATGCGGTCATCAACTATGACAAGCTGACCTACGCTGGGAATCTTAGGAACCTTGATCTGGTCTCTCAGAGTCCACACTATCGGTTTGTGAAAGGCGATATCTGTGATGCGCCTGCAGTAGAAGCAGCGATGCGCGGATGCCATGCGGTCGTCCACTTCGCAGCGGAGTCTCACGTGGACAGGAGCATTTACGAGCCCGCTCCGGTCATTGAGACCAATGTCACCGGGACCTTTGTGCTGCTTCAAGTGGCACGGAGACTCGGTATCGAGCGTTTCGTACATGTTTCAACGGATGAGGTGTATGGCGACTTGGCCGCGGGGACGTATGCGCGCGAAGATTCCCCCTTGAAACCCAGCAGTCCGTATTCGGCTTCAAAGGCTGCTTCCGACCTCCTCGTCTGTTCCTACGTGCGTACCTATGGAATCCCGGGATTGATCACCAGATCTTCGAACAACTATGGTCCATACCAATTCCCAGAGAAGTTTCTGCCATTGATGATCACCAACGCTCTCGATGATGTGCCTCTTCCAATATATGGCGATGGAAAACAGCAGCGGGACTGGCTGTATGTAGAAGACAACTGTCGCGGCATTCTAGCTGTTCTCGAGCGGGGGAGTATCGGGGAGATTTACAATATTGGCGGTCTCGAAGTGGAAGAGAATCTGGCGATGGCCGAGCGGCTGCTTCGAGTGATGGCTCAGCCAGAAACGCTACTGACGCATGTGAAGGACCGTCCCGGCCACGATAGGCGCTACGCACTCGACTGTAGCAAGATCGAGAAAGAACTCGGTTGGAGAGCAAGTACCTCGCTGGAGGCAGGTCTGCAACAAACGATTGATTGGTACAAATCAAATGCGGAATGGACGACGAGTGTCCGCAGGGGGGAATATCGCACCTACTATGAGAAGTACTACGATAATCGGGAGTCTTCTCTCAACGCGATCTCAAGATCTGAGGCTAAAGCTGCGCGATAATTTCCAGTGATGAGGATTTGCAACTGAATTGTGCGACATTCAAGAGAGACTCAGTTGGCAAAAGTAACTTCGCCTTTTGAAGAGAACTTGAGTTCATTGCAGCGCCTGGAAACAGCATTGCCGGGCGTTATTGAGCTGCGTCCGAAGATGATCCGTGACGCGCGCGGCTTCTTCCTAGAGACATATAACAGTAAGAGATTCGCCGAGCTGGGCATTGCCGATCATTTTGTCCAAGACAATCACTCGTGCTCCAGGAAGGGTGCCCTTCGCGGTCTGCACTATCGGTTGCGTCGCCCGCAGTCGAAATTGTGTCGCGTTATAGAAGGGGAAGCCCTTGACGTCGCAGTGGATATTCGACTCGGCTTTCTGAACTTTGGAAAATGGACAAGCGTGCTTCTTTCAACGAGAGAACAAAACCAAGTCTATCTCCCGGTCGGGTTTGCACATGGTTTTCTGGCCCTCACGGATACAGTTCAATTCCTTTATAAGTGCAGCGATTTTTACGATCCAGCGGACGAACACGGCATCGTTCGGAATGATCCCGATCTCAAAATATTGTGGGGAATCGACGCTCCGATCCTTTCCGAAAAAGACAAAAAGTATCCAACCCTTGGAGCAGTTCCTGGCGAATTTCTACCGGGACATCCAGCGGAATGAAGCCCGTTATCTTGCTAATTGGGAAGACCGGCCAAGTTGGCGAGGAACTGCTGCAGTTCTTGCCCCAAGTAGGCGAACTCGTTGCCCCTGACCGCAGCCAGATGGATCTTTCTGTACCGAATGACATCCGCCGAACCATACGAGACGTGCGGCCGAGACTCATTGTCAACGCGGCGGCATATACCGACGTAGATCAAGCAGAAAGGGACGAGACGAAAGCATGGATCATCAACGCGGAAGCGCCGGGAGTCATCGCCGAGGAAGCCAAGGCAATCGGCGCCGCCATGGTGCATTACTCGACGGACTACATCTTCGATGGGTTAAAGAGGACTGCTTATAAGGAATTGGATCATCCAAACCCAATAAATATTTACGGGAAGACAAAGCTTGAAGGCGAGGAGGCCATTCGAAGCGCGGAAATATCCCATCTGATATTTCGGACTGCTTGGGTCTATGCCACCCGAGGCCGTAATTTTCTTCTTACAATCTTACGACTCGCTACCGAACGAGAGGAGTTGAAGGTAGTTCGCGATCAATTCGGCGCGCCAGCTTGGAGCCGGGAAATTGCCGTCGTGACATCTGAGATTCTTTCTCAAATCCTCGCGAAGAATAGTGAAGGTTCTGCGTTCTCGAAATATTGTGGGATTTATCATCTGACCGCAGCGGGCGAGACAACGTGGTTCGATTTTGCGAAAGCCATTCTTGAGGATGCCTCCCGCATGCCTCAAAATATTCCGTGGTATGCCGCAGCCACTGGTGGGCGCCCCCTTATTACGACTCGCATTATTCCGATTACCACAAAGGAGTACCCCACTCCAGCGTCCAGACCTGCGTATTCAGTGCTTTCCAACTCGCTCCTCACCAGAACGTTTGGTATCAAACTGCAAGACTGGCCGGGGCAACTGTCTCTTAGCTTCGCAACCGAGCGTGAAGCCTTGAAGGGTTTCAAAGAGCGCAGCGAGGGTTGAACCACGAGATCCAAAAATGAAGAGCCTAAACACGAAAGCGTGGGTCGGACTCATTTTTCTCATTGTCGTGATGGGTCTCATACTTTTTCTCTCGGCTGGAACGATTCTCTATTGGCAGGCATGGGGGTATTTAGCCGTCTCTTTTGGGGCCTCGGTTCTCATCACGCTCTACCTCAGGAGATATGATCCAGCGCTTCTTGCGCGCCGTTTGAGCGCCGGGCCAACGGCGGAAAAGGAGAAACCGCAAAAGATTATCATGCTCTTCACATCACTCGGATTCATCGCACTTCTTAACGTACCAGCGCTCGATAATCGTTTTGGGTGGTCGACGGCTCCTCCCGCAGTCGCGATCTTAGGAGACGTTTTAGTTTCGGCGGGGTTCTATATTGTTTTCCTGGTGTATAAAGAAAACACCTTCGCTTCAGCGCGGATCGAAATCGCTAAAGATCAGAGAGTGATCTCAACAGGACCATACGCCATCGTGCGCCACCCGATGTACGCGGGCAGTTTGTTGCTTATGATCGGTACGCCGCTCGCGCTAGGCTCATACTGGGGACTGCTCGCATTGGCCGCTATGAGCCCGTTCTTGCTATGGCGGATTCTCGATGAAGAGTGGTTTCTCGCGACAAATCTGCCTGGGTACACAGAATACCGCGCGAAGGTGCGATGGCGGCTGGTACCCGGGGTCCTTTGAAAAAGCGCCTCAGCGGGATGCACCGGCTCGGTGTCAATCCTTCCGTAATCTGGCTGGGATGGCCGAAGAGCTGTCTGAAACTATTTCGTGTACCTCGCGTGTACCTCAGTCCAGCGTTTTTCTGGTTTTTCCCTGTTTTGCTCTTTCGCAGAATCAATAACTTACGCGTTTTCAACGACACCAATAGTTCGATCCCCACCGCCACGCTGAAGATTTTCATTCGTATCTTAGGGCGACCATTGGGTCGACTGCGGTGGCCCTGCGAACCGGAATCAGTGTAGCGATTCCGACGACTCCTAGCAGAATAGCGACTGCCAGCATGAGCGGAGTGATGGGCATTGCCCCCACTCCATAGAGCAACCCCGAGAGAACGCGCGCGGCGGCATACGAAAGCGGCAGTCCAATCAGCAGCCCCGTGCCCACAAGCATCAAGGATTCCCGGATTACCATCCAACCGACGTCTCGGCGCTCCGCTCCAAGCGCCACACGTATTCCGATCTCTCTAGTGCGGCTTATCACAAGAAAGCCGAGCAATCCAAAAAGCCCCACACCTGCCAGCGTCAGAGCCAGAATCCCTTCCTGTCAAAAGCTGACGCCCCGGTTGAAGCGCTCGTCGTCCGCAGCGCGGCGATTGGCACGTCCCACCTTTGAGATATGGCAGCGTCGCCGTGCTGCGGCCTGATGTGAATGGGACACACTCGCTGTCGGGAACCTACCTGCTGGTTAGAGACTTTTCGGTTTACCGAACAGTTCACTTGGCCGGCTGAAAGAAACGCTGTGTCAGTTGATGTGCCACTTTCGTTCCCAGCACTTTTCCTTGAATCACCGAGTGACGGTAATGAAAGCCGGCATAGATCCGCGCGTGTTCCACCTCGCTCAGCAGATCGTTTGTACTGCTGAAATTGTGCGTGGTATGCGTGACTAGACTATCGACAGAGAACTGCAGATTCGGTGTTCCAAAGAAATTCGCAAGGATCGTCGACACTGCTCCGGTAGCACAGCCGTGAGCCGCAGGATACTCAGGATGAGCGGGAGTGCTCGCCAGTGGCGACCAATTGGGATCGGCAGTGAGCACTGAGTTGCCGCCACCAGCGCGAATGGCCGTTACCGGCCGCCAAAAGCTAAAGAAGAATTTCGCATTCCAACAGCCAATGCCTGCGTCGGCGTACCCAGCCCACAACATGGCCATCAAGCGCGCGGTGTCGGATGTGTTTAGACCCTGATCAGTAGCCAGCTTGCGAAAAGCGCGGGCATACTGCTGCCCCGTATGTTCCGTCCAAAACAGGCCGATCTCGGTCTGCTCCGGAGTTCGCACCGTACTGTTGAGCGCGCCGAACGTTTTTGTTTCATTGTAATCGTCGATCCACTGTTGGCTGTCGAGAGGGGTGGGGCCCTCGTCTGGGAAGAATTGTGCCGGACCGGTCATGGTGAAGGGGACCATCTGCCCCAACCAAGGCGTGAGCGGAGGGGCAAAAGCAGGTGGAGTCAGTTGATAAAAACCCAGGCCGGTGGGCGGGGTGTAAGGGAAATTCACCAGCAGGCCGTCGCTGGCTCGGGTTGAGATTAAGGCCTTTGCAGCGGCTTCTCCCACCGCAACGCCGTCCGCGATGTTCGCGGGAGTATCAGAAACTGCCGCGAGCGAGGCACTGAATTGTGCATCCAGGCCCAGTGGGCCGCCCGCCGGGCCGAATTGCTGCGCCGGGAAATAGTACACCAGGATGTAGTGGGCCGCAGCCACGGCTGCGGCATCCTTGGAGGCACCAACCGGGGCATTGGTTGTAAACACGTAAGGTTGGAAGCGATGGTCTATGGCGTTAACCGCGTCAAACATTGCCAGGTGTACGTAGGCGAACCATGCCCCAGAAGCTACCGACGCTTCCTTGGCATTGGTTACGATCGTGGTGGAAGCAATTCCGTTCCATTGCACGACCGCGTTTTGCGCTCGGAGGCAACTAACCATTAGAAGCGCAAGGGCGAACGAAACGGCGAATCGAGTCATTTTCACTTTATGTCTCCTTATTACGCGAAGTAGCTAGCACCCTTGAGCGAGAGCGAAGCGTGGGGTGCAACGGCTTGTTGTCCGCGACCGTAGAGGAGCCAGGACCGGTCTACAAGAGACAAGCGCGGACAACGGCAAAATGTCCGCCTTTACCCGCCTGGAGAAGAGACCGCAGAGATAGAGTTGGACTCGCTAACCGCCTAGGCTACAATCGAGACCACACACCGTCCCCGACAAGAGCATTCCCCATGGGCACAAGCAAACCGCAGCCACCCGTCAATTTCCCTGAGCCTTCAAGGGACAGAGTAGACTCCTGGAAAGAAATTGCCGCCTATCTGAAGCGGGACGAACGCACCGTCCGCCGATGGGAAAAGGAAGGACTGCCAGTCCACAGGAAGGTTCACAAGACGCAGGCGTCCGTATACGCCTACAGAACGGAGATCGACTCTTGGTGGAATAACGGCCGCCAACGTCTAGAAGCTGTGGAATCAACGCCTGCCCGCAAGCCATTCATGTTGTGGCTGCTGGCGGGCCTCGTCACCGGAGCTCTCGTCTTCGGGGCCTTCTACGCTAGCAGCCTGCGCAAGGAGCGCTGGGCTAGGGATCAGGCGCTTCCAGAGATTTCGCGCTTGCTTGACCTGGACAAGAGGGATAAGGCCTTTCGGTTGGCCCGGGAAGCCGAACGCTACATACCCAACGACCCACTGCTCATCCGTTTGATGCGCAGTTTCACCGTGGCCGTTTCGATCCAAACCAAACCGTCTAGCGCGGATATCTACATGCGGACGTACTCGGCAAACGACGAGGACTTGACGTATCTCGGCAAGTCCCCACTGGAAAACGTACAAGTCCCCTGGGACTATCTCCGCTGGAAAATTGCCAAGCCAGGGTTTGGAACCATTGAAGCGGCTACTTCCATTTTGCCTAACATGAACCTGCCCTTTACGTTGGATGATGCTGGCACGATTCTCCCAGGTATGGTCCACATTCCTGGTGGCACGTTCCAATTCCGCAGTGCCGCCCGCGTAGAGCTTGAGCCTTACTGGCTCGACAAGTACGAGGTAACCAATGGGCAGTTCAAGAACTTCATGAGTCGCGGCGGCTACAAAAACCCCACTTACTGGAAGCACGAATTCGTCGATAATGGCCGCCGCTTGTCCTGGGAAAGCGCTATAGCCAGGTTTCGGGATTCCACGGGACGGCTCGGACCCTCAACATGGGATCTGGGATCTTACCCGGAGGGACAAGCCGAGTTTCCCGTTAGCGGCGTCAGTTGGTTTGAAGCCGCAGCGTATTGCGAGTCCGTGGACAAGAGCCTTCCGACCGTCTATCACTGGTATAAGGCGGCGGGCATAGGTATTGACTCCGACGTACTGCACTTTAGCAATTTCACGGGAAAAGGACCTACTCGCGTTGGCGAGCAACAAAGTCTGGGGCCGTATGGCACGTACGACATGGCCGGCAATGTAAGAGAATGGGCCTGGAATGAGTCAGGGGCCAAACGCTACATCTTGGGCGGAGCTTGGAACGAACCAAATTACATGTTTGCGACTCAAGACGCGCAGGCACCCTTTGGCCGTTCTACCACATCCGGCTTTCGCTGCGCGAAGTATGGCGCTCCTCTGGCGACTTACCTGACACGCCCGATTGAGACGCTCACCCGGGACTACACAAGGGAGAAGCCCGCACCGGAATCGGAATTCACCCTATACAAAAGCTTGTATTCCTACGACCGCTCGGACTTGGATCAGCGGGTGGAATCCGTGGACGACTCGTTAAGTTCCTGGCGAAAAGAAAAAATCAGTTTTAGGGCCCCCTATGGCAACGAACGCGAACGTATCACTGCCTATCTGTTCCTTCCGAGAAATGCCCGTGCCCCCTATTCCGTCGTTGTTTATTTCCCTGGCGTCTCCAGTTACTTTAAGCGATCGAGTGAAGCCATAGGTCCCGAGTGGGTTGAGTTCGCGGTGAGGAGTGGCAGGGCGGTGCTCTACCCGATTTACATGGGAACGTATGAGCGCCGTATTAACTCGGTTCCGTCTCGACAGACTCCCGAAGAAGTGATGCAGCCAGGGAGCGCGTGTCTTCCTGTTGGACCCATGGCCGGCCGAGACCTCGTCGCCCAATGGTCCAAGGAAATGGGACGCGCGATCGACTATCTCGAAACGCGGAAGGACATTGATTCCCATCGTTTGGCCTACTACGGCCTCAGCCTGGGGGCCGTCTGGGGCCCTGTTTTGACGGCCCTCGAGCCCCGCTTGAAAGCGAGCGTGTTAGTCGGCGGGGGGCTCCCATTTGAAAGGCTGCCGCCAGAGATCGAGCCGCTCAATTTCGCATCACGAGTGAAAGCGCCCACCCTGATGCTGAATGGTCAGGACGATTTCATGTTCCCCGTAGAGTCCTCGCAAAAACCACTTTTCCATCTTCTGGGCTTGCCCAATGCAGAGAAACGCCATGTGATATTCGATTCCGGGCATGTCCCGCCCTGGAAGCCCGTGGTGAAAGAGAGTCTGGATTGGCTCGATCGCTACCTCGGCCCGGTGCTGACGGCCGAACCTCCTCGCTAGAGAGAGGATTTTTTTGTTCTTCGGCAACCTCCTGGATTGAGGGCTCAGTAGTCGTGCGTGCAGCATGATCACAGAACCAAATCGTATTTTCAGAATCAGTCGCGGACCTAGCTAGCCGGCTCTTGCTCGCTGTCCGGCGGAATCTCGAAACCAAGCGTGCAGGTAGCACCAACCGTCTCGGCACTTCATTGCGCTTGCGATAAATCAGACCGCGCGGTGCCGCGGCGCTACCTCGCCCCTGGCTATTGTGGAGTACTATTAATAAGCAGGGCCACTCGACAACAGACACCGCAAACCGCGTTAGCAGAAGCGAAAGACGAGGTTCTGGGAGGTTCTGGATGGGTCGTCGGCAATGCGGAAGTAATCCGGGAGCCTTTCAGCGCTTGGCTCGCGGTCCCGACGGCGTTGCGGGAAGTGAAATCATACGTTTTTCCCGGATGTGTCATACGTCCAGCCAAGGAGCAAAAAAAATCTCCCAACGTTCTGAGTAAGGCACCGATCTCCTTGAGGTCCAGGACGCTAGGAACGACCTTCTCGTTTGGCGCTTTGACGCACGAGCGAAATTGGATTCTTCTCTGCCCACTCCTCAACGGCAACCGTCTTGATCTCGTTTAGCAAGTAAGTCCGCCGTCGAGGACGTATCCAGATGTCTAGATAGCTCTTTTATGCGGCCTTTGTCGAGTAAGCTCGCTTGTTGTTGTCCTCCGCCAGTTCCTTCTCCTGATAATGGGCGACAAGCTGCTCGCACGTGACCGGGTAAAGCACCGATCGAGGACTGTCCTTGTTGACGTGGATACGAAGTGCATCTGCTGCTTTCTGGGCCTCAGACTTAGTGGAATACTCCTCCACCGTACCCACGACAACCTTGCGGTTTGTTCTTTGGCCATTGGGTCGCGTCTCACGCCATCGATAGATCCAAACGTCTGGTCCATTGCAACGTCCCTCGCGTGAAATGCAACCTCGTTGATATCGTGCCCGCTTCAACATTGGCTGCTGCTTCTCCTTAGTTCTAGCGAACGGATTGGCATTTTGAATTTAGCTGAAGCCGAAGCCAGGCGTCCAGCTCCGATTCACGAAAATACCAATGACGGCCGATCTGATATCCCAGCAACCTGCCCAACCGCGCATATCTCTGAAGCGTCTTAACATGGAGATTTCCAAGCAGCTTGGCTGCTTGCGAGCTGCTAATGAGCGATTCGAATACCGGGCCGTTCTCAGAAGGGATCAATGTCGCTGGCGCAGAGGGATCCACCTGTACAAGATGCCTCTCTCCACCCCCTGTGGCCGCGTGTGGTGACGCGGCGTTTCCGTCGTCCCTTGATGATGCAGTTGCGATCTGCTCTAGGACATTAGCGTCGTCCGAGAAGCTCCAGGCATATAGGGTCGGGCACTCGAACGAAAAAAGTACGTTCAGGAACTTGGAAGACTAGGGCGAAACGTCGATTATCCGACACAGGGTAACAGCGGCAGCTTGCCGTACTGGTTTGTTGTCACGGTTCCCGAGAGAGTCGGAGTTAATGGCGAAGGTGCTCTTCGTGGAAAGCGTGGCCGGTGCGAGCAAACTCGCGCTCGCCGGCGCTGCGGCGGATCAGCTCGTGGCGTTCGAGGCGGTTCGCGCCAACCCACCGATGCAGGCCAGAATAGCCGTGGACATAGAAGCCGCGATTAGCCCAGCCACGATCCCAACGGACGCCATTTATGAAAATCGCGTGCTCGCCCCAACCGATACGGCAGGCGCCCCAGCCCCACGGACGGAACCAGGCACCCAGAGTAACGCCGAAACCAAACGTGATGGCTCCGCCGACGAAGAAACCCGGCCGGGGCGGAGCGAAGACGATGAACGGATCATAGACGGGAACGACAAGGTAGTCCGGATTGACGGGCTCAATGGTGATGTACGGGCCATTCGAGACGATAATTTGGCCGTTGGAGCGAAGGTAACCGTATTCCCAAGCTTTGTGGCGCATGCGTTGGGCGGCGTCCATGACGCCGACTCGGTCCGCGAGAACGGCGTTGCCGAGTTCATTGGTCCACGCCATGTCGGAAGCCATCATTTCGAGAACGGAGGGAAAGGGGAGCAGAGCCTGGACGCTGGGATCCCACCAGAGATGATCATCCTCGATAGCTCTGGCGAGTTCCGCGCCGGTGAGGTAGTGATGCTCGTCGGCCCACTGCGCGGCCTCGGGGATCTGATCGGGGAAAGTCGAAGCGGTGAGGATTTGTGCAAGCAACGGATCGGGGTAAAGGGCGATGCGCGCGACTATGCGGTCCAGTTGCTCGGGTGTAAAGGAGGGCAGCGCCTGTGCGAAAGACGATGATGCCACGAGAGAAAGGAAGAGCGCTGAAACGAGAAGTGAAGCGCATAGTTTTTTGAAGACATCTGAAAAAGCCATAAGCGATTTCCTCTCACTGGGTGACAAAGAAAAAGAGCGGTCGCCGAACGTAAGCAACGGCAGGCTCTGCGACAGGACGCGCACAGTTGTAGGAGCTCTCCTGGATTTCGGCGGCCGCCGAATCACTTTGGAGGGACATCCTTGAATATCTTTTGGATTTCATTATCCAGCTTCTTTGTTTCTTTCTTGGGATCGTCAGGCAAGGCATCCGTTGCCCAGCCACGAAATATAAGGTGCTTAGTTTTTCCGTCAAACAGATCGACGACCAGAGTACCGACGAGATAGGTGTTCACGTGGGTTGTCGCTATGCCCATTCCGCCGCCCCACCAGTGCCAACCCCAGCCGCCTCCGAAACCGCTGTAGAAGGTCTCCAGACTATGCCGCCTCCGCGTGGCAACATGGGCCGCCACGCCAACGTCAGCGCCATCCTGAACGAGCGTCCACCCTTTAGCGGCAAGCTGGGTATTGATGGCGTTGACGACACGATCATCCATCAAGGGATCGTCCAAGTGCGGACGCTCGACCCACATGAAAGTCTTGTACTGCGAGAAATTCGCGTTGGGGTCATAATCGCTGACTACCTTGGCAGCTATGGCCAATGCTGCAATAGAAAGCAGAAGGAAGAGGGCGAGGGCTACTCGCTCAACATGGTTTTTCATTTTCGCCTCACAAGGTGCTGCGATCCTTTCGATTACTCATCTCACTCAAGAACGACGACGCAACTGTGCTTCCACAAAAATGCTCAGAGTATGCTGCCCGCATGTTGGTCTTAGCCAAGGGGTTACATTCAGCAGGTAAAGGCGGTTGACGAGAAGAAGTGGGGCGAAACGCCAGCATACCGACAGCGCGCCGACAGCGGCTCAGCTTACCGAAGCGGTTTGAAAGGGCAGCGCAGAAGGTTCAGCAAAGCCAGTGTGGGATGGCCCAACAGATGATTTTGTGTCAATTCGAGGACATTCCGAACCAACTGGTGCTTCGGTGATGAAGCCTGCCGTTTTAGCCTTCCGCCAAATAACGATGCACGAAGGTCACCGCCATGGCGCCCTCGCCTACAGCGGACGCGCAGCGTTTGACCGAGCCATGTCTCACATCGCCCGCCGCAAACAGTCCGGGCACATTGGTTTCAAGATAGTAGGGACTGCGATCCAGGGGCCAGTCGTCGATGGGCTTACCACGTAACAGCAAGTCGGGCCCGGAGAGGAGATACCCAGCCTCATCGCGACAAACGCCGGCTTCCACCGCCCATTCCGTGTGAGGGGCGCCTCCGATGCAAGTGAAAAGCCAACGAGTCTGAACGGTTTGCTCTTCACCGGTCTTGCGATTCCTCAGCTTGATGGCTTCGAGGAATTGGTTTCCGATGAGCGCGGTTAGGTCGGTGTTGGTAAGTACCTCGATATTCTTCGTGGAATGGATGCGATCGACGAGATAGGCCGACACGGTTTGTTTTAAAGCCTCGTCGCGAAGGATCATGGTGACTTTTCTCGCGACCGCCGAAAAATGCATGGCGGCCTGCGCAGCGGAGTTCCCGCCGCCAACCAAATAGACGTGCTCGCCTCCACAAAATGCGGCTTCACTGGCCCCAGTTCCAAAGTAAATGCCGGCCCCGGTAAGTTGCTCTTCATTGGGAAGGCCGAGGCGGTTATAGCGGATACCTGTCGCACAAATGGTGGCCCGGGCGATGATTTTCGAGCCGTCAGCGAGATAAACGGCACGTTTGTGAGCTGAAAATTCTCCGCGAACGCCCTCGCGGCCAAGCAATATCTCTGCACCGAAGCGGCAAGCTTGTTCGCGAGCACGCTCGGCCAGGTCGGCTCCGCTAATGCCGGCGGGAAAGCCGAGGTAGTTCTCGATTTTAGGACTGCTCGCCGCTTGGCCGCCGACGGCCCAACGCTCGACAACGACGGTTTTCAGTCCTTCCGACGCGCCATAAACAGCAGCGCTGAGGCCTGCAGGACCGGCGCCGAAAATCGCCAGATCGTATTCCGACCGCGAAGGATCGCGGAACCAGCCGAGCTTCTGGGTGATCTGGCGGACGGTTGGACACTCGAGTCGAGTTCCGTCGGGGAACTCGCATATCGGTAGAGCTGCGTGGTGGAGGTCTTGTACTCCTATCGCACGGGCTTGTTCGTCATTCTTGAGCTCGATCCATTCAAATGGGACGTCACTGCGGTGTAGGAAATCGCGAATGGCGTAGGCCTGTGCGGATCCGCCATGGCCGTAGATCCTTACTTCACTCTGGTCACTCTGCGGAGTTTGGAGGGTCATGTTTTTGTTGGCCAAGCTAGGCCGCAGTTTTCGGATGCAGCCGCGAGTCGATTCGTAGCGCTCAAGGCAAGGCGTTGACGAGGCGGCGCGCAGCGAGAGAGAGCATCAGGCGCGTAATTCCGCTGAAGAGCATGCTGATCCCTACCAACGTGCCGAGCACCCAAGCAGAGCTGGACGGCCACATGCGCGAAATCATAACCGAGAGAATCAAGGTGATGAGGCCATCAAAAAAAAGCCATCCGGAGCCAGGAAGAGGCCGCAGACGAATGGCGAGAGCGAACTCGAGGGCTGACTCAACAAGCAAGTAGATCGCAAGGGCAAGCGTGAGGGACACCATGCCCTGCAAAGGCCGCAGCAGGACGTAAATGCCTACAAATAGGTATGCAAGGCCGAGGAGGACTTCCCAAATGATTCCGCCCGCTCCGCGGGTATGCCAAGCGTAGACAAAATGCACGATGCCGCTGAAGACGAGCAGCCAACCGACAAGAATGGTGACGGCAATGCTGGCGACCGGCGGAATAACGATGGCAAGCAGGCCCGAGATGATCATTAGAACGCTGAGCGCGATCGACCATCCCAATGATTTTCTGACCAGAGTTGGTGCAGTAACTGTTGCAGTGCTCATGATTAGAACCTCCGTTGAAATTCAGGAGCTGGATAATTCACTCCGAATGTTGATTGTAATTTTCAGGCCGTGGAAGGTGATCCGGATTATCGGTTTCTGGCACAAAAACAAGGAACGTGTCATGGGTACCATGCGTGATTCTCGAGAGCATTGAGGCCTTTGATTCAGCGGCTACTGGGCTGTAGGTTTCCTGCAAGAAGACTTTGGCCGGGATGAGCCTGCCAGTTGCATCGTGAATCTTGAGCGGGCCGCCCGTTTTTGGATCAATCAAATCGACGCGGACGGAGCGTGGCGGACCTGAGCTTGCCGGATTGGCCGAAACATAGGTGACGACGTAGCGGAGGCGGAGATTCTCCATAATGTCGTCGTAGATTCCGGGGATTTCCACGTCGGACTCGAGAAGATAAGCGCGACCACCGGAAGCTCTAGCAAGATCTTCCAACTGATTCTGTGCGTTCTGCCAGTTGATGCGCGCAAACGGCGCCTTGCTTCCATAAGTCATGGCTTCGAGTTCCATCAAGTGGCCGAGTCCAATTGCATAGATGGGAACAGCGGAGGTACGGGCTTCTCCGAGCAGTTGCTCAAAAGTGGTTTTGCTGAAAGTATCCACACCGCTAGAGACGACGATGATGGCTTTTCGCTCGGCGACATCGCGCATTCGGCCAAGAACTTCGTGAAGCGAATCGTAGAAGTTGACTTCGGAGAAGCCGGGGGTGTTGAGCGATTCGAACACATTGTCCAGAGTTTCGTGGCCACTGTTGAAGTCAGCCAGGGTCTCCAGTTTGGAGCCGTACTTGAAGATCGCGATCTTGTCTTCACGGCCGATCGTTTCAAGGAGTTGGCGCCCGATGTCCCGCACTTCTAATGCGAGGCGTTTGTTCAATTCATGGTAGCGGCCACCGAATTCGAGGAGGAGGGCCACGGACACGGCTGCGTGCTCTACTTCGACTGTGACGTTTCTCTGGCGCGCTCCATCTTCGTACACAGCAAAGTTCTCGCGGCGAAGGTTGGGAAGAAAATATCCGTTGGGGTCCTCGACGTGAAATTTTGCGGTGACGGTGCGAGTCAACGGGACAAATGTGATCTCGGAAGGCTGCGCACCTTGCTGGCCAGCGTAAAGTGGTTTGGCAGGCCGGGCCGGAACAGTCGGCACAGAAGGTTCTTTACGCGGCTGGGCGGCTTCGGTTTGCCGCCGCGGAGGCGAACTTGACAGTGGAGAGGCAACAATCAGCAAAAACGAGAGTGCCAAAAGAACTGCGAGTTGTGAACGGCTGCCCATTTTTGAATCGACTTCTCCAGTCGGGTTGTGAACCGCCCCGCCAACAATGACGCGACGATGGATGTCCGCGATCCTCAAATTAGAAAAGGCTCCTGAACCACTATTCAGCAGGAACGAAGGCCTTGTCTGCGGCAGCGAGCTCCACGTTAGGAAGCTCGGTTCTGAGCCGTACACTCTGCAGGCCAGGCTTTTTCTCGGGCTTTGCCTGGAAAACCAGTAGGTATTGGTGATTCAGCCGCCGGCTAATGTCGTCGAGATAGGGTGTAAAGGAAACCGGCGTCTCGTAGCCAAGGAAATAAGCCTCGCCGCCGGTTTCTTGCGCTACCTCGGAAAGATAGTTTTGTCCCCACCACTGGCGAAAGAAACTGTGCCCGTAGTGGCCAACGCCTGTGGCATAGATTGCGTAGATGAGGATGCCAGCCTTTTGCGCTTGCTCGATGACGGTATCAACATACGGATTCACTGGCCCGGTTCCGCCAAAATAGTCGATGCCATCGGAGATCACCAGAATCTCGCGGCGCACCGGGGTGTCGGGCCAGCGCTTTATTACGTCGCCGACCGAGAGATAAATGCTGGCGAACGCTCCGAGGCGACCAAGTGGAAGACGAAGCGCTTTGGCTGCCAAGGCATGTTCAGTCGTCAAAGTTTGCGTTATGTCGACGTTGCCGTCTCGCATGTAGCCAATTCCAATCGCGGTGGTCGGGGCCTGAGAGTTGATGAAGTCGCGAATTTCGTCAAACTGAGAAGCCACCCTGACGTGAGAAGAGTCGTCGAGCAATATGAAGAGCTGAAGCGCGGCGTGGTCATCGCGAAGGGGCGTCCAGTCCACGACCTGTCTCCGTTCGCGACCTTGATAAACCATCACGTCTTCTTTGTGTACGTCCGGGATTTCCTTGCCGTGATGCATCTCCGCGGTGACCACCATGTGCGCCGCAACTCCGCCGGAGGCAGGTTCTTGAGGTTCGGCGTTCGCCGGCAGACCAATCGTCAACATTGCTACAACTAGTCCGAGAGCGTAACGGCCGTTTGTCATTTCGTCCTCCCTATTCGAATGCCGGCGAACCTGTCGGAGCACTTAGAAACTAGAGAGTGGTCCCGTCGTCCTGCTGGTGGTTGCCGTTATTGTTTTCGGGAGGCGGGCCGAATGCAGCTGACCATTTTTGATGGTCTTCGGGGCGCAACATCCAATAGGCTGCAGCGGCAATCGGGATCACGTTTAGAGCAGCAGCTTTGGGTATTTCCAACTCGAGGATGCCTTCCTTCAGTGAGGAGCGAGCGCCTCTCGAATCCAGCTCAACGGGAATGTCGAGAATCCGAAATACTTGATGGGCGCAGCGATCGCTGTACAGAACTTTGCGAATTGCGGCGGACGATAAGGTCTCACGCCTGCCCGCGATCGTAAGGCGGAATGGTTCGACGCAGACTTCGAGTTCATCCGGGCGGAATCCGGGGACCTCAGCCCGCACTATAATCAGCTCATCGCAATCTTCGACATCGACATGAGCGGTGTGGAGGAGCTCGGATTCCGCCCGGAGCCAATCGTCCTGGTCCCGGCCATGTTTGCGTTTGCGACTCTGGAACAATTCAAACGCACGACGAGAAATGGATGCATAGACCTCGCGCGTCTTTTCGAATGCTTTCTCGATGGCCATCGATCTTGCCTGTGGGGTACGTGGCACGGCCCTCATCGTGACTGCGGAACCTGAACCCATAAGTGCAACCCTTTCCTGATTCGTGTTTGATTGTGTGGGTAAATAGACAGAAAGCCGGCACGTATCAGGCGCCAGCTCCTTTGCTCTTTGTTTCAGCCTTTGTCTCGGGCTTTGTGTCAGCTTTAGTTTCGCTCTTGATTTCGATTTTTTTCGGCAATGCGGACTCGCTGAGCGGCGCGGTCACTTCGAGAACGCCGTTCTTGTATTCTGCTGAAGCCTTGTCGGTGTCCACGCCTTCTGGCAGCACAATCGTGCGCGCGAAGCGGCCATAGGAGAACTCTTGCTCAAGGTAGTCGGAGTCCTTTTTCTCGTGGCTGCTCTGATGCTCTCCGCTGATTGTGAGGTTCTGGCCGTGCACATTAAGTTGAATTTCTTTCGGGTCGACTCCGGGTACGGCAATACTCAGGTGGTATTCCTTGTTATCGTTGTCCACCCAGGCCTCAATCGGCGGCACGGCGAAGACCAGCCGTACCGAAGGCTCCTGGTTGGAGGTGGAATGATTCAATACGCGGTCAAACAGGCGATCAAAACTATGCCTCAGATCGAACAGTTCGTTAAACCGGTTGTCCCTTTTTACGAGATTCGCCATCTATTTTCTCCTCGTTTTCGAATTTTTGATTCTGATTGAATGGTCGGCTTCCTATGCGGCGGCTGCAATGGAACAAATGGTGATGCGATTTTCGACGCTGCGGACACCGGGTGATCTCCACGCGGCGCGCTCCGCTTCTTCGCGTTCGGACCAGGAGCGCACCGTACCGCGCAAGGTCACTTTGTCACCGTCGGCTTCGACCTTGATGCGGTTAGCATCCACTTCCGCGCTGCGTTTCAAGGCCGTCTCAATCGCCGCTTTCACTTCGACCGTGCTCGCTCGCGGCTTGACGTCTACGAGATTGATTACCCCCTTAACCCCCACCAGGTCCCGAACGGCTTTCTCCGCGGCAGCCTTCTGGTACTGCCATTCGACCATCCCTTCCAGCGTGATCCAGCCTTTGGATACCCTCACCTTGATACGGTCCCCCGGTGCGGAAACGGACCAGGTGAGTGCATTTACGGCCGCCCGCGCGATGTCCTCGTCCGTTCGCTCACTCGAACTCGGAAGGCGAACTTCCAGTTCATTCACTACGGCTTTCACACCGGAAACGCGGCTTGTCGCCCGCTCCGCCGCAATCTTTTGCCAGTAACTTGGGAGATGGCCGGATAGAGTGACGATGCCATCTTTGACGGCCACTCCGATTGCCGCGGCATTTACACTGGGTTCCCAGTTGAGTTCCGATTCCACATTTCGTTTGAGATCCAGATCAGTCATCGGTGTTGCTCCTCTCTGTTTTTGCCCCTGGTGATCCTACCTGGCCCAGCAAAACCGATTACTTTGGCGCGGCTCCGTATGCAAACTTTTGTTTTTCCGCGCGACCAACGTGCTTTGCCGCGCTCGCCTACCGGCTCTCGATTCGCGTCCGTTATCGAGCAAGCGGCTCACGGTTCTGTTGAACTCGGCCAGTAGCAAGCAATTTCACTTCCAACGCAGATTTGTTGGGGAGAAGGACCGGTATGTGCGCGCCGGTCAACGAATTAGGAACGCTCTGCGGATTTCGAGCAGCAGGTGATGGAGAGCCATCGAATTTAATTACGTCAGTATTCCGACAGAACCTCGACGGCGCTCTAGAACACACCGTGCGCCGGCATTTCAAAGCAGCGCATGGTACCGGCTGCCATGGGACCGGAGACCGAAAGGCCGAGCTTTGTCGAGGCCGTAAATGAGGCCTGCTCTCCGCCGGTTTATCGCGGAAGTATGCCAGGAAGTGAATTGATGCCGCCTGCGGCGCTGACGCGGGCATGAGCGGAGACCCGCCGCGCGCGTACAACAAACCTGTTGGGAGCAGCCCCAACATAAAAAAACGGGTAACACGTGATGAGGGTCAATGTGGGAACTTCCGTGCTGTCGAGCACTTCCGTGTGGGTTGGTTCAACCACTTCCGTGGATTCCACGCGGTAAAGGGAGAGACTCTGGACTGAAGATAGCCGTATAAGATCGTTTTTACGGATATTGCGCAGCGGGCGAAAGAACGTGTTGCGGTGCGCCGCAATCGCGACATTTCCATGCTCACCCGGCAAAGCTGTGCCCGGAACATGGCCGGCTCCGTGCCGCAAGGTGAGCTGGTCATCGCCCTCCAGTACCATCACGGAAATGCCAAGGCGCGGAATCTCGATGCGGCCGATAGTAGAGCCGACGCCAGGGGGCGAACTGAGAGCCGGTGCGCTTCGTCCAGTGGATCCTGCTGCAACTTGAGAATCGAATTGGCGTCCGCGGACTGACTGGTAGAAAGCGGCATCTGCGGAAAGATACGCGTAAGCGCCCAACGTCAAGGCCGCTCCGCAGAAACAAAGCAGCGCACTCCGGCGGAGAAGCAGCTGCGCAGAGCAGGCTCGCATGGTGGCGCAATTCATGGGTTCTGCTCTGCGACAGCCGAAGACTGAGTGGGAGTCGGCGTTTCGGGAAATAGAAAGTAACCGGCACGCGTGCGCACAAAGAGTTTCCCACGACCGGGAGCGCTCACGCTAACGTGAATTTTCCGGTAGCCGGGTCGCGTCATTTCGGGAGGGCTGTAGCCGATCGTGTATTGGTGACGAATATCGGTAGCGATCTCGCGGCATACGTTGATTACCTCGACGAAAGAGTTCGGAAGGTATGCTTCGCCACCAGTAATGGCGGCAAGTTTCTGGAGCACTTTCGGGTTCTGGTCCGCATTGTGTTCATCGAGAAGCCCAATGGTATAAATGACGACGCTGGTGGTCTGCGCCATGCGAAGTACGTCTCCAAGTGTGTGTCTGCTCGCACTGTCTCCACCATCGCTGATCAAGAGCAATACTTTTTTCTCACGATCGTCTTCTTGAAGATGCGCTATCGCCGCCAAGACGGCATCGTACAGAGCGGTTCGTCCCATCGCGTAGGGTGTCGATAGTGCGTCGCGCAGTTTGTTTACATCGCTTGTGAAAGCGGCGCTTTTCGGGAGACCGAATGAAACGGTTTCTCCGAAGTTGATGACGAACTCCCGATCCTGTGGATTGCTTGCTTGCACAAACGCCTGCGCACCCTGAATCACTTCGACCTGCCGAGCCGCCATGCTCCCGCTATGGTCTACCACCAATCCGGCAGTGACCGGAATGTCTTCGTTGCGAAAGAGCGTGATTGTTTGCAGCCGACCGTTTTCACGCACCTGAAAGTTGGAAGCTTCCAGCCCGGATACGAACCGGCCCTGCCGGTCTCGGACGACGACCGGCAGGGCGACTAGGTTCACTTCCTGGATGATGGCATGCGGAGTGGGCTTGTCTTGTGACTGAGACTCGGCCGGCGTCCAACCGTACAAAGCGGCAACGCCAGCCACTACGAGCAGACGAACAGACAGCGCGAGCAGCTTCGCGACGGTTTCACGCGTTGCCATCCCTGGAAACATTGCTGGTCCCATTCTTACGAGGACGCGGCCTCTGAGAAAGATCACTTCCCTTACCAGCCGCAATCAGGTCAGGCGCCGATAAGCCACGCGTTTTGAGAGCATCCGAAAAAACGCGCCAAAGATGATCAGGGCAAGTCCGGTGATCCAAAGAAGAGGCGTCCGACTGGACGTTTTCGGAAGTTCGCGCGCGGCGACTTCGTCCACGTCGTTGTTCACGCTGTGTGGCGTGGGATGAAAATCAGCATCCCCGGCTGCGGGCGCAGTCACGATAAAAACCTCCGCGACTTCGACTTCGTCACCGCTCGGCTCTTCCGCCTTAATGGGGGCATCCTTCATTGCTGCGACGCTGCTGTCCGATGAACTCTGAGCCGGCTGAGTGATGTTAGAAGCTACATCATTGGGCATAGAGGGCACAGGCTGATTCGAAGCCTTTGCTAATTCCACAGCCCTCTTCTTTGGATAAACAAACTCCCAACCGTAGGTCTCTCCTGGATAGAACCATTCTTTGATCGCCTTCGGACCGCCAGCCGTCGTCTCCGAAAATTTGATAATGGTTTTGTTGCTAGGCTGTGGCCTGTAGTCCGCAATGGCAAGGATAGTGGCGTATAGGTGCCTTTGGTCCTTGTCGAAAACTTGCACGATGTTCCGATCAGCGGAGCTGTTGAGGATTTTAAATGCGTACGTGCCAGCCGGCAGAGTGACACTCGGTAATTCGACGGGCTGGCTGAAGGTAAAGATGGTCAATTTGTCGGATTCACTTGAGGTGGCGGCGGAGCCGGTTGCCAGCAACAGAGTCAACACACAAAAAAACTGCCCGATTCTCAGTAAGGTCTTCATTGTCTCAGCCTCCTTTGCAGCATTGGACTACCCTGCCTGAGCATCTTTTGTTCCAGCGCAAGCCGGGCCCCTGGGGTTATTGGCTATCGTTCTGGAGGTGTGCCACTTAGCATCGAAGGCGGTTCAGAATCAGACCAACATCGCGGGGAGCAGCCCGGACGAAATGTCGGTATTCCGACAGGTTCCGAGCGGCAAACGTTGCCACGCGCCGAGCGAAGCGGCCATTGCGTATGGCCGTACGGCTAAACCGACCTTGCCAAAAGTATTAGAACTCTGTCCAATCGGGTGATTGCATCCCACGTCGGAATGAAATTAAGTTACAACCATCGGGTGAGTTTGGAGGCGCTAAACAATGGCGACAGGCACTTCGCAGTGCATAGTGGGAATTGTAGATGACGATCGTGCGGTGCGCGAGGCATTGTGCAACCTGCTGGCGTCGTTGGGTTTGGAAGTAGCAGCGTTCGGTTCGGCGGAGGAGTTCATCGCATCGGCGGAGTCAACAAAACTGAACTGCCTGATTTTGGACGTGACGCTACCAGGCATGAGCGGACCGGAGCTGCAACGCCGTCTGGTGGAAGACAGAAATATTGTTCCTATAATCTTGATAACAGCAAACCCCGACCAAGACGTGCGCAAGCGGGCGTTGGAACACGGCGCGGCGGCCTTCTTTTATAAGCCAATTCGTAGCGATGTCTTCCTGGACGCTCTTCGCGCGACGCTCGGTTAGGTCAGGCGCAATCTTCTAGACAGGTGGTTTTAGCGTTTGTGGGTGACGTCCTTAGAAATGCCGCCAACCGGTGGAGTAGCTATCAGTCGTGGATGGGAAGGTTTAAACCAGATCGGAAAGAACCAGAGAATGTCATGTCGAACACCATGAGCTCCTTTCCCAGTTATAAGGATGCGCTAAGAGATCGCGGGAGCCACAGACTAGGTTTGCCCGAGGGGCCGCAGGTTGGGTCTGCGCTGGAAATCATCGGAGACAGCCCGAGCTTGAAGCGTGTCCTGCAACAGATCGAAACCGTGGCCGCAACGGACTCTACCGTCCTCATTCAAGGCGAAACGGGCACCGGAAAAGAGTTGGTCGCAAAGCGGATCCACCAACTGAGCGCAAGACGAAATTGTGATTTTGTGGTCACCAACTGTGCTTCCATCCCCGCCGGATTGCTCGAGAGCGAACTTTTCGGCCATGAGCGGGGCGCGTTCACCGGGGCCATCGCTCAGAACCTCGGGCGTTTCGAACAAGCGGACCACGGAACTCTGTTTCTAGACGAAATAGGAGACTTCCCGATCGAGCTCCAGCCGAAACTCTTGCGAGCTCTGCAAGAGCAGGAATTTGAAAGACTCGGTGGTCGCCGGACAATTCACGTTGATTTTCGTTTGGTGGCCGCAACGAACCGGGACCTCGGCCAGATGGTGGAGCAAAGCCGCTTTCGCAACGATCTCTACTATCGGATTAACGTCTTTCCGATTGAGATTCCTGCGCTGCGGCATCGCGCCTCAGATATTCCGAAGCTGGCGTCGTCCTTTGTCAGGAAGTACGCAAAGCGCATGGATAAGCATATAGAGAAAATACGCGCGGAAGACATGGCGGCGCTAACAGACTATCCGTGGCCCGGCAACGTACGCGAACTGCAAAATTTCATAGAGCGCTCCGTCATTCTAACGAACGAGCCGGTCCTTTACATGCCGATCGACGATCTGCATCGCGCCAGGTCCACCCCCAAACCAGCCATGCGAACGCTTGCAGAGGCCGAACGAGAATACATCCTGCAGACACTTCGGGAAACCGAGTGGGTGGTCGGTGGCCCGCACGGGGCCTCCACCATGCTTGGCGTTAAGCGCACGACCCTCCTCGACAAGATGCGCCGGCTCGGTATCTCGAGGCCTACCTACTGACGGGTGCGTGTCGCTATCTTGTCAGCCTGCGCGACCCGCTGGCCCACTCTGAAGCAGGTCATTCTGCGGTCTTCTACTTAACTGGTTGAATCAAAAAGAGATGTGAATCCTGTAGCGTAGATGGCTTATTTGGAGAAACCAATGCCCACAAGTCGCCGCGGGGCTCACGTTACCGGCCCCTTGACCCGCAGGAGAGGAGGCACTCGAATTTTAGCATCACGGTATCCGCAAAGAATCAAGCAGGCACTCCGAGTTTGGCAGCCATCCGGACGAGTTCGGGCACCGATTCGGCTTGCATCTTGTGCATCATCTGGCCGCGCTGCAGCTTTATCGTCGTCTCACTGGTGCCGAGTTCCGCACCAATCTGTTTGTTGAGCAGGCCAGTTACGACAAACCGCATTACTTCGCGCTCGCGTGGCGTCAGCGAACTGTACCGCCCACGCAGTTGCGTTACCTGGGCATCCTCGTTCCTTCGAACACGGTCGCGACCTAAGGCCTGCTGAATGGCGTCCAGCAGTTCCTGATCACGAAACGGTTTAATGAGAAATTCCACGGCACCTGCTTTCATCACGCGCACCGCCATGGGCACGTCCCCGTGACCCGAGATGAAAATGATGGGGATCGGATTACCAACTTTCAGCAGCTCGCTCTGCAGATCAATACCGCTCCGCCCCGGCATTCGCACGTCGAGAATGAGACATCCGGGAACGCTGGGAAGCCCGGCGCTCAGAAACTCGTCGGCGGAAACGAAGGTGCGGACTCTTAGCCCCACCGACCGGATGAGGTTCTCCATCGCATTTCGCACTGCGGAATCATCGTCCACGATATATACGACTGGGCCTTGCTCTGCCATTCAAAAGACTCCACGGATGGGCAAAGAAAACTGAAAAGTCGTACCTCGTTCTGGTTTCGGGGTTGCCCAGAGGCGACCGCCATGCGCTTCCACAATCGACCTGCTGATGGCGAGGCCCATGCCTAGTCCAGTTTCTTTGGTTGTGAAGAACGGTCGAAAAAGTTGGTCCATGTGCTGCGGATCGATTCCTGTTCCCGCGTCATGCACGGCGATCACGACTTCGTTTGTTCCTTGGCATTGGGAGGTCACAAGAACTTCCCGCGCACCGTTTTTTTTCGCATTTGTAGCTTCGAGGGCGTTCAGAATGAGGTTCGTCAACACTTGCTGCAACTGTACGGAATCTCCTGAAATCAACGGAGTGTCCCGCGCCACGTCGACTCTCACGATCACGCCATGTTCTTCTGCTTTCTGCCGCGTCAGTGCAAGCACTTCTCCAATCAATTCGTTTATATTCACTGTCGAGATGTTGGACTTGCTCTTCCTCAGCAGCGTGCGGATTCTCGCAATCACCTCGCTGGCGCGGTGCCCTTGCCGCACCATTTCGGTCATTGCTTTCTGTGCTTCCTCCACGTTCGGCGGGGATTGGCTTAGCCACCGCAGACCGGCATCGCCGTTGGTTACCACTGCGGTCAAAGGTTGGCTTACTTCGTGGGCAATAGACGCCGCTAGTTCACCCATGGTGGTCACCCGCGCGATGTGGGCCAGTTGCTCTTGCGCCGTTCGAAGTGCTTCTTCCGCGCGCTTGCGTTCCGTGATGTCTCGAACAATCATCGCCATCGCCACAGGGCGTTCCGTCCTCGGTTCCTTGATCAGGAAGATATGCTCGCGTGCTGGAATGATGGCGCCGGACTTGAAATGCCGGAATCGCGTCTCTCCTTCCCACGCTCCTTCACGCAAAACATGCGGCCAAATCTGCTGCTGGAACGTCGCCCTGTCTTCTTCAGCCATATAGTCCAGCACGCGTGTTTCGGTGGCCTGCGCGGCGTCGTTGAGGCCGACCAGCGCCCGGCCAGCTGGGTTGACGATATAAACCTCGCCATCGAGAGAAGCCAGGCCGATGAAGTCGGGGCTGTTTTCGACCAACGCAGCGAGCTTCCGCTGCTCTTCTTCGGCGCGCTTGCGTTCTGTGATGTCCTGGACTAGCCCCACAAAGTAATTCACGGATCCGTTTGAGCGCCGCACGCATTTGGCAGCCATAATGGTGTCGATGATCCGGCCGTCTTTGCGGAGCCACCGCTTGTCCATCGAATAGCCATCAATTTCTTCCGCGAGCACGCGATTGAAACTCGCCACATCCGCTGCCAGGTCATCCGGATACGTCATCTCGGCCCAGATCATATGCAGCAATTCTTCTCGTTCGTAACCCAGAATGCGGCATAGCTCGTCGTTGACTTCGAGGCAGGCTTTCGTCGGCGAGGTAATCGCCATGCCCACCAAACCAAGATCGAAATAACGCCGAAACCGTTCTTCACTTTCGCGCGACGCTTCCTCGGCAGAAAGTTCGGCCGCCAGTTCTTCCTTCAAAGCAATCGCCTCTGCTTGGACCTTCTCGCGTTCCGCAATCTCTCTGCGCAGTTGCTCATTCGACTTCAGCAATTGGGCCGTTCGTTCCGAGACGCGCTGTTCCAGTTCGTTTCTGGCCATCACCGGCTGTTCTTCGGCGCCTTTGCCCGGCGTGATGTCCTGCAAAAGATCAATTTCCGCAAGGGTCTCCGCACGCTTTTTTCTCTCTTCGTAAGCGCGCGCATTCGCAATAGCGGTGGCCACTTGGCTGCTGACGAGTTCGCAGAAGTCTTTGTACCGGTCGTCGAGTCGTAAGCGAGAACTGATGCCTAAGACCAGCACTCCGGCAGGGTGGTGGTTCGCCAGGTCGGAGCGAATCGGTAGCGCCACAGCCGTCTGCGGCGGGTCAGACCACGGCCCGGGCGGCACGGTCGCCAACCTCCTGGGCAAATCTTCCACGACGTGAAACGCATCATGCAGCGTTTCCGGCAGTGGCCAGATTTGCTGATCTCGGCACTCGGGCGCCAGCTCCATTAGCAGGGGACTCTCCGCTTTTGCGCGATCCACCCCCGCATGGCCCGCCAGGCGGGCACGCTTGCGGTCGGCATCCACCAGGTATAGCAGCGCAAAGGGAATATCCTTGGCATGTTGACATAGCGTCTCTCCGGCGATGGCACACGCTTCTTCGACAGTCTTGGCTTCCGTAGAGCGCGCTCTCAGGTCGCGCAGGACCATCACTCGCCGCTCTGCTACCACCTTTTCCGTAATCTCATGCACGGTCCCGAGTACGCCTCCGATGCCGCCGGGCACACTGGCATCCGGCACCGGGCTGTAAGCGATTGTAAAGTGCGTTTCTTGCATGAATCCGGAACGATTCTTTTCCAGGAGAATGTCGTCCATCCACGTGGAATCGCCGCCTTGGTAAGGCGTCCTAATCAACGGACCAATGATGTGCCATATCTCAGCCCAACATTCGCTGGCAGGCTGCCCCATCGAGTTTGGGTGTTTCTCGCCAAGAATCAGCCACGACGCGTCGTTGTAGATTTGACAGAACTGCGGACCCCACCAGAGGAATAGCTGAAAACGGTTAACGAGAAGAAGCTGCACTACCATTCTGAGAGCAAGAGACCAGGTTTCCACCGGACCGATCGGCGTTTTGGACCAATCCATCGAGCGCATCAGCGCGCCCATTTTTCCGCCCCCGGCTAGGCAATCTTTGAGAGTAGGGCTCGCCCCCGGTTTCGGCTGGCTGCTCATTGGGGTTCCCCTTCGGTGTTGGCGTAGTCGAGTTTGCCTGTAGCCACAGCAAAAACACAGAGCGGGTGCCCTGCCTCTCGCAACACCCAGGCAGGCACCGCTATGGGCTTCTCGAGATCGTCCTACCTGCCGACACCCTTTCTCGCCAATGCATTTGGAAGAATCACAAAGGCTTCTGAAGAGAAAAACAGCGACTCGCAGCTTTTAACCTGCTGCGAACCTAAACACCAACAGATCTTCTGGCTATCCAACTTCGATACAACTTTTCGATTGGCCACCCTGTCTGCTGACCCAGCCAGCGGAATGGAATGAATCCAAAGGGCGGGATAAGTGGAGTGCCGAATCCATGGTCGGCGTCCAGCTCATTCGTACCATTAGCCTTGCCACTGCGCCACTAGACCTTAGTATGGCTCGCCTACTACCTTGGCGCAATCTAGAAACGAGCGGGTCGCCAGAGTAATTTGATAGCTACAGAGAATCTCTACAGCAGGCGACAGAGGTTTTTGTGAACACCGACAACGGCGTGTTCTTGCTGGGCTTGTAAAGCGCTTCTGCACTGCGCTGCTTCCGTGAAACGTCGGTGCCAATCCGTCCGCGATGGTTTCGGAATTCCGACGTCTGAATCCGGGAACATTAAGAGTTCCTCTGCGTTCCTTAACGGCTTTTGTGTTCCTTCCGGAGCCCGCAAGTCTTTGAAATTCTAGATCAAGGTGCGCTGTCACGGCAGAGGTCGCGAGTTCGAGTCTTGTCGTCCCCGCCGTCCTTTCTTAAGGAGTTACCGGATGTGACACCGGAAACTCCAACCCACAACTTTCAGTTCACTGTAGTGCTCATCCCCACGGCGGTCAGGAATTGGCCCTGTGCGGCCCGTGTTTCATCGCTGTCGTCCTGTGTGTACAGATCGAGCGTCGTCTGAATCCTTGCATGACGCAGAATTCCTTGTACGGTTTGCGGCCCGACCTTTGCCTTGTTCACCAGCCAGTTGCTTAAGCTGTGACGCGATTTGGCATTGGGCTGGATGTGCACCCAAGAAACCTGTCCCGTAAGAGCGCCTACCGGGTGCGACTCTTGCAAGCATACGCAGAACTCTCGGGGGTGCTTTGGGACGCTTTGCGTTGTACAATCCGCTCGAATACGTGGGGTGGCAGATATATGACGAATCCTGGGCGTCATTTCGTGGCTGTAATTGGTGGTGCGATTTCAGGCTCAGTGGCGGCGGAGATTCTCGCGGATAGCGGAATTCGAGTCGCGGTGTTCGAGCAGAACACGCGGCCCTACGGCAAGATCGAAGACGGTCTGCCGCGTTGGCACGTCGAGCAGCGGAAACAAGAGTACGCTCGAATCGACGCGCGTATGAAGAAGGCGAATGTCTATTTCATCCCCTCTGTCAAGCTAGGCCGGGATTTTGATCTGCCACAGCTTTTGAAATGGGGCTTTTCAGCGGTCATTCTCGCCAATGGCGCGTGGCGCGACCGGGAATTGGGCGTGCCTGAAGAAGAGCGGTACGTCGGCAAAGGCCTTGTTTATCAGAATCCTTTTATTTACTGGTATAACCACAAGAACGAAAAAGATTACAACGGACCGCGTTATGAAACGCCCGACGAAGCCACCGTGGTGGGCGGCGGCTTGGCGTCCATTGACGTGGTCAAGGTACTCCAGCTCGAGAACTACGAACGTGCTCTAAGGGCTCGCGGCATTGAAACCAGCATGCATGAGTTGGAAAAGGGTATTCCGGAGGTTTGCAAGGCGCATGGCATCAAGCCGGAAGAGTTGGGCATAAAAGGATGCCTCTTGATTTACCGCCGCCGCGAACAGGATATGCCGCTGGCGCAGCCACCCGACAATGCCACGCCTGAGCAGATCGCAAAAACGGAAATGGTTCGGCAGAAAATGCTGCGCCTGGCGCAAAACAAATTTCTGTTTCGCGTCCAGGATCGCAGGCTGACGACAGGAATCGTCGTCGAAAATGGACGGCTCGTCGGGCTGAGACTCGCTGAAACGAAAATCGAGGGCCGCAAGGCCGAACCAATTCCCGGCTCTGGACACGAACTCCGCACGCCGCTGGTCGTTTCTTCCATTGGCTCCGTGCCCGAGAGACTACCCGGCATCAACATGGCCGGGGAATACTACACTTTCGCTGGCAAGGATATCCCGTGCTACACCCATATGGACCGCGTATTCGGGGTCGGAAACGTGGTCACCGGACAGGGGAACATCCGTGTGTCGCTGGTGCATAGCCAGAAAGTGACCAAGCGCGTCGTTGATTGCATGGAGTGCGCCGACGGAAATGCTGCCGACGGCGCCGGCAGCGCTCAACAGCAAGTTGCGAGTGCCATGGACGCGATTGGGAAGCAAATGGAAGTAATCCCACAGCTTTCAGACAGCCAGATGGCGGAGGTAGAGCGCCAAGTTCATGCCCTGCAGCAAAAAGCGGGGTTCACATCCGACTACGACGCCTGGATTGCCAAGGTAACTCCACCCGATCTCGAATAGATCGTGTTGCGAATTTCAAACTTCATCAGATTATTCTGCTCATTCTGTGCTCACCAAGCGAACCTGCGAGTCTCGATGAATTGCGATCGGCGCGTCTCAATGGTTCTCTGATGATCGCAGCGTAGTGGAAATTCGATGGGCCGGGTAGATTTCTTGCAAGACCGGTGTACAATGCGGCGAGGCAAAGGGATTGAAAAATTTGATAGTTATGAACGAAACTTTGGACTAGAATCCGGCTGTTGGAGCATGCGACGGGCGACGATCCTCGAAGCGCAGCCAAGGGAGAACGGGCCGAACACTAGGGTAGAGACGAAGGCTGTGAGCGGACGGTCTTCACAACCGGCCGCGGGAAGAGTCGCCGCAACGAAAGGGGGCTCTCAACAAATGAAGCGAATCTCGGTTTCCTCTCTAGGAATTACTGAAGTCGGGTACCACGAAGATGCGGAAAGTGTAGGGACCCTGGAGCTCAAGTTCTCGAGTGGCGGCGTATACGACTTTTTTAATGTGCCCACGAAAATGTATGACGAATTCCTGCACGCGCCCTCGAGAGACGACTATTATCGCGCGAACATCGGGAAGCGTTTCCCCTGCACGCGCGTGGGATGAAATCGGGCAGCTTCAGACGAATGTCCAGCGAGATACCAGGTTTCAAGGGCACGGTATACGTGTAAGAAGATGATTGCGCCCAAGAGGAGCACCGAAGCTCATGGCCAATGAGCGTGAAGCCGCGAAGGCGCCCGGAATGGTGCCCGACGAGCAGAAGCATGAGCCGCGCTCCAAGGGGATCAGTACAGCCCGTAAGAAAAAACCAAAAGAACTTGCGGTCATAACAGAATGCTGCACGGGCTGCGCCGGTTCGCCAGCGTGCGTGGAATATTGTCCGGTGGAAGACTGCATGTTCTGGGTGCCGGATGAAGATAACTATCCGTTTGGGCGCATTCAGGTGGATCCGATCCTGTGCATCGGATGCAAGAAGTGCGTCAGCAAGGGGCCGGACGGATGTTTCCTGGATGGATGTCCGTGGGACGCCATCGTGATGCTGGACATCGGGGAAGTGGAGAAGGTCGTCGGAGCGATGACCTATTGAGAGAGTTCCTCGACTCCTTGAGCGGTGTGCAGACTCCCAGAACCCGTAACAACAGAAAAACAAACGCAAAATTACCGGACGCAACCGCGCCATGAGAACGCGATTTTCTCCGCGGCTATTTTGCGGCGCGGGCCTGAATGGCTTTTTCGGCGAGGATCGCTTGCTCGCGGAGACGATCCTCGGGAACGTTGCGGTCGTAGATTCGAATTGCTGGGAGATCGTCGGGCTGGCCGACGAGATATAGGCCGCGCAAGGCTTCCCAGACTTGCTCGGAGCTGGGATCGATGGAAGCTATTTCCGCGCTGGCTGCCACCGCTGCGCCGGTTGCGACCGACACCGTGCGGATGCGGCCGGTGATCGGTGTACGGATCTCCGTGGTGCGCGCGCCATCGCTGAGCTTGGCGATTAGGCCGCCCTGGCGGACGTAGGTTCCTATTTTGTCGATGTCGATGAGGTGGCCCGCGGTGGGAGCGACGACCACCGCGGGCTGCAAGAGGGCGACGATCTGAGGACGGCCTGCGGCGTCGCCAAAACGCACGAGTGACAGAGCGGCATTGCCGCGAACCATCGGCGAGGAATCCTGCAACATCTTTATTAGCGTTTCGTGAAAAGCCGGGTTCGAAGTGTCCTGGCCCATTACCCAGGCGTCGGTGTTGCGGATTTCTTCCACGCGGTGCGACGCAAGGAGAAGGAGTTGCGGATACCACGTCGTTGCGCTCGGGCCCTGGTGCCCCATGCGCTCGCCGAGTTGCACAAGCGCGTGTTGGATGTGGCGCGGGTGCGTGTTGTCATTCAGATATTGGGTGATCTGCGTGCCCGAAAGGCTGCGACCGAACCAGGTGCTCCACCAGAACAGGAAGGGCATGAGCACAATCAGCCAGGCGGTGACGAAGAAGAGCAGGCGATTGCGGGTGGACATGCGGTGGCGAACACGCGCAGGAGCCGCAGATGTCTCGACGACCGCGGGCGGATTCGCTGTTTGCGACGTAAGTGGATGGCTCGCCATTTCTTCTCTTGATTTTATTCCGTCTTCGCCGCTGACGGGCTTTTGGGCGGAGCTGCCTTGCTTTTTCCAAGGAAACCACAATCACGACACTCCAGGAAAACGTTCAGGAAAAAGATGCCGGCCAGGGTTAGAAGGATCAGCCCCATGAATAGGCCGTCGACGCTAAAAATAGAGCCGACGAGAATGATCCAGGCAATCCCCGCAACCGAAAGAAGGCCAAGGAACAGGGAAAGCAAGAGCATCAATAGAAACAAGAGATCTCCTCACGACTCCCGAGAAATTCGCACGATTTGGGCTTTCGCCCAGACTCGATCACGCCCTGCGAGTCGCCCACAGCCGATCTGGCGAAAATCGTAAAGGGGCAGGTAAGACCGCCGCACTCCAAAATGCTTACGTGCCGGACTTGAATGTTACGTCTACCGTTTTGCTGTCCTTTGCGGCTAGCGTCACCTTTTGGTCTTGCTCTCCGAGTTTTTCGTGCACGAAGGCGATGGTGTAGTCGCCCGGCGGCAGGCCTTTGATTTCGAACTTGCCGTCCGGACCGCTGACCGCATAGAACGGATTCTTGACCACGTTTACGAACATGCGCATCCAGGGATGCTGGTTGCACTTCACCGGGAGCAGAATTTCTTCGCGGGCGAATGTTTTTTCGAGCGGCGGAGCTTGCGGGGCCTGCGACTCGTTCCACTCGCGATTATCTTTGGGAGTGGGGTGAATGTTGTGCGTGGTGGGATCGCCGTTGACGATGGTGATGGTCTGCCCGGTCATCACACCGAGAACGTGGGGCCTGTATCTGCAGCCGCTCTGCGTCAGCGTGACGGCATCTTTCGGAACATCGAAGGTGCGGTTGCCGAGCCCCTCCTTCACGTAGACGAAAACATTTTCGAGATGGTCGCCGTTGACAACGACGTTCTCGGCAGTGTTCCCACCAGCGCAGCTAGGATCCTGGCTCATGTCAATTTTGGCCGGTTTTGGCGCGGCGCCGTCGAATTTTACGGTTCCGCTCACGCTGGCGGCGGTTGCGGGGTCAATTGGTGCGGATGCCGGTGCGGCAGCAGGGCTGGGAGCCGCCGGCTGCTCTTCTGCGGTTTCCTTCTTGCCACATCCAACGAGCAGAAGGACTCCGAGCAAGACTGCTAGTCTTCTGATTGCTCGCGATTGGTTTGTTTTCATTTTTGTTCCTGCCTCTCCGTTAAAATATCAAGAATTCGTTTGAGCCCATGCTCGTTATTCGGGAGCGCGCTGAGCGGAGCCGCCCGCTGTCCTGACTCCTGAGGAGCTGCCGCCGCTCGCGGCTCGCGCGCGGCCCATCGACGCACTCACTCGCCGCTGCTCTTCCGGAGTGAGCTGAAAGATATATTCGACCAGGAGCTTGGTGTGGTCCTTGTCGTATCCGTTGAAAGAAGCGGGCGTGGGACCAGAAAAAATCCAGAGATTATTTTCGCGCTTAAAAAGTCCAGAAGGCATGGAGGTGCCGGGACTGATGGCCTGCGGATCGATAATCCAACGCTCCACCCAATCGGGTTTGAGGCGCCCCTTCGCTTGAAGGAAATTGGGCGCGGTAGCGGTCTTATCGTGAGCAGGATCGCCGGTGGCGTGGCACTTCAAACACGGCGCGGCTGTGCTGCTGAAAAGGCTGCGTGCCATGTCCGTTTCTTTGGCGGTGAGGGGCGGGCGCTGTTCCGGAATGTACGGGAAAGGCTGGGCCGAAAGCGCCTGAAAAAAGCGCACGAGTTTGCCCAGTTCATTTTCCGAGAAAGAGAAAGTCGGCATCCGGACCTGAAGGTACGGGCGGATTCCGTTGCGGTTGGTGTCTGTGTCGCTCAGCGATGGATTGGCAAGGAAGCTCAGGAGCCACTCAGGATTGACGCGCGCGCCTTCCGTCAGCAGCTTGGGAGGAAGCTGTTCTTGAGCCTCTTGATAGCGCGCAAGCGCCATCAAGGAGGTTTTCTGGCCGGGAATCAACTGGTGGCAGCCCATGCAGTTATATTTTCGGACGACCCACCAGCCTTCTTGAATGTCGCGGCGATAATCTAATGGCTTGTATTGATAAGTGATGGGCAGAGCGCTTTCCTGGCTGCCCATGAGGAAAGTGGTAAGGGCGCGGACCTGTTCTTTCGTGAGGTGCAGATTGGGCATGCGCAGCTTTTCTTCTTCGGGCTTAATCTTACCTTGGTCCCAAATGTTGGGCTCAGCGAGTTTGTGCTCGAAGAAGCCTTTGTGGTCGTACCACGGCTGCTTGGCGGGACCTTCGGGTAAGCGCGCGAGATCGTCGGGATCGGTAATGGGCTCCTTGCCGCCGCGTTGAGCGGTTTCAGTCAGCAAAGCAAAATCGAGCCGCTCGATCGGTTTGCTGCCCTCCGTAGTCAGTTCCGTGCCAATGCGCCCTTCGTCTTCGAATCCAGAAAGTTCGTGGCAGCCGGCGCATCCGAAGTGGCGAATCCACTTCTTGCCTTCTTCCTTAAGCTTTGGATCGTCCATGAAGGCAGCGTCCGGGTAGGCGGAAGGCTCCTGCTTTTTCAAGGTGACCAGATAGCTGGCGACATCTTCCGCATCCTGCGGAGAGAGACGCAGGCTGGGCATAACGGTCATGTTCTGGACTTGAAGCTCGTGGCCATCGTTGGGGCATTTGCTGTGGTCCAGATCGAAAACGTAGGGGAGACCCTTTCTCTTGTAATCCTCGGGGCCGATGTCTTTCTTCTCGATGGGACAGTAGGGACGCGTGCGCTCGCGCGCGTTGTGAACCCAGCGAACGAGATAGTCGTAATTGTCCTTCTCGCCGACGCGCGTGAGATTGGCGGCAAAGGTGCCGCCTTGCACCTGCTCGCCTTCACCGATGGAATGACAGGCGAGACATCCGCGCGACTCGACGAGCTCTTTCCCATGCGCGGCGCTGCCGGGTTTATGCTTGGGCAAGGGATCGGTGAGCGCCGATTGCCAGATATAAGCGGAAATGGCTTGAATCTGCTCATCGCTGAAGCGGAAATCGGGCATCTTGGTCGTGGCGCGGAAGGCGCTGGGTTTCTTCAGCCACACAGGAATCCAGTTTCGGTTCAGCTTGAGGCGAATGTCCTTGAGATTGGGACCTACCTTCTTCATGTCCTGCAGGAGACTCTTTGTCGTGCGGTCGAGCTGAACAACGCGCAAGTCGAGTTTGCTGTTAGTGACCTTCAAGGCCACCGCGCGATCGTTCATGCGATTGGCTTCCTCATTGGACTCGGCAGTATCCGCCTGCTTCATCAGATAGTTGGCTTGCTTGAGGTTGTCTTTCTTCTCTTGTTCGATGAGCTTGATTTGCTGCGCGATGGAGAGCAAATCTTCGGGCTCTTTGTCGTAGCCTTCGTAGCGATGACAGCCGACGCAGCCGCGCTGGCGGAAGAGATCCTTACCGTCAGAGAGAGTCCAGCCGACGTCGTTGCTCACCAATACCATGTCCGCGGCATGACAGGTCTGGCATCCCGCTTCGATATTTCCTCTGGGGAATAATGGCCAGAGCCAGTGCTCGTAGTTGCCGTGGGCCTTTTCGACGCTCGTGGTGGCGCGCCCATTGCCCTGATGGCAAGGCGAGCAGCCAAATTTATCGGGGTCGTGGGTTTTTAGCAGATCGGGCTCGGGATGGCTGGTGAAGGCGCGGGCGTACTCGTCGGGCTTTTTGCCCTTCAGAGACATGGCCGCTGCGGTGAGTTTCACGGGCTCGCGAACGCCCATGTGGCAGGATTCGCAGCGGTCCACGATGTTGGCTTCGGGAACATTGATCTGGACGATTTTTGGCTCCCAGGCTTCGGTTTTGTCCTGCAAGCCGGCGAGCTGCGAGGCGGTCAGGTTGACCATGTGCTCGGAAACGTAGGCGTCGAGCTTTTCTTTCTGAGCGTTGACCGGCTTGATGATTTCGCCAAGCTCGGCGCTCAACTGGGTGCGCTCATTTCTTAACGCATTGTAGGTTTCTTCGAGTTGCGGGAAATTGTATTTCTGTTTGCTGCCGTCGGGGTATTCGACGGTGGTGACTTCCTGCTTATACGCGTCGAGATCTCTTTGTTTGCTTTGCTTTGCGGAGTTGCTGGTCTCCGTCTCAATGTCATACGTGGAGGCATTGACGTACGCGCGGCGGTCCGTGAAGACATTCTGTAGCGCGAGGATTTTCCCGTTTAGAGCGCGCAACTTCTCATTGATTTCCTTGGAGCGTGGCGCGGCCATCTGGTTGGCCTGCTCGAAGGACAGTTTGACGGCTTGGTATTCGGCGGCAGCTTCAACATCTTTCTGCGACGCGCTGGACTGGGAGCGCGCGGTTTTGAGGAACACCGAGTAACGGTCTTTCCATTCGTGTTGGAAACTCTTCCAGGGACGCTGGCCGAAGTCTTCATCCCACAACGCCCAAAACAAGGTGCCCATGAGAATAATCACCGCCACGACATAGTGCGGCGCGAGCGATTTGCTTACGATCGGGTCGTCATCGGGAATGGGCTTATCGGGCACCAGTTCCTCCTAACAGCATGCGAAGACGCACAAACTTTCTTCAGGGGCTAAAGCCCGCCGAAGTCCGGGTCGTAGGTGGGGGCTAAAGACCCACCTCCTAAAGAACCTGCTACACGTTGAACCATGGCGTAATCCAGACATACTTAATGTGGAACACCAGGCGCAGCAGCATCTTGATGGGCAAGCCGATCATGGTCAGGAAGAAGATCATCAAGATGGAATACTGCAGCAAGCTCTTGCGCTGATAATTTTTGGCGTTGTAGCGGCGGTATAGGGAGTGCACCACAAAGCCGCCAATGGCGAAGAAGCCGCCGACTACCACCGCGCCAAAAATGCCTTTGCCCCAATTCGATGTAATGTGTAAGGCGCTAGGCAGATACCGATTCACGAAGTCAGGCAGGTCGATATTGACCTCGTAGATGAGGCGGTTGTGATCCCAGGTCTGCCCGGGCCAGAACCATTGCCAGCCCGGACCGCGAATGAACGTGCCAATGGTAATCATCGACACCCAGAGGACTATGAAGCCGAAGAGGAACGTGCCGATTTCAAACTTGCGTTGCTTCCAGGTGTAATAGCCGGCACCGAGGGGATTGGTGTCGATGTACGGGATCACCATCAAGCCAAAAATGATGAGCGTGGGCATGACCACGCCGGCAATCCAGGGGTCGAAGTACACCAGCATTTCCTGAAGACCGAGGAAATACCACGGCGCTTTCGCCGGGTTCATCGTCAGGTTTGGATTCGCAGGCTCTTCAAGCGGGGCGTTTAGCGTGATGGACCATATCATCAGAATGATAGTGACGACGATCGCTGCGAGGAATTCGACGCGTAGAAGAAACGGCCAGACATGGACTTCTTTTTGCCAGCCGGGTTTGAAGGGCCACGCTTTCCGGTGATGCGTCTTGGCGAGGGCAGCGTCGCCCTCAAGTTGCGCAATGAGCAAGTCGTTGGCGTGCGCTTGGCGCCAAGCGAGAAAGATATAGAAGGCGAGCAGCGGAATAAGCGCGATGATCGGCACGTTATCGGGCGCGGACATGATTTCCCACAATTGATGCCAGTCCATGGCTATTTCCGCGCCTCCTTTACCTCGGACTCGAGAATGACCTGCGCCGGCCCGGAAATGCCGCCGTCCTTACGCACGCGCCAGAAATGTACAACCATGAAGATCAACGCGATGATAGGAATGCCGATGCAATGCCAGATGTAGGAGCGGAGGAGCGCGTTGGCGTCCACGATTGAGCCGCCGAGCAAGCCGAAACGAACGTCATTGTAAGGGGTCATCCCCATTTGCGCGCCGAAGGGCCCTTCGTGGCCCAGAAGAGGCGTCGCGCGCGCCATGTTCGTTCCAACGGTCACGGCCCAGAAGCCCAGTTGATCGTCGGGAAGCAAATAGCCGGTGAAGGAAAGCAGGAGCGTCAGCACCAGAAGGATCACCCCAACGTTCCAATTGAACTCGCGCGGCTTCTTGTAAGACCCGGTGAGAAATACGCGAAACATGTGCAGCTCAACGGCGATGACCATCAGGTGCGCGGCCCAGCGGTGCATGTTGCGGAGCAATCTGCCGAAAGGCACGTCATGCTCAAGGTACAGCACGTCGCGGAAGGCCTGCACCTTGCTCGGGTGGTAGTAAAACATCAGCAGCACGCCAGTAAAGGTGAGCACCAGGAACAAATAAAAAGTAATACCGCCCATCCCCCAGGTATAGCTGTAACGCACTGCGTCGCGATTGATCTTGGCGGGGTGCAGATGCAAGAAAACGTTGGATAGAACGCCGAGGGCGCGATTGCGCGGCGTGTCGTCGTGTTTGTGGCGGAAGATAGAAGTGTAGAGCTGGGTCTTGGTGGGATTCTTAAGGCCTTCGACTTGTTCTTTGGCTTTCGCGGGTAGATCGGTCTTGAGCGAATTGAGATCTTCCTTGAAGCGGTCAACGAGCCCGACGGATTTGCCGTTCTTGCCGTTCTTGCCGTTTGCGTTTTTCTCGTCGGCCATGGTCTACACCTGTAGGAACGAGCCCGCGTCGCTGAAGTGACTCGGCTGGCCTTTGGGCCACTGATAGAGGCGCGCTGTGTCGACTACGATCTGGCCGTCGGGGGCCAACTCCAAGTGTGCGCGGTCCATCGGCCTCGGCGCGGGACCCTCGAAGTTAATGCCTTCGCTGTCATACCCGCTGCCATGACATGGGCACTTGAATTTGTTTTCGCTGGCTTTCCAGTCCGGCGTGCATCCCAGATGCGTGCAGCGCGCATAAATGACAAACACGCGGTCGGGCGTACGGTCCACCCAGATGCGGTATTTCTGCTGCCACTTGGTGTCCACGCCCAGCGCGTAGTCGGATGGGTAGCCGATCTTGAAGACCGTGGGAGGCTCGAACAGCGTCCGCGGCAGAAAAAACCGCAGGAACGCGATAAACCAGGCGGCCAGGAAACCTGTAACCACACACCACACTAAACGCCGCCGCCGCTTGTTGACTTGATCGTCCTTCGGACCAACGGTTGCCACTCCAGCGGCGGCCGCAGCTTTCGAGGTGCCCACGGCTGGCGTGCCCACGTACTTGGTTGCATCATCGGCGCCACCCGACTTCTTAGCCGCATCCGTTTTCGGTTTGTCCGATTCGGTCTCCGGGCCCGTCATGCTTATGCCTCCTGGAAAATGGTTCTCGAAATTAACAGGCAGCGAGCAAGCCCGCCGCGCTTTCCCCCTTTTGATGGTGAGCGTCTGCGCCACATTTGCTGGTGGCTTCGAGATTGGACGAAGTTACAAAAAAATTCGACGTGGAAAAGAGTCGGAAGTGTGCGAAGAAAAAATCAGTAAAGTGCAGTTTGCAGAGGACGCGCTCGACGCCCACGAGCGTATCGGGCCCGCCGAGTTGGAGAAAAGTTCCGGCGATACATCGCGAGGTCCTTACCATTCCACGGGACCCCCCAGGAAACGCGACGGATGTTACTCAAAATGGAAAAGGACGTCAATGCTTGTCTGCGATGTTTGTCTGCGATGTTGTAAAGTGCGATCTCTTCGAAAACATGTGCCGCCTCTGCGCGGCCTTCAAACGCCGAGGAAGTATAGAAATGCAAGAACGCACTTGCGCACGGAGTGCGCTGTGGTAGACTCGCGTCGTTTGCAGCCCCACTTTTGTGACTCCAGGGATTGTAAGCGCTTCGATAGTGGAGTGGGGACGGCCGAGAAATTCACTCGGGGGGTCGTGCTCTATGGGCCTCGTTCTTCTGGTAGTCATCTGGCTGATTACTTTCATCAGCGCATACTTCTTCATTGCCAAGACCTGGTGGTTACCTACCGGAGCGTCCGCGGCGGCTGCGGGCATTGACCATCATTTCGCCACGACATTTATCCTGATGGGAATTGTGTTTGTGGCGGCGCAAGTTTTGTTGGGCTGGTTCGTCTGGAAATATCGTGACCGCGCCGCAGCTTCCCCGGCGCACTATTCTCACGGAAACAATACGCTCGAGATTACCTGGACTGTGCTGACCGCGGTTTTATTCATCGGGCTGAATTTCATGAGCAGTTCGATCTGGGCTTCGGAGCGGTTTCGCCCCGCAGTCCCGAACGCCGTGCAAGTGGAAGTTACCGGCATGCAGTTCGCCTGGTACTTCCGTTATCCCGGGCCTGACGGAAAATTCGGCGCCACCAAACCGGAATTGCAGGACCCCTCCGCGGGCAGCGAGGCCGCGATTGGCCTCGATCCCTCGGACCCTGCCTCCAAAGACGACGTCGTCGCGGGGGTCATGTACGTCCCTGTGAATCGCGAAGTAGAAGTGATTCTCCGCGCGGAAGACGTCATTCACAGTTTTTTTATTCCCGCCATGCGCTTCAAGCAGGACGCTGTGCCAGGCATCGCTATCCGCATGCACTTCACACCGATCGCCACGGGTGACTACGAGATCGCTTGCTCCCAGCTTTGCGGTCTGGGCCACTACAAAATGCATGGGATATTGAGAGTCGTCAGCGAGGAAGATTTTGACAAATGGCTGGCCGGCCAGGAGGCGGCAAAACAATAACATGGCTACCGGGGAACTCGCTGCCCACGATGCACACGCCCACGCGGCGCCGACCAGTTGGATCCGCAGATACGTTTTCAGCCTCGATCATAAAGTCATCGGCCTGCAGTATTTCTTCCTCGCGCTGACCGCGGTCTTCGTCGGCATGTTCCTCTCTCTATTGATGCGCATTCACCTGATCTGGCCAGGAATTTCGTTGCCTATCTTTGGTGAGATTCAGCCCTCCACCTATCTTAGTTTGTTGACCATGCACGGCACGATCATGGTTTTCTTCGTGCTCACCACCGCACCGCAGGGCGGCTTCGGCAATTACTTCCTCCCCATTCAAATCGGCGCGCCAGACATGGC
>DASXMM010000351.1:0-27163 GCA_036495665.1 Candidatus Acidiferrum sp. | reverse complement strand
TTCGGAACGCTCCACGAAACTCCGGTCACCCAAAAGCATTGCGCGCAATACTCCGCAGGCTTGCGGTGTTTTCGCGAATAGTTCGTCGATCTCGTCGCGTAACCGACGCCGCGCGCGCGCCAAGAGAGTTGTCGGCGTCATCCGGGAAGTCGCCGTTCGTTCCATTAGTTTTGCGGCGCGCAAGGTCGCGACCAAATCGACATTCTGTTGCGCCAGATACGCGCGGCGGTCGAACGCACCGTCGTTTCTGAAGACTTGGGGACGACTCGCCTCGGCTGCCACAACGACTTCGTCACCCGCGCGAACGTCTGGCGCCGCGGTCAGCCCCGGAGCCTCCGAAAAGCTAGCCCGTAATCCACCTCGCGTGGTTAACAACGACCCGCGAAATTCCACTCCGGTCAAATCGACCTCGTAACCGTAGCCCCACGGCAGCCGCGCAGGTTCGTCTCGCAGACGACCGTGCCATCGCAACGGCGTCTTCAAATCCAGCCGTCCAGCGTCAACGAGCGACAATATGTAGTCCGCAGGCCGCGGCTGATTCGCGATGCCTGCTCCTAACACACCGAGAATCAGCCAGCTAAGCGCGGAAGAAATAGCAGCAGGTAAGAGCCGGCCGACTTTGACGAGGAAAATACCAGTGCAAACGAGGACGCACACCAAGACAAAGCCGATGACCAGGAAGACGTGCGACGAAACTCGTTGTGCGAACCAACCTGCTTGGCCGAACACAGCGCCGCATGCAAATACTGCGGCGATGGCGACGGCCGGCAATTTCATGGGACTCTTCTGAACCTTACAAGCGTTTCGATGTGATACGTCTGCGGAAACAAATCGAACAAATGCATCTCGGTCAGTTCATACCGGATGCTGGGACTCGCAATTTCCTTCGGTTTCCGCAGCGATCCAGTCAGAACGGCAAGATCCCTCGCCAGAGTCGATGGGTCGCAGGACAGGTATACGATTTCCGCCGCGCCGAGCTCCGCCAGCATCGCTGCTGTCTCAGCGCCCAGCCCCGCGCGCGGGGGATCGAGCACCACAAACTCAGGCCGGTCTTTCGTTTTCTTCAGAAAATCTTCCGCATGCTCATTGTGCGTGGTGACCGAGACTCCCGCCGCTTCCGCGTTGGCATAGAGATCGCGCGTGGCTGCGAGATTCGCATCGACGCTCACGACCTTCTCAAACGCCCGCGCGAGCGGCAGCGTGAAAAATCCGACACCCGCATACATATCGAGCGCCAACTGTCCCTTCGCCCCGGCCGTCACTGTCTTCAGCAAATCTTCAATCAAAAACCGGTTCACTTGAAAAAACGACAAGTGACTCACGCGAAACTTCAACCCACCTGCCTCGTGAAGCAAATAACCGGGACCAGTCAGCTCGAATTTGTCTTTCTTTTGGTCCAGCAGCAGCAGGCTATCCACTTGCGGAATCGCCCCGCGCAGGATTGCTGCAAGCTCTGCTGCGGGCTTCGGAAATCGTTCGAACGCGACATTCAACGCGATCTTCTCGTCCGCGGAATCCGCAAACGCCTCGATCTCAAGAATCCCTTCTGGCAGCGCGCCGGACCTCGCCATCTCCTGCAAAGCCCCAAACGTCTCCGCCAGCCGTGGCGAAAGCACCGGACACTCGTCGATAGGCACAATGAACGAGCTCTCTGGCAAAAAATATCCGAGAGCGCGTGGCATTCCGCTGCGCACCGCCCACTGCGCGCGATTCCTGTACCCGTAAGGTTCTGCCGTATGCGCCTGAATCTCGCCGTCCCACGAAATTCCACCAAGCCGCGAGAGCGTCTCGCGCAAAATCTCTTTCTTCAGCCGAACTTGTTCTTCTACGGCGATGTGTTGGTAATGGCAACCGCCACACGTCTGGAAATGCGGGCATGGCGCTGCCACGCGCGTCTTCGACGCCGACGTCACCTCCAGCAACTTCGCCCAAACCACTTTTTTCTTCTTCGATTTCTCCGCCGCGCGCACCTCTTCTCCCGGCAGCACATACGGCACAAAAACAGTGTTCCCGTCGGCGTGCCCCAAGCCGTCGCCGCCATACACAAGCTTCTCAATCGATAATCGTAACTCGTCAGGCATAATTACAGACCCCATTCTGCGTTTTTTCGCGTGGAAAGAAAAGGTAATTGCTTCCGGAAAGCGAACTTCAGGAAAAGTAGTACAAGCTCAGCCGCGGAAGCCGAAACTCCTCCAGCAGCCGCTTCTGCAGATATTGTTTTTCTACAAGCGCGAGCTGTTCCGCTTTCATTTTTCGCCGGTACGCAGCAAGCTGTCCGTCCATCTCGCGTCGAATCTTCAGCATCATTTCTTCGCTGACTTGGCTCATCAACAACGCGTGCAGCTTGTCGTCCAAAATCGTCAACCGCCGCTCCAAATCTTCGAGGTCCAGCCTTCCCGGCGTATCCAGCAGCGTTCCCACTCCGTTCAACGATTGCGAAATCTCGCGCAACCGAAACGCAATATCCGCCTGCCCGGTCTCCGCCGCCCGATTCGAAGCAGCATCAATCTTGTCGCCGTTTTTCACAACATAAGCCCTCAGTTCATCCCGCGAAAATGGCTCCTTCGCCGCAGCTCCATTTTTAGGCGCCTTGCCGGCCGCTGCCTCAAGCTGCTCCTCCGCCGCTTCGAGCACCGCGTCGGTACAGTACGCCAAACTCTTTAGCGGTTTGTTCGCACCGCGCCGCGACCTCTGGTAACTCTCAAATGCGTGATCAATCCCCTTCAACACGGCGTCCAGCGGCACGCCCGCTTTCTGCCAGGTCTCCATGATGGCCCAGTCTAGCGGCGACACCAGAAGATGCGCCCCTCGTTTCTTCCAGAAATAATCTTCAATTTCCGTGAAGTAGTTGAAGTAGTTCCAGCCATCCATGAAATTTGCCAAACTGACGAGGCGTCTTGAACCGCGCGAGTCCAAAACGTCGCGTGGCCGGCAGAGCGCGCCTATCTCTGAGCTTTCTTTACCGGAACCGCTGACTGCACCGCTTTTCCAGTGCCACGATTGGCCGCCGCGCCTTTTCCCGCGTCCGCCGCCTGATTCTTCTCCCAAATCAGCCGCAATCCAGTCAAAGTAAGAAATTCATCCGTATCCTGAATCTGTTTCGACCCCTTCGCCACCAACCTCGCTTGCCCTCCGGTCGCGACGACCTTCACATCACCGCCAAGCTCCGCCTTCATGCGCGTCAACATCCCATCCACCATGTCCACGGCGCCGTAATAAAGCCCCGCCTGCATGTGCGTGACGGTGTTCGTCCCAATCACTTTGCCCGGGTCCTTAATTTCCACGCGCGGCAGTCGCGCCGCTCGCGCAAACAACGCCTCCGACGCGATTCCCAATCCGGGCGCGATCACTCCACCGAGATATTCCCCACGCGCCGAAATCGCATCAAACGTTATCGCCGTCCCAAAATCCACCACAATGCACGGCCCGCCATATTTGTGAAACGCCGCCACCCCGTTTACGATGCGGTCCGCGCCCACTTCCATTGGATTATCCACCAGCACCGGCATCCCGGTTTTCACACCCATTTCCACGAACAGCGCCTTCTGCCCAAAATAAATCCGCGACATTTCCGCCAAGGTCCAATTGACCGGCGGCACAACCGAACTGATGATGACTCCGCTGATCGACTCGCGATCCAGTCCCGCAATCGTAAAAAGGTTTCGCGTAAGCACACCGTACTCGTCAATCGTCTGCTGCCGCGCCGTGGTCAACCGCCAATTTGCGATCAACTCTTCGCCGCGGAAAACGCCCAGCACCGTGTTCGTGTTCCCTACATCGATCGTCAGCAGCATCTAACGCGTCTCCGACACGTCACCTGAAATTACCGTCACAACTTGTCCATCGTCACGCTTGACCTGTAGCAATCCTTCCGCGCCCAGCCCAGCAGTAACCCCCGCAAAGCTTTCGGTACTGCTGACCACACGCACGCGTTTGCCGCGCGCATAACTTGAGACCGCCTCAAATTTCTCCGTTACTGCGGCCGGCCCCTCGCGCAGAAAGCGATTGTAGTCGTTCTCGAATTCGCGCAGCAACCGCACCAGCAATTCAAGCCGCGAAACCTGCTTGCCCGTCTCGATGCGCAGCGAACTCGCCGTCGCCCCCAATTCCCCAGGAAACTTTTCCTGATTCACGTTCAATCCAATTCCTACGATCACAAATCGTACCTGCGACGGCTCCGCGTGCATCTCCGTCAAAATCCCGCCCACTTTCTTTCCGCGCAGCAACAAGTCATTTGGCCACTTCAGGTCCGGCGTCAGCCCCGTCTGCGACTCGATCGCGGCGCGCGCCGAAAGCCCCGCCATCATAGTCAACAGCGGCGCCTGCACCGGTGCCAGCCGCGGCCGCAAAAGCAAAGTCACATAAATTCCCGCCGCCCTGTCCGATTGCCAGGAACGCCCCGCGCGCCCGCGACCCGCCGTTTGTTCCTCCGCCAAAACGACGGCGCCTTCCGGCTCGCCCGCGTGCCCCAATTCCAGCGCCACGCGATTCGTCGAATCCACCTTTAAAAAATGATAGATCCGCTTCCCGAAAAGGCTGCCTTTCAACCGCTGCCGCAGCATTTCCGGAGTCAAAATATCCGGCACTTTTTCGAGAAAATATCCCGACCCTGCCTTACCCTTAACGCGCACGCCCAATCCGCGCAGCTGGCGGACCCACTGCCACACCATCGAGCGCGAGACACCAATCTCCCGCGCAATCCGCGCCCCGCTGATTACGATCGTCGCGTTTTCCGCGAGCAAAGTCAGCAGCCCGGCGAGCCGCTTGTCCGTTGTACCTGGAAGAGTCTCTTGAGCCATCAAAGTCCGCAGCAGTGTGGGGACGCGCTTCAGCGGGTGCCCTTCGATTGCAACTGCTCCGCCTAAGCTTACGTTCGTAGCTCCGAGTCCACAAGCCAGGCGTTGTTGTCTGGCACGATCGTAGCGTTGCGCCGCGTCTCGTCTCGTCGCGCTTCTAGCTCTTATGCCGGCGGCCCCTTCTCGAATTGCCCCAACCGCTCCTGCAATTTCTTCAATTCCACCTGGCGCTCTTCCAAAGTCGTTTCCATCCCGCGAATAATTTTCTCCGGCGCCCGGCTTCGAAACGTCTCATCGCCAAGCTGTCGTTCCTTCGAAGCGATGTCCTTCTCGATCCTCTCAATCTCCTTGCGAATCTTTGCCAACTCCGCGGACGCTTCGATCACCCGCGCGTTAATGCTCGTCGCAGGCGTGCCAGTCGTCGGATCGATGCGCACATCGAATCGCGCCGTCGACCGCATCGCGCCCCCCTGAGGAATGCTCTCAACCACAAATTCCAAACCCGAAAGCACGGCGAGCCGCTGTATCCCATCCAGATTCTGCCGCACAGTCTCGCGTATGTCCGCCGATGCGCTGTAAAATTCCGCGGCTACTTTCCTCTTCGGCTCGACCTTTCGCTCCGCCCGAATATTCCGCAACTCCAGAATCACTTCCTGAATCAATGCAAAATCTTTTTCAGCCGCATCATTCTTCCAGCGTGCCTGTGCCTCCGGAAACGCACCCAGGGCAATCGATTTCGCCCCCGAAGGCTGCGGCAACTGATGCCACAACTCCTCCGTCAGAAACGGCATAAACGGATGCAGCAGCCGCAACGCCGCATCGAATCCCGCGAACAAATTCCTCCAGGCCACCACCGCCCGTTCGCGGTCCGTATTCTGCAATTCCGGCTTCACCCACTCGATATACCAATCGCAAAAATCTCCCCAGAAGAACTGGTACACCGCCTGCGCAGCCTCATGAAATCGATAATTCCCCAGCGCCGAGTTGACTAGCTCCGTGATGCCCGCAAGCCGGGAAAATAGCCACGCATCCACTAACGGAACCGCGCCGCCCGCCGCATACGGCGCCTTCGCACGCACCTCCGGCGCAGCCAACTCCTCAATCTGCGTCCCACCCGCCTCAAACTTATCCAAATTCATAAGCAAAAAGCGCGCCGCATTCCAAATCTTGTTCGCAAAATTCCGCGCTCCACCCAGCCGGTCGTCGGACAAAACAATGTCCGTCCCCGGCGCTGCCATCGACGCCAAACAAAACCGCATCGCGTCCGTCCCGTACTGCTGGTTCAGCACTACGGGATCGAGCCCCGTCCCCTTGGACTTCGACATTTTCTCGCCGCTACCGGTACGTACCAGCGAATGCAAGTACACCGTCCGAAACGGCACTTTCCCCGTAAAGTGAATTCCCAGCATGGCCATCCGCGCCACCCAGAAAAACAAAATGTCATAACCGGTGATCAACAAACTCGTCGGATAGTATTTCTCAAAGTCCGCCGTCTTTTCCGGCCACCCCAAAGTCGAAAACGGCCAAAGCCCCGAGCTAAACCACGTATCCAGCACATCCGGATCCTGCGTCAGCCTTCCCGATCCGCACTTGGAACATTTTGTCGGCGGCTCTTCCGCAACGATCACCTGCTCGCAATCCCCGCAATACCACGCCGGAATCCGATGCCCCCACCACAGCTGCCGCGAAATTGTCCAATCGCGAATATTGTCCAGCCAGTTCAAAAATTCCTGCCGCCGGTTATCAGGAACAATCTGAATCGTATTTTCTTTTCCGGGTTCGTATTCCCGCACAGCCTTAAGCGCCGGAGCCGCCAGCCCCTTCATCGCGCAAAACCACTGCGTCGATATCCGCGGCTCGACGATCGTCTTGCTTCGTTCGCAGATGCCAATCGAATTCTTGTGCTCCGTCACCTTCTCCAGTAATCCGCCCGCCTTCAAATCCTCCACAATCTTCTTCCGCGCCGCAAAGCGATCCAATCCCGCATAAGGACCAGCCGCCGCGTTCATGCGCCCGTCGTCGGTCATCACATCGATTTCCGCCAGCTTATGCCGTTTGCCCACTTCAAAATCATTCGAATCGTGCGCAGGCGTAATCTTTACCGCCCCAGTCCCAAATTCGCGGTCCACCATCGCGTCCGCAATAATAGGAATCCTACGGTTCATCAACGGCAGCACCACAGTCTTGCCGACAAGATGCGCGTACCGCTCGTCTTCCGGATGCACGGCCACCGCCGTATCTCCCAACATCGTCTCCGGCCGCGTCGTCGCCACCACAATAAATTCCTTCGAGCCCGACACCGGATAGCGGATATGCCACAAATTCCCCTGCCGCTCTTCGTGCACCACTTCAAGGTCGCTCAACACGGTGAGACACACGGGGCACCAGTTCACCAACCGCGTCTCGCGATAAATCAAGCCCTCGTTGTACAGCGCAACGAAAACCTTCCGCACCACCCGCGACATCTCCGGCGAAAGCGTGAACCTCTCCCTTGACCAATCGCAGCTCTCGCCAATCGCCTTCATTTGCTCCGTAATCTGGCTTCCCGCCTCCGCCTTCCACTGCCAAACCCGCTTCTCAAACTCCTCCCGCCCAAGCTTGTGATAATCGATGCCCTGGTCCATCAACTGCTTCACCACAACGCGCTGCGTGGAAATCCCCGCATGGTCCGTCCCCGGCAGGTACAAAGTGTTGTACCCACGCATCCGGTGCCACCGCGTCAGAATATCGATCTCCGTATGCTCGAGCATGTGCCCGATATGCAGCGAACCAGTCACATTCGGCGGCGGAATCACAATCGAAAACACGGGCCCCGGAGCGTTCGGGTCCGCCTTAAACAGCGCCTCTTTCACCCAATATTCCGCCCAGCGCGGCTCAATCTGCTGCGGTTCGTAAGCCTTGGCAATCTCTCGAGCCATTAGAAGCGTGTCCTCATCGTTGTAGGGCGGGACTTGGGTACCTTGGAAAGGCCCGCTCTTGCGTACGGCGGATAAAATACGTTCAGAGTAATCTTTGACTATACGGTGGGAAAACGAGCGCCGTCAATTCAGCGCCACATGACTGGCGATTCTCAGGGCAGGGAATTACTGCTTCTTCGCATTCAACTCGTCGCGAACCATCGATTCCACGACATTCTTAAGAATATCTCGCGTGACCGCCTGCAACACATCCGGGTTCATCTTCGCAAGCACCTTAGCGACCAGGTCTTCCATGCTGGGTTCAGGTGCCTTTGCGTTTGTGTCCAGGGCGGGCGCCTCCTGGACTGCACTTTCCGTGATGTACTGGGTCTCTTCGCGAATCGCTTCCACGGTCAAGGCCTGCAGCCCCGCCTCTTCCACTTTTGCCTTCGTGTCCTCGCTCAAAACCGGCGTCAGCGAATCAACAGTTATCGCCGGATCTCCCTTAACGATATCTTCCTTCAACGCTTCATCTACTCCAGCATACGCTGACTTCTCCTGCGTCTCGATGACCGCAGGCATGCTTTCCGCCGGAGCATCCCAAGTCGATGCGAGCCGGTTCGCCTTCTGTACTTCCGCGTCCCACGGGCTGCCCACAGAAGAGAACCATGAACTCCCGACCGCCGGTTTCTGCTCGGGAATGGATTCCACTCCTGGTGCCTCGGCGACCGGAACCTCTGCATAAACTTCCGCTCGAACTTCGGCATGAACTTCCGCCGGAACCTTCGCCGTAATTTCCTGCCGCTGTACAATCGGTGCAGGTGTTTCCAGGGCAGCCGGAATCGTCGCCGCGTCCACCGCTACATTTCTTGGATTCAGAGCCGCAACCCAGGCATCCTCCGAGAAGGGAGCAAGCTTCGGTGCAGCCGCGCGGGTCTCTTCAACCGGAGCATCCGTAACCATCGCGCTCACACTCTGTTCCGATGAGGCTGCTTCCTCAAAGCTTGAAATCTCTTTCTGCGGCGCCCATGGATTGTTCCGCATCGTCTGCGCCGGCCCTTCGGCGAACGCCGTCTCGCGCCAATCCTTTACCGGACTGCCAGCCGCTGGCTCCCCTTCTTCCATCTCGCCGCCGGCATCTCTCCGCCATGAACCACTATGCTTCTCGTCTTCTTCTTCCTCAACCTCGTCCTCTTTGTCGCCGGCGTTCCAATCCCGCTCCAGCTCCGGGCGCGCGGTCGTCGCAAGTCCGGGATCTTCCTCAGGCTCAGCTACAGGCGATTCCAGAAGGCTCCCGAACGCCAGCGGCTGCGATCCCGCGTCGATCTTCACTGGCGGTGGAACCGCGGCCGCCTCTTCCTCTACCGGCTCGCTCTCGACAGATGGGAATTCTTCAACCGGCGCCATCGGTAGGGGGCGCGCGGGTGCTGGGGCTCGTGGTGCCAGCATTTCCGCCACGCGTACCGGTTCTTCGTGTACTGGCGCAGGCGCAGCTCCGCCAATCGATACCCCCGCTCGTGCCAAAGCGGACTTCACCATGGAAATCAGCGGATCTGGCGGCACAAACGGCTTCTTCAGGACGCCGTCAGCCCCAACGCGCTGCGCTTCTTGCTCATCCAACGGATCAAACGCACCCACCAGCAAAATCACTGGAATGTGCGCCAGCGTGCTGTCCGACTTCACGTACTGGCAAACTTCGTATCCGTTTCGAACCGGCATGAACACATCCGCAAGCACTAGATCCGGATGAATATCCGAAATTTTTCGCACTGCGGCTTCGCCGTTGCCCACGGCAACCACGTCAATACCCTGATCTTTCAGGGCAAGCCCCACCATCTTCTGGATATTGCTGTTGTCGTCCGCAACAAGGATCCTGGCCACTAAACATCCTCCGGATTCACTTCACCCGTTTTCGCGCGTCAAACTCGTCGTCCTGGCCATCGCGATACCATGGCCCGAAATTCCGCGGTCGCAATACGTCTCAATCCCAGCGCGTCCGCCCGTTCATTAAGACTCCACAATATTGGAGCATTCGGCGTATTGGCCGTCAATCGCAACGCAGTACCCGTGTGTCGGAAATGGATATGGCCTCCCGAGGGCCTTTGCGCCCACTCTTAGCCCTGCTCGTAGCAAAAACACTTGTACCAAAAAGGAAAGGGTGCGACCGAAGCCGCACCCCTTGTTACCATCCCCGTTTTCTAGCGAAAAAACTACCAGGGCACGATCTTGCGGATGCCCTTTTTCTTCTTGCTGCTCGATTCTTTCTTAGGATCAGCGCTGGTCTGCGAATCGCCGGCCTTTGCTGCATCCGTCGAGTCGCTCTTCGTTTCTGTCGACGTCGAATCACTCTTCGCTTCGGCACCAGCCGCGGCCGCATCTGTCTTCGCACCCGCTGGCGCTTCGGCCGCACCATCAGCTGTTGGTGCTGGTTTCGCTGCTGCATCGCTCGCCGCGGGGCTAACCGGTGCTGGCGTGGGAGTTGCCGCATCCTTCGGCGCCTCGGTTGTTGCGGGCGGCGCTGCTCCGGCGTCGGGAGTCGTAGCTTCAGTCCCTGCAGGCGCTACGTTTTCGGATGCGGCCGTTGTTCCAGCCCCACTGGCTGTTCCCGGCGTGATTGTCGCGACCAATCCCGTTCCGGCTCCGACACCACTTTTTCCTCCCGGCCTCAATATATCCGCCGGCGAAAACGTGTCGGACTCCGGTTGCATATTGGGAGCCCCGGTCTTTGCCGCCACCTGCAATTCGTCCGTTGGCCCGTTCTTGATCAACTGCAACGGCTTCTTAATCAGCGGCGTATGCGACCTCGGCGCATTCTGTTCCGCCGTCATCCACGCCAACGCGTTCGGATCAGGCTGCGGCACCGGCGCTCCAAAGGCCTTCAACTTCTCCTTGGCTCCGGGAACCATGCTCGACAGCGGATAATTCTTCACGATCCGCGCGTAATAAACCGCCGCCACCTCTTTGTGCTCGCTCGATTCCAGGATATCGCCCATCATCCACAGCGCCCGGTCCGACCTGCTGTACAGCGGATACCGGTTCGTCACCGCCAGGAGCCTCGCCGCCGCCGCCCGCTTGTCGCCCTTCACGTAATAGTAGTAGCCAATCCGGTAGTCGCCTTCCGCCAGCACTTCCTGTACTTCTCTCAAATGCTGCTGCGCTTGCGAAGCCAGCGGATCGTTCGGATACTTCTGCAGGAACGTTTGAAACTCTTCCTCCGCCGCTACTGCATGCGACCGGTCCCGGTCCGGCTTTTCCAACTGCTTGTAATGCGCCATCGCCACCTGCATCTGCGCATACGTCGCTTCCGGCAGGAACGGGAAAAACACCCCAAAATCCTTATATCCGGAGATCGCCAACGCCATGTTGGACGTCCCGCCCTCTTTGTAATACGAGTCCGCAATCGCCAGTTTCGCCTTCGCCAGGTACTCGCTGTCCGGATACGTATTGATTAGCGTCTGCATGTTCAACCGGCCGACTTCCTGCCGTCCATGCTTGATGTCGTCGATCGCCTTGTCATAAAGAATCTTGTCCGGCTGCGCGTTGTTGTCCACGCCCGTCGACTTGTCGAGCTTCTTCTTTTTGTGGAAAATCTCGGTGATTTGCGCGCTACTCGTCGTCGCTCCCAACAAAAATAGCGCCCCCATCACGCAGAGCGCCACACACTTCCCGCTAAAATACCGCTTTGAGGTTGCACAACTCAAAGTTTGGCCCAAACTTCACCTCTCTTCGGGTTTCTCGAGTTCCCTGCCACCATCTTCGGCTCCGCCACCGGAATCCAACTACTTCGCACCGGCACATCCCTGAACTTCCCGCAGCGGGAATACCCAAGTATACCCTGAACCAAAGAACAGGTGGAGGAGGAATTTTTGCCCCTCTGGACAGGTTCCACTCGCCACCACAACCCTGTGATGCACCGTTTCACGTCCTCGGGTTGCCTGCCTTTTCCCTCGGCACTTCATTTATTTTCAACAAATTGTAACAATGTCTCGCCACACTGTCGCTGGTATACTCTCTCCCTTCCGAGGAGCCGCGGTCCCTAGCTCAACCGCCTAAATGGAAAAACGCAAATTTCTCTTCGTCTCTCTCTCCGGTCTCATCGGTGATATTGCTTGGCAAGTCCTCAAAGAAGGCCACGACGTCCGCTACTACATTGAAGCCGAAAAGGAGCGCGACATCGCCGATGGCTTCGTCCCCAAATCCAAAGACTGGGAACGCGACACGAAGTGGGCCGACATCGTCGTCTTCGATGATACCCTCGGCCAGGGCGCCAAAGCCAAAGCCCTCCGCGCTCAAGGCAAACCCGTCATCGGCGGCTCCGAATACACCGACCGCCTCGAAGACGACCGCTCCTTCGGCCAGGAAGAACTAAAAAAAGCCGGCGTCAACATCATCCCCTATCAGGACTTCGACTCTTTCGATCCCGCCATCGAATTCGTCATGAAGAATCCCGACCGCTACGTCATCAAGCCCAGCGGCGAAGCCCAAAACGTAAAACGCCGTCTCTTCGTCGGCGAAGAAGAAGACGGCGACGACGTAGTCCGCATGCTCGAAGCCTACAAACGCGCCTTCTCCGATGAAATCAAAGTTTTCCAGCTCCAGCGCCGCGTCACCGGCGTAGAAGTCGCCGTTGGCGCTTTCTTCAACGGCAAAAAATTCATCTTCCCGGTAAACATCAACTTCGAGCACAAAAAACTCTTCCCCGGCAACATCGGCCCGCCCACCGGCGAAATGGGCACGAGCATGTTCTGGGCCGAGCCCAACCGCCTCTTCAACCAAACGCTCCTGAAAATGGAGCCGAAACTAGCCGAAGAAGGTTACGTCGGCTACATCGATTTAAATTGCATCGTCAACAACAACGGCATCTACCCGCTCGAGTTCACAAGCCGCTTCGGCTATCCCACCATCAGCATCCAGCAAGAAGGTATGCTAACGCCCATGGCCGACCTCTTCTGGGAACTAGCCACCGGCGCCGAGCCCAAATGGCGCACCCGTAGCGGTTTCCAAATCGGCGTCCGTATAGTAGTCCCCCCATTCCCTTTCGATGACGAACCCACCTTCGACTCCTTCTCCAAGAATGGCGCCATCGTCCTAAAAAAACCCAACTACGACGGCATCCATATCGAAGATGTAAAAGAAGTCAAAGGCCAGTGGCTCATCGCCGGCACGAGCGGCGTAGTCCTCGTCGTCGTCGGCACAGGCCAAACCATGCTCCAAGCTCAGGCCCAGGTCTACTCCCGCATCAAAAACATCATGATCGCCAACATGTACTATCGCACCGACATCGGCGACCGCTGGGTCGAAGACTCCGACAAACTCCACAATTGGGGCTATCTCCGCTAGGGTCTGGGGCTATCTCCGGTAGGGTCATCCTTCCGAGGATGACCGCTCTGGCGCAGCCTCGCCCTGAGCCTCGAAGGGCACTCTTGCCGGTGCTCTTCGTTCCGTGTGGGGGCGCAGCACGCTCCGCCCAAACACCCAAGTCGCAAACCCAGCACAGACGCAACCCAACGCAGTCGCAAACCCAACACAGACGCAACCCAACACACTGTCATTCCGAGCGCAGCGAGGAATCTGCTTTTTCTCGTTATTGCTCCACTCTGTGGTACATGCTTCCCTGTTACATATTTGAACAATTGAATGCCCGCCAGTACCAAAACCTTGCCGCTCGGTGGTACATTTACCTGGCTCGGAAACTCATAACGAAGTCCCCGAGCCGCTAGACCGCGGACCAGTTTAAGGAACGCTTATCTGCTCGACCTGCCCGGCGGATGTAGCATCCCTTTCCTTCCTGGTCGGCTTGTAAACTCAAGACGACGGCGTTCTGCGATGCTCAAAGGCCTCACAATCGGCGAATCCAGCGAACTGTTCGGCATCCTTGCGGAAATTGCTTCAGATGCCATCATAAGTGTCGAGAACGACGGCAACATTCTCTTCGCGAATCGCGCCGCGGAACGAATCTTTGGTTACCCGCTCTCCGAAATTCTGGGCCAGCCAATCACCTCCTTGGTACCCGAATATCCCTTTCATGGTTGCAAGCCCGCTGTTCTTCCCCACGAAAAGGTCGGCGAAAACTTCGCCGCGTTGAAAGCCTTTCAAGCAAAGGGCTTACGCACGGGCGGTGCGCAGATTCCTCTTGAGATTTCGGTTGCTGATCATGTTCTCAGTGGCAGACGCATTTCTACTCTGGTTTTGCGAGACGTATCGGAACGCCATCGAATCGAACGTGAGCTAAGTCATTCTCAAGAGAAGTACGCGCAGATGATTCGATCGAGCCCCGATGCGATCACTCTGCGCAGCCTGCCGGATCGCCGCTACATCGAGGTCAGTGAGGGTTTCGCGCGTTTGACGGGTTATACCGTCGAAGAAGTGATGGGCAAAACGCCTTCGGAAGTCGGTCTCTGGTCCGACGACCCGTCCCATGCCGATATCCTCGAGAAACTTCAGCATGACGGCGAGGTCCGAGACGTCGAGTTCGCCTTCCGCACCAAGGCCGGCGAGTACCGTCACGCCAGCGTTTCCGCCGTACGGCTTACGCAAGGCGCCGAATCCTACATGCTTTCGATCAGCCGCGATATTACCGAGCGCAAACGCGTCGAGTCCGAACTTCAGCGCTCTGAGGATCGTTTCGCGTCCTTGGTGCAAGATGCTCCCTATGGAATCTATCGTGTGACCTTGGAGGGTCAACTCCTTCAAGTCAATCCTGCTCTCGTTCGCATGCTCGGATATGACTCCGAAGTCGAGCTCCTGAAACGCAACGTCCAGACAGACATCTACGCCGAACCCGAATCGCGTAAGCAACTGATCGGCGACTGGTGGCAGAGCCAGGACTTCAAGGACGTGGAAGCACAATGGAAACGAAAAAACGGTGACCGAATCACCGTTCGCCTGTCCGGCCGCCCGGTCGAGCGCCCGCAGGGCGAACCCAGCTACTTCGAGGTTTTCGCCGAGGACATCACGGAGCGTCGCTCCCTCGAAAGGCAACTCTTTCAATCCCAAAAAATGGAAGCCATCGGCAGGCTAGCCGGCGGAATCGCTCACGACTTCAATAACCTGCTCGGTGTGATCTTGGGACAGACCGAATTGCTTCAGGCCGAATCCGGTTTTGCTCCCTCGCTTCACCGCAGAGCCGAGGCCATCGATGAGTCCGCACGCCGCGCCTCGGAGCTCACAAAACAACTCCTGGCCTTCAGCAGGCAGCAAGTCATACAGCCGCGCGTCATTGACACCAATGTCGTCGTTCGCGATCTCGAAAAACTCCTCAAAAGGCTCATTGGCGAAGATGTCCAATTGACCCTTCGTCTCCAACCCAACGCCGGCAACATCAAGATCGATCCATCGCAACTCGAACAGATCCTCATGAACTTGACCGTCAACGCTCGTGATGCCATGCCCGGCGGCGGGAAACTCATCCTGGAAACCGCATTCGTCGAGCTCGACGAAGCCTATGCTCGGCAACATCTGGGCGCCAAGGCCGGCGATTTTGTAATGCTGGCCGTCAGCGACACCGGCACTGGCATGGACTCTCAGACCATGGCTCGGATTTTTGAACCCTTCTTCACGACCAAGGAGGACGGACGAGGCACCGGGCTCGGCTTGTCCACCGTTTACGGCATAGTGAAACAGAACAACGGCTACATCATGACTTATAGCGAACCCGGACAAGGTACGACCTTTCGCGTCTACTTCCCATGTGTCCGCCAATCTCCAGACCTGCGTGGCCAAAAATCCGACCGCGCGGAAGTCGCCAGGGGCTCCGAAACAATTCTCCTCGTCGAGGACGAAAAGTCTCTGCGCGAATTGGCTCGCGAGCTTCTCGAAGCCAACGGCTACCGTGTCATGGAAGCCGAAAACGGCGAAAAAGCAATCCAGCTCGTCGAAAACTCTCAGACGCCCATCCATCTCCTGCTTACCGACGTCGTCATGCCCGGCATGACCGGAAAGCAGTTGGCAACGCGCCTTCTCGAACTACGCCCGGAACTCCATATTCTCTACATGTCCGGCTATACCGACGACGTCATCAACAATCGCGGCGTCTTGACCGCTGACACTCTTCTTCTGCCCAAGCCCTTCACGCGCGCCATTCTGCTCCGTAGAGTGCGCGAGGCCCTCACCACAAAGCCATCCTTCAGTTCCTTCTGAACCCTTACCTCCCCGTCGGTTTCCGACACCACTACGCACGCCCTGTTTGTTGAGGAACAAGGCGTGAGCTGGTTCAGCCTGGGTTGAAGTGGTAATTTCTCGACGCAGGGGACGCAGAGAAGCCCGGCTAGAGACGTTTTGACGGTGCTTGACGGTCCAACTCAGCAAGCACCCATTTTTGCAGAGCGTCTCGAGATCCCGCCTTCATCTCGCTGAACACCAGGCCCACGCCAGTAGGTCTCACGTAAATTACGTTTGCCACGGCTTCGACGGATTCGCCTGAATAGAGAATCTTCACCTGAACCCGCTGCTTCTCCTCTAACGACGCCGACATGTCCAGAAAGCATCCTCGCAAGCTCAATTCCGTCACGCGAGCCGGAATACTTTCCGACGAGCCGTCCGCAACGACCTCGGCACTGGCACTGAACGGAAACCTCAGGCCACGGGTATCTTCGTGCATGGAGAAAGCATAATACATCAGCGCAGCGCGGGTGCCCCTCCCTCGTTTCCGAGGTGTGTCCCCAACTTGCCGCCCGATGTAGCCGCCAGCCTCTCCGATTAGCGCTTGACAATCCATAACTACGGAGTTATGAATGTCACATGCTTTCCTCCTCCAGCGCGCTCTTCACGGCTCTCGCTGATCCGACCCGCCGAACGATCTTTGAACGCCTTAGCCGCGAGGGTGAGCAAACCGTGCATGTGCTCACGCGCCACTCCGGAGTATCGCAACCCGCCGTGTCCAAACACCTCGGAGTGCTCAAGCACGCCGGTCTGGTGCTTGCGCGGCGGGAGGGACGCGAAACCCACTACAGCGCGCGTCCGCGAGGATTGGAGCCCTTGCTCGATTGGATGAGTTACTACAGCCGCTTTTGGCACGACCGGTTTGACCGCCTCGAAGACTTACTCAAAAGGATGGACCAATGACTTCGGCCGGTACGCGCGCACTCGTGATCGAAAAAGAAATGCCTCACCCGCCGGAAAAAATCTGGCGGGCCCTCACGCAGGGTCCGCTGATGAAAGAGTGGCTGATGGACAACGACTTCCAGCCGGTCGTCGGGCATAAATTTAATTTCCGCTCCACGCCCATGCCCCAGTGGGACGGCGTAATCGATTCCGAAGTCCTGGTCGTCGAACCCAACAAGAAGCTTTCCTATAGCTGGAGCGCTTTAGGTCTTGAGAGCGTCGTCGTTTGGACGCTGGTCGCGACAAGTGGCGGAACGCTCGTGCGCATGGAGCATTCTGGCTTCCGTCCCGATCAAGAGGCCGCCTATAAAGGAGCGAACTACGGCTGGAAGAATTTCATCGGGCGTCTGGAACGAGTGATCGCGGGGTTGCCATAACGTCAGCATCGAAAGGAGAGCACCATGAGCCAAGGGACCGTACGCACGATTTTTCGCTGGATTCACATCATCATTAGCATTCCGATACTCGGCTATATTTATAGTCCGTTTGAAAAACTTCCGCAGTACGCCCCCGCTACTCGATTCGTCTTCCTTCCTATCATGGTCCTTTCGGGATTATGGATGTGGAAAGGCCATCTCCTTCGACGACTTTTTTCAAAAAGATCGGCCTGGCAAACCGAAGGAACGGAGCGAACATGAAGCCGACGAATAGTCCGGACGCCAAGGCCGCTTCAGCGAAAATCACCGAGCGGATTCAAGATCTCGGGGATTGGCGAGGAGAGACCCTCGCTCATCTCCGTCAGCTCATCCACGATGCCGACCCCGACATCCAGGAAGAGTGGAAATGGGCGAAGCCAACGAACCCAGGAGTCCCCGTCTGGTCGCATGACGGCGGCGTCTGCACCGGCGAAGCGTACAAGCAAGTGGTGAAACTCACCTTTTATCGCGGAGCCTCCCTTGCCGACCCGAAGAAGCTCTTCAATTCCAGCCTGGAAGGGAACGTGCGCCGTGCGGTCGACCTCCGCGAAGGCGAGAAGATCAACGAACCGGCCTTCAAACAACTCATCCGAGCCGCGGTGGCCGCCAACTCCGCAGCGCGCGCTCCACGGGCACCCAAGAAAAAGTAAGCCAGGCTCTCAGGCGCATCCGGCTCTCAGGCGTATGACGTACGAACGGCCTTCGTTCTCCGGCCAGATCGCCCCCAACCGCAATCGTTGCGATGCCTCGACCGCCATGTCATTTCGAAACCGCCATGTCATTCCGAGCGCAGCGAGGAATCCGCTTTTCCTACCGCGCTTCCGCCCAAGCCGCGAACCCATCCCGCGCGCTCCCGTAATTCTTGCCGGGAGCCGCGTCTCCATTTCTCACCGATTCCGCGCATGCTACGCTTTGCCCTTCCATGCCCGGCCAACCGCAAAAACAATCCAACCGCATGCTCTGGCTGGGCCTCGCCTTCCTCCTGCTCGCCATCCTGAGCAACTTGCTCTACTTTCTCAAAGTTCCCGCCGCGCTGCTTCCGTGGGTCAACCTGACCTTGCCCGTGCTGGCCTTGATTTTACTTCTGCTCGGGCTGGTTCGTGCCTTCCGGCAACCGCAAATCTATAAGGGCAAGATCTGGGGCTCGATTGTCACCGTCCTGGCGGTGCTGCTGGTCGCTGCCTCGACGCTCTTTTTCGTCGGCGCACGCAAACTGCCGCATTCCGGCGGTGCTCCGCAAGTCGGCCAGCGCGTACCGGACTTCACGTTGTCCGACAGCACCGGCCAGCCCACCTCGCTCGCCCAACTTTTCTCCGCCTCCGGCGACGCGCAGCCGCCCAAAGCCGTTCTCCTCGTCTTCTATCGCGGCTACTGGTGACCCTACTGCAACCTCGAGTTACGAGGCATCCAGGGAAGTCTTCCGGAGTTTGCAGCGCAAGGCGTACGCCCCGTCGCGATCAGCGTGGACGCCCCCGAAGTCTCCGAAAACCTGCGCAAGAAACAGGGCTACACGTTCACATTTCTCAGCGATCCCCAAACCGATGCGATTCGCCGCTACGACTTGTTGCACAAAGCCGCCGGCCCCGAAGAGCACGACATCTCCCGCCCCGCCGAATTCCTAGTCGACCGCTCCGGCATCGTCCGTTGGGAAAACTTCACCGAAGACATCCGCGTCCGCCCCCGCGCCCAGCAAATGCTCCAAGTCGCCCAATCCCTCCACTGGTAACCCGCAGGCTCCGAGGTTTAGGTTAAGGATGTCATTCCGAGCGTAGCGAGGAATCCGCTTTTTCTTTCCGCGCCGCCCGCCATCTCCACATCAACCAACTCAAAATCCCCATACTCCTCACCAGTCCCAACTATGGTAAAATCCTTCCATGAGCGCACCTCGCAAAATAACAGTTGAAGTCCCTCCAGACCTCCTCAAAAAAGCCCAACTCGCCAGCGGCAAAGGCATCACGCAAACCGTCCGCACCGGCCTCCAACTCCTCGCCGCCTCGCGAGGCTACGACCGCCTCCTGCAATCCCAGGGCAAAGTCCGCTTCTCCCGCACCTGGCAACAATTGAAAGACGACCGCTGAGCGTGATCGCCTCTGATCGAGCGATCGAGATGGCAGACGATCGAGAGCACACATGATCGCCGCCGACACCAGCACCTGGGTCGCCTTCCTTGATGGCGCCGCCGGTGACGACGTCCTTCTCCTGAAAAAAGCCCTGCAAGACCGTCAGTTGCTGATGCTCCCCGTCGTCCTGACTGAACTCCTCAGCGACCCAAACCTCCCGCCCAATGTAGCCGCCAGCCTCTCCGATCTCCCCCTGGTCGACCTCGAGCCCGGCTTCTGGCAACGCGCCGCCGCTCTCCGCGCAAGAGTCCTGACTAAACGCCGCCGCGCCCGCCTTGCCGATTCCCTAATCACCCAACTCTGCCTCGACGCCTCCATCCCCCTAATCACTCGCGACCACGACCTCCGCGCCTTCGCCCGACTCGCTACCCTGCACGTCCTCCCCGCCCCCTAAGTACGCGCAAAGCCGCCGCCAGCCGCGCTGTCATTCCGAGCGCAGCGAGGAATCTGCTTTTTCTTCCCCCCTCGCCCCGCGCCCTCGCAATGCCGGATGTCATTCCGAGCGTAGCGAGGAATCTGCCTTTTCTTTCCTCGCCGCCCGCATCTCCGCATCAACCAACCCAAAATCTCCGCCTCGCCCACTACCGCCTCACCCGCCTCGGCTGCCAAATCGAAATCGTAATCCGCCCCAACCGAACTCCCGCTCCAGAAAGCCCTCCCGCATCCTAGTCTCCGCCGCCTAGCTACAAGCGCCACACGACCTCGACCGCGCTAATTCAAGCGCGAATACCCCGAACTCGAAGAAACCTGCCAAGCGCTGACTTTCGTCGCAGCCCTCGTCCACTACAAGGTCCTGCCACTGATCGAGGCTCGATGAGCCCGCTCCTCGGATCGGGACGTTCAGCGCGTCAACGCTGAGTCGCCTTGGGCGCGCGTCATCGTTCGTCCTGTGGCATTGCAGGGACAGGCGAGCGGTTTATAATGGCCCAGGAGCGAAATGCATGGGTACAGTGGACAGCGATGGATCGGACGTTAAGTTGATTGTTGGCAAGATCTATCACGTCCACTCTGCCACCGGACATCACGAAATGACTTACGTGGGGAAAACCTTCACGGGGAAGCACACTTTTCAGGATTCCAGTGGCGAGTACGCATTCGTAGGGCAACACATGATCACCAAGCGCGTCCGTGAGCGCAGAAAGTAAAATGAAACTCTCTTTCCTGCCGGCGGATTTGCACCTGACCGAGAAAGACGGGCAATTCGTTGTCACTCTACGAGGAAGCGAGATATTCTCGTCCTTCCACAAAAAGAAGGCCGTAGAGCGGTTCAATTCACTCAAGAGGGAATTGGAGGAGAAATTCCCGAGGAACAAGCTCTCCCCGGAAGAAATCGCAGCAGTCCTGCAAAGGTCCATCGCGGACTCCCTTGTGGGCCACAACAGTTGGAGACCTGAAGAACGGAATAAGAAGAAAATCAACTCCACTAGGACATTCGGCTAGGGCTTTCTTCCCGTAACGTCGTATTCGAAGAGTTCCCGTTTTGAAGTACGTTTTCGGATTACCGTGCTCTTGACCTGCGTGAAGCCGACTTCTTCAAACATCGACGCAAAGATTTGCTCAACGGGAAGAAGCACGTCGTAAAACTTCGAGTTCCCCACGATGTAATGAATAGAGCCGCCAGGCTTCACGACGTGAGACAACTCCCTGACGTGGAGCGTCATGTCGCAGAAATATTTGTGTACATAACGCGAGAGTAAAGAACTTGATTTCGAGATTCGGTTCAAAATGGATGAGAAACCAGAGAACGGTATCTCCCTTTCCGGCGGCTCCCATTTCGACAGATTGCTCGTTGCACAGCCCCAGGTCCCGCCGATTGCCTCCCAATCCAGTTCCCCCGCTTTCCGCGCATCCTCCAAATAGCCGAGCCAGTACATGTAGGGACGGAGTTCACGGATATAGCTCATGCGATTTGGATACGGGGGAGATGTAATGACGCAGTCAAAAAAGTCACGTTGCAAACCGCTGGTCAAATTCCGGGCGTCACAGTGAACGCATCGAGGGCTGGCTTTGAGCGATGATTGGGCGGCCTTGATGATGCTATCCGTCGCTTCCCGCCATTTTCTTGCCACCAATTCTGTCTGGTTAGTCGATAGGACCAACTCCATCTGCCCATGTCCGTCAGGTTGTTTGAATGACATGGATTGATGTCCGAAGCTCACGTTAGCTAATTCGATCATCGAGCGGCAGAACGAAATCTTGAGAAGGTTCAGACCACGTGAAGAAATCGTCTTGGATTCGTCTTCGATGAAAGCCCTTGTTCTCCCGAGTTCTCGGAGAATCGGCGGATCCCACCATTTCTCAATCTGAAAAAGCGGCGGAAGCCACGGAGCATGTCCGTTCCCCGTGCTCAATTCGCGCGAGACGCGAGCGGCGGCAGTTCTAGCCTCTTCAATTTCCGCTGCCGAGTAGTGCGCTGTTTTAGCGGACGCAAGCCATAAGAGAAAAGGATTGATGTCCGACGTCTCGCAATAAACGCCTTCGTCGGCGCACACAAGTGCAGTCGTCCCAGTGCCACAAAACGGATCAAGCACACTCGCGCCTACTGGCAAGGCCTCTACAAGGTCCCGTATCAGATGAACCGAGAAAGCCGGGGTGAGCCGCAGCCAGCCGTAGCGAGTGTGTTTGCAGTTACCGCGATGTGTCAGATGATCGCGGCGTTCGATTGCCGGTGCTGTGGCTTTACTTGGCATCTGGTTTGAGCAGCGTCTCAAGAACCTTATCCAATTCCGTCTTGAGTCGCTTCGAGTTCCTTTCAAAGAATGCAGCCAAGTCGTACCCGAGCACATCTCGGCAGAACGAATAGGTGCTCTCCGTCGGTGCTCCGGCTTTGGTACCCACTAGCAAAAGCCAGCGAGCCTCCGTGTAACGTTCCGCCACATCGCCGTCGATCTGCAACGACAGCAGCACGACCGACGGCATGTAGCCCTTGACATAAGCGTGAGCAGCGTTCGCAATGTCGGCGTTTTGCCTCTTAGAATCCTTGCTCTTGTATCCCTGCCGAACCTCGAACACTACACCCCTCTTCGGAGCGTTCTCATTCTTGGGGTCGATCTTGAGGCGCTTGAACGATTCGAGCATCCAAGCTTGTACCCGACCGCGTTTTGCTTTGTCAGTCACATCTTTTAGGTCAATTCTGCCGTCCAGCGATAGCTTGCGTGACTCACCCTCGGTTGTCGGGACTTCGTACGTCCAGTTGGATTGCGCCTCGTTTAGTCCGAGGGTGTGCTGTAAGACCTTGTTGAAGACCCATTGGCCGCCGATTCCCACTTGCCGATAAATCGAAGTCATTCCGCCGGCAGCCTTGTGAGCAGCATACATGAGCGGCGAGTCGAGGCCAATCCAACTGTAAAACGGGTCTGCACCATACATCTCGCGGAATTGCTCTAGCGAGAGGCCGCCTATTCGACCCTGCCCAAACATTGGCTTGTACTGAGCGCAGACCCTCAAGGCACGGGCCATAATCTCGAAATACTCTTCGTCTTGAGGAAGCTGAGGAACCTGAGGAACCTTTGGTGCGGCGGGGTCTGCCATGACTAGGAGAGTATAACAGGTGGCGTGTGTTTCAAAGCGTTAATAGGGGCGGGTGGCAAGGCCTTGAACGACCGGCGAGACGGGACGTTTTCTAACAATTTCCGAGACACTGATTCTCACGAAAACTTCGGGAACGTTATTTCCCCATTCTCGGGAGGCAGCCAACAAGTTCGCGCACGCAAGACCTTGCGCGTTGGATAAATTTTTGGACGGGGAGGCAGGCCTGATCCTTCAGCCTCCCCTTTATGCCGATTAGCCTGACGGAGGGCGGCTAATCAGTCGCGTGTTGGCCTATTGTAATGGACTACTGCCGGAGGAAACCCGTTACACAGAATTTTAGGAAAAATTCAGGGCATACGTAAATCTGTTTCGGTTAGTGCGGGTGCCCCACCCTTGGTTTGTAAGGGTGGGGTCTCTGACTCTCCTCCGTCCCCTCTCCTCAGATCGTTCCGCGCCATTCCAACACGCACCAAACAAAGAACTTACAAGTTAACGCTTGACAAGTAATAAAAATTTGCTATACTTTGAATTGCTGTTACTGGCGGAGGAGAAGGGAAGTCACCACGATGCCTCCGCAACCCGCCACGCACTTCATCACTCCCGCGATTCCGTCCTTTCCTTTTCCGACCTCCGCGCTCTCAGCGTCAGCGTCTACCCCGAGCGGCTCGGGGCGCGATACGATCTGTCCTCCCCTCGCCTGCGCGTTATCTTTTCCTTCGACGAGCCCAGCGCCAAACACCACCCTCACCCACTATCTCCCGTATTTTGATACTCTTACGCACTCTTTTGCTCTGTACGAAACCCTATCTCTTGTGTTTTCATATTCTTCCGAACTCTTTGTGCAAAACACCCGGGGGTGGGGGGAGGGTCTCACGAAACACGGCTCACGGGACACGGAACACCAATCGGCTCAGATCTCGCCCATCGCAAACGACTCACTACCCACCGCTCACTACTCACTGCCTCTATCTCGAAAAATACCCTGTCTTGGCCCGCACCTTCACTCCCTCGCGTCTCGGCTTGATCACAATTTTGCGAAAGCTGTCGTCCTTCAAGGGATCCGTCGGGTAATACCCCAGCTCGTACGACGTCCTCAGCTCCTCCGCGATCTGCCGGAAATATGTATGCGCGTCCGTCGTCTCCGCATCAATGTGCGCCCCTCCGGTCTCCCGCGCCACACGGTCCATCACGCTCATCCCGTACTTATTCCGCGGCGTCAGCTTCCCGTGCTCCTTGTCCGTGTACCGGATCGCATACACCACCACGTTCTCGCCCTGCGCCGTCTCGATCGCCGTCATCATGTCGTGCGAACTCGAATTGTCCTCCCCATCGCTGAACAGCAAAATCGCCCGCCGCCCATTTTCCTTCGCCAGTTTTTCCGTCACCGAATAAAAAACCGAGTCGTAAAACGCCGTCCCCAAATCGCGATCGTCATCGGGTCCCAGCGTCGGGAAATGCTTCTTGCCTTTCTGATACGCTTTCCACTCCTCCAGCAGGCCACTGCCCGACGACGAAAAATCGCTCACCAGCCGGATGTGGTTGCCGAAGCCAACCAGAAACACCCGATCCTTCGGCCCCAGAACATCCTTGAAGAAAACGTCCAGATCTTTGTCATGATGCTTGGAAAAATGATCCTGGCTTCCGCTCGCGTCCACCACGACGCCCAGCGTCAAAGGCACATCCGCGCTTCGCGAAAAAAACGCAATCTTCTGCGGCACCGCATCCTCAACAACGTCCACATCGTCCTGCGTGAGGTTGTTCACCAAAGCGCCGTTCGCATCGCGCGCCACAAACGCCACGCTCACCAGATTCACTTTGACGCGGATCGGCTCCTGCGCGCGGCTCAGCGTGCCGCTCAAGCTCAGCAACGCGCCGGCCAGCACTGCCAGCAATCCGCTGCGAACGCACACACCTTTTCCGTGGCTGTGGCTCATCCGCCCCTGACTTCAAGCTGGAGTCTTGTCGCTATCGTCCCGCGCTTCGAGGTACAGCAATTGAAACGTGCAGCCCTTTCCATCGGGCTTCACGCCCACGATATGCTGCTTCTCTTTGTTTCCCGATTTGAAGAGCAATCCTCCAGCGTCCGGCTTGTCATCCCCGCAAGTAAGTCTCTTGGAAGAATCACTCTTGTCCTTGTCGCTCGCTTTGGCACCATCGCTGCAATTCAGCACGGACCCGTATTTCCCCAGCGCCTTCTGATAAAAAGCTGCCACCTTGTCGGGAGAGTCGCTCGACGCCATCTTCAGAACCACCAGCTTGAACCCGAACGAGCTTCCCCAGAGCCCCAAATTCGCAGCCGCCGAACCGTCGCCGTCTTCCTTGCTGGGTTTCGCGCCGGGATAAATCGGCAGTCCAACTTCTTTGGCCGTCGCCTGCGCTTTGATCACCAGACCTGCGTCGCTGCCATCTTTGTTCGTCACCGTCACGTTCACGCCGCTCTTATCCTTATCCTTATCCTTGTCCTGCGCAAACACGCCAGCAACCGCCAAACTCATCACGCCGCACAAAGCCGCACCCACAAATGCCACTCGCCTGCAGCCCACTCCCAGCCCGTCCCACCCACAAAACTCATGTTTCCTCATTCCACCCTCCTTGAAGACCGTCCTATCTCTATACGACGACACACCAACGCGATTGTTTCACTCGCGTTTTCGCCCATCCACCCTACATACGAGTCGCACACCGGCGAAGTTCCCTCCCTTGTGGGCCAAAAAAGCCCTGCCTATGCCCCCGCGGTCGCCACAAATACCGGGAATATTTTTGCGTGTTCCTCAGTCCTTCCTCTTGGTAGTGTGTATTCGTTTGCTGTTCGTGAAACTGACTCGAAACAGGAGAGTGCGAATGAAACGTGCCCTAGCTTTACTGGTCTTGCTGGCCGCGACGCCCGTGGCTCCGCCCATGGCGCAAGAGACGCAAAAACCAGAAATGGCAAAGATGACGCTGAAAGTCGGCGACACCGCGCCAGACTTCACTTTACTCAGCGACGAATGGAAAACCGTAAAGCTCAGCGACTTCCACGGCAAGAAGAACGTCTTTCTCGCCGTTTACGTCCTGGCCTTTACCGGTGGTTGAACGAAACAACTTCAGGCGGTCCAGGCTGGAATCGCCTCGGGTAAGATCGACACCACGGATACAGCAGTCTTCGGCATTAGCATGGATTCCCCCGCTGCTAACGCCGCCTTCGCCAAGCAAGCCGACATCAAGTTCCCGCTCCTCAGCGACATGAACCACAGGATGCTCACCTCCTACGGCATCCTGAAGAACTACGACGTGCAGAAGGAAACCTACGAGTGGGCACTACGCGCCAACATTGTGATCGATAAGGAAGGCGTCATCCGCCTCATCGAAGCCGGCGACAGCGCCGTCGACCCCAACACCGCGCTAACCGCCTGCTCCACCCTGCACAAAAAGGAGCCAGCAAAATAAATGAAGGAGCTCTCAAAATAATTGTCTGCTGTTCGCCCAGCTTTTCTAGAGTCTGTAACGAGTCGCGGGAGCAGCGCTGCCGTGACTCCGAGTAGCACAGACTTCAGTCTGTGCGGGTCTCGTTCGTACGCGTGGTCCGCACGGACTAAGGTTTGTCGGTGAAATTTACGACTTCGTTTTCCAGGGGAATTTCGTTTTTGTGGACTTCGGCTGGGCCTTTCGCGTCGGCGGGCTTCCATCCCCAGCCGCTCCCGACGACTTCGAAGGACGGCAGCGAATAGGGCAAGCCTTCGGCGCCGAGCGGCGAGTTGCCATTTTCAATGTGAAAGTGCAAATGCGGCTCCGTGGAATTCCCCGAATTTCCCACCAAGCCGACGACTTGGCCGCGCCGCACTTTCTCGCCTAGCTTTACGCGCAACGACCCTGGCTGCAAATGCGCATAAAACGCGAAATGGCCGCCGCCAATGTCGATGATCACGTGGTTGCCACCGACGGTTTCGAGCGTGATTGGGACGGCGCGCGAATTCGCACCGGGAATATTTTCCGGAATTCCGTCCTTCGTTTCGGTCACGATTCCGTCCGCTACCGCCAGCGCATCGTTTCCGTAGGCGAGATAATTTTTGTTGTACTTCTCATCGCCTTGAAAAGTTTTTCCGTCGTCGCGCAGCTTGACCCAATCGATGGCAAAACGCTGGCCGATGGCGGCGTGCCCATCGATTGGAACCAGGGCACGCCGGTGGCCTGAAGCGTTCGAAGGACCGTTGCCCGCGAGCCAATGGTCCCCGCGCAGCGGTGACGTGATCGCGACGGCTCCGCGGCCGACTGGAATCGCCGCGGTTTCAATCGTCAGCTCTTCCGGATACGTTCCGACTTTC
>DASXMM010000350.1:0-3407 GCA_036495665.1 Candidatus Acidiferrum sp. | reverse complement strand
CAATGGAGCCGCACCGGGTGACAGGCTAAGGACGATGGGTCGGCGAACTTTGCGGAGCGCCTGGCTGAACATGCGAATTTCTGAGCCCTTGTAAGGCCGGCTAGAAATGCAATCCACTTTGAGGAAGTCAACGTCCCAACTCGCATACAACCGGGCGATGGAATCGTAATAGGCCTGCGCGGCTGGCGATTCCTTCAGACCGTAGTTGTACGTATTCCAGGGACACGTATCGGAGAGATCGGCCGCGGCCCTTGCGTGAAAAGAAGTGCCGGCAATCGGCAGGTTCTTGAAAACAGCCTCCCTCGGAATCCCGCGCAAAATGTGGATTCCGAATTTTAGCCCGAGCGTGTGCAGGTAATCGGCCAGCGGTTTCAGTCCGGCGCCCTGTTCCGCCGAAGGAATCGTGTTGACGGCGGGCACGTAGCGGCCGTAGGCGTCGAGGCTGAACTGTGCCGGGACCGTCTCGGATCGGGTCGACTGATTCGTGACGTACCAGCCTTCGTCCACGACAACGTATTGCCAGCCGTAGGGTTTCAGGTGCTCCGCCATCCACGCCGCATTCGCCTTGATGTCGGCTTCGCTCACCGTTTCACCGTAGGAGTCCCAACTGTTCCAGCCCATCGGTGGAGTGGCCGCGAGCGTCGTCTGAGCTTCAGCACTCAACCGAATGCCTTCGACGCGAGAAGCAAGAGTCCAAAAACAAAAGATCGCACAAGATATCGCGATAAGCGAAACCACGCTGCGGCTGATCCGTCTCCAAGGCATGGGCTGACCTCTGGCGTGTCCGGCGGAATTTTATGTGACGCGCTACGAAAGTGGTAGTGGAGTTTGTGTGGCGCCGGCAGCCCAGCAGTTCGAGTCGCGGACCGGCGCGAAGGAATAGCGGTGCAGAGGCGACGGGCCATGCACACGCAGAGCTTCTAGATGATCGGGAGTGGCATAGCCCTTGTGGCGGGCCAATCCGTATTGTGGGTAGACGGCGTCCCACTCTTCCATGCGCGCATCGCGATGCGTCTTCGCAAGGATCGATGCTGCGGCGATGGAAACGCTGCGCGCGTCACCTTTAATGAGCGACTTCTGCTCGATAAGAACATCCAGTTGCATGGCGTCGATCAGCAAATAATCAGGCTGGATGGAAAGCTGCTGCAGAGCTGCGCTCATGGCCTGCCGGCTGGCCTGGTAAATGTTCCAGGCATCGATTCGCTGGGCGTCGATTTCCGCGACAGCCCACGCTATAGCATGTTGCCGGATGCGTGGCGCAAGTTCGCCGCGCCGCTCCGGCGTGAGTTTTTTCGAATCGTCGAGACCGACGATGCGCCGCTTGGGATTGAGAATGACGGCGGCGGCGACGACCGGCCCGAAGAGCGCTCCACGGCCGGCCTCATCGAGACCAGCGATGCGCATCCAGCCAAGCTGTCGCGCCTCTCTCTCGAAACGGGTAGAGCAGAGCCGGCCCATTGCGCGAAGATTTTAGCACGGTGCCTGCATCGAGCGGCGTCATTCGTAGCGCAGAGCAACAACCGGATCGTCACGCATCGCTCGCTGCGCGCGAAGATATGCGGCGAACCCAGCTACGACAATACGCCGCCGCCCCCATATCAGGCTCCTTCTGTGCGGCCCAGCAGTCGCGTCATGAGCGCCGCCATGCGCTCCCAACTCTCCGTCTCCGCCAAGAGCTGTTTGCGTCCGCTCCGCGTCAGCGAGTAATACTTTGCCTTGCGGTTGTTGTCCGAGACGCCCCATTTCGAGGAAATCCAGCCGCGCTGTTCGAGCCGCAAGAGAGCCGGATAGAGCGTGCCCTGGTTAAGTTTGAGCAAATCGGCGGACACCTGCTGAATACGCACGGCGATGCCATATCCGTGCAGGGGGCCCAGAGCATCGAGAGTCTTCAGCACAATCAAGTCGAGCGTGCCTTGCAACACTTCGCCGCGCGCTTGCGCCATGACGATTCTCCTTTTGATGGTCAACAGGAGGCTACGCTTGCTCCTGTTGATTGTCAAAAGGTCGTCTGAGGCATAGACAAAGCCACAAGTGAATTGTTTCCTGGCTCTCGCGGGTTCCCCAGAGGCGCCGGACGGACGCCCCGTCAGGCAAAATCCCCGGCGATGAGAGACTTCTGCCAAGTCTCATTGACCTGAGGACGCTGGCGACCTACGATGGCCGGGCAAATTTGGTGGTGAGAGCCCTTTAGGAGATTCCATGAATTCACGCACGCAGTCCGTCGGTCTTCGCGCAGGTTTTTGCCTCTTGAGTTTGGCAGCGCTTCTTTCCGTTGCGCCCTCCAGCCGAGCGCAAGGCTTGGCAAGCAGCGATCTATCTCACTTCCGTTTTGTCGCCGACACGGTTTTTTCGCCAGACGGCCATCACCTTGCCTACACCGTGGTTTTGTACGATCGCCCCGGCCGCCCTTCGCCGCAGCTTTGGATCACTGACCTTGCCACGCGGAAGCCCATTCGTCTCGGTGGCGAAAAAGATGTAACAGGCAATCCGCGCTGGTCGCCCGATGGAAAATGGCTGGCCTTCCAAGGCAGAGTCGGTGAGAAGCATGGCTTGCTTCTCGCGCGCCCAGATGGCTCTGACGTCACGACACTCGTCGAAAAAATGGAGGGAACCAACAGTCCCTTACCGGGAGAAGGCTACGACGTTACGTGGTCGCCCGACGGAAAGCAGATCGCCTTCATCTCTGCGACACCAGACGAACGAGCCGCCGAAGCCAGCGGCGATCCCATGGTCATCACGCGCTATCTCTATAAGCCCGACGCCGGCGAAGGCATGACGCGCTTCAACGACAACCAGCGCCTCCACATTTTTGCCGTGGACGTGGCCAGCAAACGGGTGCGCCAACTCACCACGGGCATCTACGACGAGCATTCCATTGACTGGTCGCCGGACGGCAAGGAAATTCTCTTCGCGTCGAATCGCGAACCCAACCAGGACGAGTTCTTCAACTATGACATTTTCGCGCTCAACGTCGCGGACAGCAGCGTCCGCCGCCTCACCGCGACGGAATATAACGAGTACGAGCCGCTCTGGTCGCCCGACGGCAAGCATATCGTCTATCGAGGCACGAAGCGCGGCTTGACCGATCGCGAAACCACCATGGAAGACACGCACGTCTGGATGATGAACGCCGATGGCAGCGATCGCCGCGAAATCGGAGCGGTGATTGACAATCGCCAGGGAGCGCCGAAGTGGTCGCCCGACGGCAGCGCTGTCTATTTCACCGTGCAGGAGCGCGGAAGCAATCACCTCGTGCGGCTGCCGATTTCCGGCGGCGCGCCGGAATATCTCTTGAAAGAGACTGGCAGCGTCGGAGCCTTCTCCGTCTCCAAAGATGGCACGCTGGCTTACACGTTCACTTCGCCGCATGACATGGCACAGCTTCACGTCAAGTCCGGCAGCGCCGC
>DASXMM010000349.1:0-11992 GCA_036495665.1 Candidatus Acidiferrum sp. | reverse complement strand
AACCGTGACGGCTACTTAGATCTTTTCGTGTCCAATTACGTGCAGTTCGATCCGGCCCGAATACCAAAGCCCGGCCAGAATGTTAACTGCAACTGGAAAGGCGTGCCCGTGAATTGCGGTCCCCGCGGATTGCCCCCGGGCTATCACTCGCTCTACAAAAACAATGGTGATGGTACGTTCACCGACGTCAGTGCAAAGGCCGGGGTCGACAAGCTTCGCGGTTCTTATGGCATGACGGTCGTCGCAGCGGACTTCGACGAGGACGGCTGGCCGGATATTTTTGTGGCCTGCGATTCGACACCGAGTTTTCTTCTGATGAACCAGCGCGACGGCACCTTCCGCGAAGAAGGCGTAATTCGCGGCGTGGCCTTGAGCGACGACGGCATGGAGCAGGCCGGAATGGGCATCGGCGTTGGGGACTACGACCTGGACGGCCATCTCGACATCTTCAAAACACATTTCACCGAAGACACGGAAGGCCTTTTTCACAACAATGGTAAAGGCGAGTTCGAAAACACCACCATGTCCGCGCGCGTAGGAACCGAAAACCGCTACATTTGCTGGGGCGCCGGCATTGTGGACCTCGACAACGATGGATTCCCCGACCTCTTCATGACTGCCGGGAGCGTCTACCCGGAAGTCGAGAAAACGCTTCCGCAATATCCATACAAAAATCCCCGCGTCGTCTTTCGAAATCTCGGCAACGGCACCTTCGAGGAATTGATCGACGAAGCTGGTCCCGGAGTGGCAGCAGCGCACTCCAGCCGCGGATGCGCCTTCGGCGATTTTGACAACGACGGCGACCTCGACATTCTAATCGTCAATTTGAGCGAAGCTCCTTCCCTCTTGCGCAACGACATGAGCGGGAACAACCATTGGCTGAAGCTAAAGCTCGTCGGCACCAAGTCCAATCGCAGCGCCATCGGAGCCCGTGTTCTGGCACGCTACGGAAAGAAAATCCAAGCACAGGAAGTGCTCAGCCAATCCAGCTTTTATTCCTCGAACGATCCCCGGCTGCATTTCGGATTGGGCCCGGAAACTTCTGCTGATCTTGAGATTCGTTGGCCCAGCGGGCTCCGCGAAACGGTGAAGGGTGTGAAGGCCAATCAAATTCTCGTCATCAAAGAAGGATCTGGAACAGCGCTGGACAATAAATCAGGGAAGAGTTAAAACGGCTCGCACTCCGAACCATCGCGAAAAGCTGCCGCAGTAAAAATTCGCGCAACCGTTTGCGTTTGCGCTCATGGCTTGTTGGCGGTCCGCCGCCAGAGAGAGAGCGAAACCTGCATGTATCAACCCGAAGCGTATGCCATCGCGCTGATCTTCATGATCGGCAGCATGCTTTGCTGGGGTTCGTGGGCCAACACCGTGAAGCTGACTCCTGGCTGGCCGTTCCAGCTTTTTTACTGGGATTACGTGGCCGGGATCATCATCGCCAGTTTGTTGTGGGGTTTGACCCTGGGTAGCATAGGCGGCGGCCAGCTCTCTTTTCTGAATAACATCCGCGGCGCCGACGAAAGCCATATCCTGTTTGCTCTTCTTGGCGGAGCAGTTTTCAATGTCGCGAATCTTCTGCTGGTCGCCGCGATAGAGATCGCTGGGCTCGCCGTGGCATTCCCAATCGGCATCGGGCTCGCTCTCGTAGTGGGCGTCCTGCTGAACTACGTTATTTCTCCGCGAGGCAACCCGATCTTGCTCTTCGGCGGTGTCACTCTCGTCGCGCTAGCAATCATCGTGGATGCTATGGCCTACCGTCGCCGCGAAACCACGCGCAAAGCGCTCGGCGCGCGCGGAATTCAAATCAGCCTGGCGTGCGGCATCCTCATGGGCAGCTTTTACCCGCTGGTGACGAAGGCGGTCACAGGACAAAATTCGCTCGGCCCTTATGCGGTGTCATTCTTCTTCGCGCTCGGTGTCGCGATCTGCGCTGTGCCTGCAAATTATTTCTTGATGCGCAAGCCCATTACCGGTGCCGCACCAGTCAGCATGAGCGACTACGCCAAAAGCCCCGGCTTGTGGCATTTCTGGGGAATTCTCGGGGGCGCTATCTGGTGCACGGGGGCAGTTCTGAACTTTGTCGCTTCCCATGCCCAAATCATCGGCCCCGCGATTTCCTACGCCATCGGCCAAGGCGCTACCATGGTTTCCGCCATCTGGGGCGTCTTTGTCTGGAAGGAATTTGCCAACGCCCCGGCCAACGCACGCAAACTTATTCCGCTGATGTTTGTGTTTTTCCTGGTTGGGTTGGCGGCTGTAGCCCTCGCTCCGGTAATCTCCCGATAAAGCGCGTAGGAATTTTTGCGAAAGTTCTTTAGTCTTATTGGTTCTAAGGGACGCCGAATGACATGAAAAAGCGGCTCGTGGTCGTTGGAAGCATCAATCTCGATCTTGTCTCGGTTGCTCCCAGGATTCCGGTTCGCGGCGAAACTTTAACCGGCGCGAGCTTCGCTTCCTTCCCGGGTGGTAAAGGCGCCAATCAAGCTTACGCAGCCGCGCGCCTGGGCACACCTGTGAGCATGATCGGAAAACTCGGTAACGATTCCTTTGGCGCTGAACTCCGCGCCAATCTCGAATCCGTGGGCGTGGACACCACGGCTATCGAGAACGAATCCACCTCGACAGGAATTGCTCAGATCATTACTGCGGAGAACGGTGAAAACGTGATCGTTGTCATTCCCGGCGCAAACGCTCACGTCTCTCCTCTCTATGTCGAAAAACATGTGAACGTCATCCGCAAGGCAAGCATCGTTCTAACACAGTTGGAAATTCCGCTCGAAACCGTCGAATACCTTGCGTCGGTCACGCGCAAAGAAGGCATTCCGCTCGTGCTCGATCCGGCCCCAGCCCGCCTCCTCCCTGAATCTTTACTCCAACGCGTGGACTGGCTCACGCCAAATGAATCGGAGACCTGTTCTCTCTTGGGTCTCAAATCGCAGGATCTTCCCGAAGAGGAGTTGCAAGAAGTTGCGGAGACACTCTTGCGGCGTGGCAGCAGCAACGTTCTTCTCAAACTCGGGCACCGCGGCTGTTTTCTCGGGCTCGCGGACGGTCGAAGGATTCACATCCCCGCCTACTCCGTTCGCGCCATTGACTCGACGGCAGCCGGCGATGCCTTCAACGGCGCATTTGCCTCAGCGATCCTCGAGGGACACGATCCCGTTCGCGCTGCTTCCTGGGCGTCCGCCGTTGCCGCGATTTCCGTCACGCGCCGTGGCGCGCAGCCGTCGATGCCAACTAACGCTGAGGTTCAGGAATTTCTGAGAGAGCGCGAAGGCACAAAACAAGCGGGTCAGATAGGCCACTAACGGAAAAGTCGGGCATTACTTTCTGGGCGCGTGGTTCTGCTTTGTCTACGGATGTGGGCGCACGAATGCGTTGTTGCGCATCAGTTACCCTCGAGAAACCTGTAATTCATACGCTTGAAACACTCCTGTAATTTAACTTGTTCGACACTTCAATTATGGCAATAACGGCTGTTTTGGAGCACGGCTGCGAGAACCCCCTCGCCTCCACAACTCAATTCCGGGCAGGCATGGCAGAGTCGCTGGACGACTTGATCGCCTGCCAGCGCCTCCGTTATCTGGTCTTCAACTGCGAACTGGGCGAAGGCCTTGAAAGCTCCGCCCGCATTGGACTGGATCGAGACCGCTACGATTTCATTTGCGACCACCTGATGGTTCGCGACACCTCTTCCGGCAAGCTCGTGGGAACTTACCGTATGCAGAGCGGTTTCCGTGCCAAAGGGAATCTGGGTTACTACAGCGAGCAGTTCTTCGATTTCACTCCCTTTGAAGGGATACGTGCCGAGGTGCTCGAGCTTGGCAGAGCCTGCGTTCACACGGAGTATCGCAATTCCGCGGTCCTGCACATGCTCTGGAAAGGTATTGCAAGATACGCAATGAGTTGCGGCGCCCGCTACTTACTTGGCTGCAGTTCCGTAACATCGCAGAACGAAAACGAGGGTATGGCGCTCTACGAACAATTGCGGGAGAAATATTTAATCGAGCCGCCGTTGCGTACAAAACCCCGGCCGGAATTTGCGTGCCGCCCGGGAAATAATCCTACGCCCGCGCCCGCCACACCGCGGCTGTTCCGCGCTTACCTCGACGTGTCCGCACGGCTGTGCGGCCCGCCTGCGATCGACCGCGAATTCAAAACCATAGACTTTCTCACGCTGATTGATTTGCAGCATATCCCGGACCGCGTTCGCACGCGCCTCTTCTAGTCGTCATCTCAGGCAGGCTGAGCGGCATGGTGGTCACCTGACAATAATTCGGCCGCGAGCGTCAACGCTTTCTCAGCGTCGCTATCGACGGCGAGTTTGCCGCGAGCGAAATCCCGCCTGCCTCCGCCTTTGCCGCCGAACTTTGCCAACACTTCTTTTAGGAGCCCATTCATATCTCCGCCGGCGGCGGGATGTTGCGCGAAGAGAACGTGCCCGGCGCCCTGTTCTGCCAGCAGCGCGATGGCTTTGTCCGTTTTCGCAACGTGCGTCGCGAAGTAACCGAGAAACTCCGGCTCAATGTCCTGGAACGCGCGAACAATGACGCGAACGCCATTGGGGCGTGGAGCGGATTCGCGAACGAATTGCGCCGCTTCAACCTCCGCGAGACGTTCCAGAAGCCCTCGCGTTCGCTTGAAATTGGCATCGCGCTCAGAAAGCGCGCGCGCCGCCGCTGCAACTAATTCCTCGGGTGCGCAACTCAACTTTTCCGCGGCTGCGCGAAGACGCAGAAAATCCTGCCGCGCAGTACCTTCGGCTCGACCGCCACAGACAAATTCCACGCGCCAGTCCTGACGCATCTTTGTGCACCGCCGCAGGAGCAGCGTTCCGATCTGGCCGGTGCTCTTCACGTGCGTTCCGCCGCAAGGCTGCAGGTCAACGCCTTCAATCTCGATCGCCCGCAAGATTCCCTCGCGCTCGACTTCCTTCCTCACACCTAGCTCCGACAAATCTTCGGCGGTTCCATAGCGAACGGTCAACGCCCGGTCTTCGAAAATAATCGTGTTGGCAGCTCGCTCCGCGCCTTCAAGAATTTCGTCCGACGGCTCGGGACCGCGCAGGTCGATTGTGCTCAGGTCCGCTCCCAGATGGAACGAAACCGTCGGCCTCCCAAAGCGTTCCTGAAACATCGCCGAGAGTAAGTGCTGCCCAGAATGCTGCTGCATGTGATCGAAGCGGCGCGGCCAGTTGATGCAACCCAGCACATCTGGAGTGCTCGGCTTTCGGTCGACAACGTGAACGATTTCTTCACCGTCATCGCGGACATCGAGCACATTAGCATCTCCGATTTTGCCGAGATCGTGCGGCTGCCCTCCCGAAGTCGGGTAGAAAGCGGTCCGATCTAGAACGAGTCCCCAAACTTGGCCGGTGATTCCGGAGTTGACATCCGGCGGCAGGACTTCGCAATACATGACGCGGGCCTCGAATTCTTTCTCGAACGCGTCGTCGTAGTAGATCCGGTGTGTCTTCATAAAATTACGCGTCCAAAGCCCGCTGCCACGCTTCCGAATATTTGTAGCCAGTACCTGTATTGAACAGCACAACGGTTTCGTGTGGCTTGATCCAGCCAGACTTGGCGAGTTTGCGCGCCGCGCTCACGGTTGCCGCTCCTTCTGGCGCGGCGAAAATCCCTTCTAGCGACGCAAGCTCCTTCCCTGCCACCAACATTTCGTCATCAGTAACCGTCAAAGCTGTCCCGTTCGTTTGCTTGAGCATGCGCAGAACCAGAAAATCGCCCAGCGGCCCGGGAACGCGAAGCCCCGAAGCTAGAGTGGCGGCGTTTTGAAAGAACTCCGAGTTAGCATGTCCCGCCTCCCACGCTTTTACTATTGGAGCGCACCCTTCGGCCTGCACGGCGACCATGCGGGGCCGTTCCGCGCCGATCCAGCCCATCTCCTGCATCTCGTCAAACGCCTTGCACATTCCGATGAGCCCAACGCCGCCTCCGGTAGGATAAAAAATCACGTCCGGCAGCTTACCGCCGAGTTGCTCCCACAACTCATACCCCATGGTTTTCTTACCTTCCACGCGGTAGGGTTCCTTCAGCGTCGAGACGTCGTACCAGCCTTCGCCGTCTTTGTGTTGGGCAACGTACTTGCCGCAATCCGAAATTAAGCCATTTATTTTGATAACTTTAGCGCCAAACGCCTGGCATTCCATCACATTCGCGGAGGGTGTATCCGCCGGCATCACAATGACTGCCGGGATTCCCGCAGCTGCGGCATAGGCAGCCAGCGCGCCACCGGCGTTGCCGGCCGTCGGCGCGGCTAAAGCCTTTGCATTCAACTGTTTCGCGCGGGTGACGGCTGCCGTCATGCCCCGAGCCTTAAACGAGCCCGTTGGATTTAACCCTTCGTCCTTGACCAGCAGGTTAAATACGCCGATAGCCTCCCCAAGCCTCTTGGCACGAATTAAGGCCGTCATGCCCTCCCCCAGCGTCACGGGAGCGTCGTCAGGCAGCACCTCGGCGTAGCGCCACAGGGTCGCTGGACGCGACTTGAGGCTTTCCAGGGTCAATGTGGCTGCGGCACGCTTCAAATCGTACTTGGCCAGCAGCGGCTTGCCGCAGGTGCAGAGATGCTGCTCAATCGAGGGGTCATAGGTCTTGGCGCAGGCCGAGCATTCCAGCTCCAAGACATTCGTTTGCTTCGGCATAGCGAAAAAGTTTAACACAGTCGTTTCTAGCGGTTTTTTGGCTATTGTTTGCGGTATTCCCGCTCCGCTTTGCCCGTACTTCCAAAAGGCGTGTGGCCGTCCGCGTTCATCTGAGCATCACACTTTAGCGGTATAATGGAGGGATGAGCGTGAGGCTGATTGCCTTGGACATCGACGGGACGCTTCTAGACAGCCACTGGCAGCTCCCAGAGGCCAATCGCACCGCAATCGCCGCGGCCACGTGTCGTGGAATCGAGGTCGCGCTGGTAACCGGCCGGCGTTACAATTTCGCTTTGCCGATTGCGCTCCAGATCGGCGCGCCGCTGACCATGATTGTCAGCAACGGGGCTGTCATTCGGACACAAGACGGCGAGACGCACGTGCGGCACATGCTGGCACGCGAGACCGCAGGTTGCGTTTTGGAGCTTACGCGCCCATGGCGAGATTGCGCGGGAGTCGTCTTTGACCGTTCAAAGGAGAATCAAATAGTGGTTGAGTCCTTGAATGCCGACGACCCAATCCGCACCGCCTATTACACCCGCAATCGCGAGTTCTTGGGCTTGGCGAATCCCCTCGAGAGCTGTCTGACGGAAGATCCCATCCAGGTTATGCTGAGTGGGAGTGTTGACCGTATGCGAGAAGCGGAAGTTGCGCTCAGAAGCGCTTCATTCGCACAAGAGTTCGCGCTGGCGGTGACCGTCTACGAGACCAGAAATTTTTCCATGATTGATGTGATCAATCCGATCTGTTCGAAGGGATCCGCGCTCGCCGAATGGGCCGCACTGCGAGGGGTAGGCCGCGAAGAAATCCTGGCCATCGGCGACAATCACAACGACCTGGAGATGCTCGCGTTCGCGGGTATCCCGGTAGTGATGGGAAACGGCGTAGCGGGACTGAAGGGCTTCGGGTGGCACGAAACCGGGAGCAACGACGAAGGTGGCGTGGCAACGGCCATCGAGCACTTTGTTTTACGAGAGGCGACTCCATGCGCCTGACGCGAATTCTGCTAACGTGCGCGTTTCTGTCCAGCCTGTCGCCGTGCTTGCGCGCAGAATACATCGCCCTGCGAAACGGCCAGCGGCTTCACGTGACGGGTTATCAGCTCCTCGGCGAAAAATACCGCCTGCAAATCGCAGGTGGAGTGGTTGAGATTCCGGTGGAAGAAGTCGTTTCCATCGACGCCGAAGATTCCTTCGCACCGATCCCAACCCCGGTCAGCGCGACGGCGCCGTTTCGTGAAATTGTGAAGGCCGCCGCCACACATTACAGCGTAGACGCCGATCTGATCACCAGCGTAATCTTCGCCGAATCGAATTTCGATCCAAAAGCCATCTCCAAGAAAAATGCGCGAGGGCTGATGCAGCTTTTGCCGGAGACGGCAGCTCGCTTTGGTGTACAGAATATTTTCGATCCGCAAGAGAACATTGACGCCGGCACGCGCTATCTACGCGACTTGCTCCAGCGGTACAACAACGATATGTCGCTCGCTTTGGCCGCCTATAATGCCGGCCCGCAGCGGGTGCAGCAGTTTGGGCGCGTGCCGCCGTATGCTGAGACCGCTTCTTATATTCGCCGGGTGAAACGCGCCTACGAAAAAAGCAAGGCGAGTTTAACGCTGGAAAGTGTGCCAGTGACGCCCGCCAAGAATAGCGCAGCTGTCCCGTCACCGAGTTCCAGCGAGCGCGCTGTGGCCCCGCAAACCAGCCTCTCGAATTGAATTCTCATTTCATCTCAACAGCTGACAATAAGAGAAAATCGGGACGACCAGCGCGCGTCGAGGCTCAGGACAAACGTGCCGTGACCTACGAAAATGCCCGCCGGATTGCACGAACGTGGGGGATCGTTCAAGGCTGCGACGGATTGGGAGGCGGCACCGCTGTTGGGGGAGTCTGCGGATTGAATGGGTTCGGAGGTGTACCGGCCGGCGGCTGGCCTGGAGTTCCAGGCTGCGTGCCAGGTGGCACGCCGATTTGTGGCCCGATACCTCCTACGCCAAGTTCTTTAGAAGGATCCCAAATGAACTCGAAGAGGCGATAGTTCTGTGCTTTCTCAAACACCATGACAGACGGTTGATTGATCTTGCTGCCGATGCCGATGATGTTGCCTCCCACGATCGCAGGGGTATCACCTGTGGGAACCGCTTGAGGATCGGTGCCAGTAGTGGCCCCGGGGGCTCCTGGCAGACCGGGCACTGTTCCTGTCGTGATAGTGCCGGGAGTTGATCCAAGGGCGCCTTGGTTGTTCCCCGTGGCCCCCTGGCCGTTGCTCGTAGGCCCAAAGGCACCGATACCCGACTGGCTCCCAGTGGTCCCAAGTCCAGTGCTTGGCGCGTTGGCCTGCTGCCCCAGAGCACCAGGCATCTGCACACTATTTAACGACGGGTTGAGACTGCCTATTAAATTTCCCGCTGGTCCCACATAGATCAGGCGCCATGAACCATCGTCCTTGTTCATCGGATCTTTGTAGGCCTGGCGCATGAACCGAATGGTGCCGACTTTGGGCTTGGTCAAGTCGTCGAGGGAAGTGGGAAAGCGTCCCAGCTTGCGATAATAGAGCTTGATCCCGCGAGTATATTGCTGCCCGCGCCAGATCATTTCCTGCTCTTTTTCGCGCTTGCCTTCGGTGAGAATGCGCAAACCAATCGACATGGTGCCCACAACGAGCAGCGTAGTGAGAAAGACAACCAGCAACAAAGCGTAGCCGCCCTGGCCCCTTCGCGCTCTCGTCATTGGATTCTTACTTCTCATGCCGATGGCGGTGCCGCCTGCTCATCCAACGGCGTTGTGCCTGGAAGCCCGCTGGAAATTTCCTGGAATTCGAGATTGGTGTTCCCAACCTTTACGATGCGATAGCGGCCCAGCAGGGTGTCGCCCTCAGAAACGATGTAGACGTCGTCACCGTCCGTGATGAAGGCGCGACGAGGGGTTCCGTTCGGGATTGTTCCGTATCCAAAATATTTGAGGTTCGGGGGTAGCGTGGCCCTCGTGGGAGGAGGTGGCGGTGGTGGCGGAGGGGGAGGCGTGTTTTTAGCGATATTATCCTTCTCGTTTTGTATTCTTTCTGCCGCTGTGAGAGGCATGTTCGGGCTGAAGGGATTGCGCCCATTGCTCTTGTACTCCGTTTTCTGCGCCCGCTCGAGCTCAGGCCAACGAATTTGCGGATTCTCGACTGCCAAAACCTTGTAGTCGTCAAGAAACGCGATTGTCTGTAAGGAAGGCGTTTTCTGACGCCATTCGAGAGTCCAAATAAGCACGGCGACAACCACAAGCACGGCGAGCACAATAACTTGCTGTTTCTGTTTCATGCGCCTTCTCGCAAATACGTCCGGACGTGGATTCCAACTCGAATCGGCCCCGTGGCCGCTTGCCCTTGCTGAGTCTCGGTCCCAAGCGCCAAGCCATCAAGCACGTAGAATCTCTGGGACCGCTGCAATCCGTTCACGAATTTCACGACGCTTTCATAATTCCCGTTTACGGTGGCGTCGATTATGACTTCCACCATTCCGCGATTTGGAATTTCCTTCGGCCGCTCCGTCAGAGTCACGATGTGGAGACCGGCCTTTTTTGCAACGTCATCGAGTTCAGTGCTGATGGAGGAAGATCCTGTGCTCTCGACCGGAAGAGACTGTTCAAACTTCTCGCAGTCCTTACGCGTGGCCGGCATGTTGTCTTTGATGAATTGCGCCGACTTAATATCGTTCTTGAGGACGCCGAGCTTGATCGTTTGTTCGTCGAACACTCTTTGCGCCGTATGGGGCGATGACGCCAGCTCCCAGCTATAGATAACGAGACCAAGGTCCGCGGCCAAGAGCACTCCGAGCACGACGAGAATGGAACGCTTTCGTAACGTGAAGTCGCGATGCATCAGGTCCTCAAGTACTCCGCTGTAAGCTCGACTACAATCTGGTCCGTGGTTGTCCCCGACGTGGGCCGCGTCTGCGTGATTAATTGGACATGTTTAAACGACCCAGAGTCCTCCAGGGCTTTTATGAGCTTGAGCTCGGCCTCATCGCTTACTGCGCCAATAAGCAACTTCACTTCGATGCCGTCCTTTTCCTGCTTTGGCTCGATGCTGATGACGCGAACGCCCCCGGGGAGAACCTTTTCCAGGTCCATGAACATCAGCGTCCAATTGAAACTGCGCGCATCGATGAGGCTGTTGATAAAGTCGGCGCGGTCATGCAGCTTGGCATTCTCATCGAGGGCGAAAAACTGCGCTAGAGCAGCCCGCTGTTGTCCGAGTTCCGCAACCTGCTGCTGTATTTTCTCGGATTTCGCGCGCATCTCGGCGTTGACTTTACGGGCCAGGTAGACATGCCAGCCCAGGCTCACGAAAAGAATCACCCCGACGAGGCCTATCACACTCGAACCGGCGACGAATTTCCGGTGCGTCTCGATCGGCTTGGTCGATAGATTGAGCGGAACTCTCATCTTTGTCTGATCGCTTCCCTTCTCAAACCCCGAAGCCAACCTACTCCACATTTGATGCAATTCAGCGGCACGCAACTTCCGTCCCCATCGAAAATCAGCCTCGATGCAGCATCCAGCCAACCAAGCCATCCAGTTCGCGGTCGACCAAGGGGCGAGCATCGGCCGGGATGCGTCCATCGGAGATCCCGGCGTGAAGCAGCGAGTGCACTTCGCAGTGAAATTCCTCCTCGATCGGCGGCACAAACTCCGGCAGGCGCGCCCCGAGACCGGCAACACGCACGGACTGGATGCCTTCCTTCCAGGTATCCTGATAATACGCAGCGACCGGATAGATATCCTCGAGAAGCATATGTGGAGTGAGCTCCGCGCCGCGTGCCGGCAATTCCGTGCAGCGATACCCGCACAACACTCCCTCCCGGACGATTGCCGTCGTCAGAGACGGCCCAGAAACGCGCGCGAGGAGAGTAGGACGATGCTCTTCGACAATTGCGATGGCTGCCAGCGAGGAGCTAAGTACAACCCCAGGATGTAGCCCGGCCGCTTCGGCGAGCGTTTCGTACTCGCGAATGATGCGCAAACGCGCCAGCGCTGTGACCACATCGACGCCTTCTTCGCGGGGAGCTTGCCGCATGTAGGAGATGAGCGTTTCGTCGACCTCGAAAGGCACGCTCTTCTTCAGCTTCCAACGCAGCATCGGGTCTGCCTCTGCTTTAGAGCGTGGAAATTCGTCGAAATGCTGGACGAAGACGCGAATGACCGGATCGGGCAAAATCAGCGCGACACTTTCGTCTTTGGCGCGCAGCCGAGTGCAGACCGCCGCAACTGCGGTCTTGAGCGCGGCAGGATTCGCGATATTTGTTTCGACCGCGGATGGGACAAGCGCGCCCGGAGGGAGAACCTCTAC
>DASXMM010000348.1:0-5397 GCA_036495665.1 Candidatus Acidiferrum sp. | reverse complement strand
TGTTCTTGTGCGTACTCCACCATGCCGAGCAGGTACTGGATATCCGGATTTCCCGGCGCCATCTTCGCGGCCTTTTCGAATTGCGCGCGCGCCGCGTCGTATTGATGACGCCGCATCTTGTCCAACCCCTTGTCGATTTCTCCTTGCAGCCGCGGCGTCATGATCGGTTTGCTTGGCCCGCTGTTCGCCGAAGAATCTTCATTCTCGCTATGGAGATAAACGTAGACCGTGCACGCCGTGCCGCCCGCGAAAACCGAGGCGTGCTCTTTGGCCGTCTTATATCCGAGCGCCGTCACTTCGATGTCGTATTCACCCTCGAGAATTTGCGGAAACGTGGCCGTCGAGTTGTCTTGCGTCGGCGCGGTGAGATGCGCGCCCCGCTCCGAATAAAGCTTAACCAGCGCATTGCCCGCGAGCGGCATCCCGCTCGGTTCCCTCACGCTGACCTGAACATCCACGGGTGCTTCATGCGCAGTCGGGAAGGAGAGAGTACCGGAACGCTGTCCTGCGGATTGTGAGGGAGTTCCGCCTGCTGGCCTTTGAGCCAGAACCGGCAAGGAAAGAAAAAGCAGGGCGCTGCACGCGAGTACCGCTGGAAAAAAAACTGCCGTCAAACTGCGCCGAGGAACCATGCGGGCTTCGCCTGACCACTCAAACTCTTCAGCAACAGTACCCAAGACTCTCGCGCACGGTCAAGCAAATCATCTCCCGGCACGCCTGGCGGCAGTACCCGCCGCCACAAGAATAGAAACGCTCGTCACACCTAGCCGAAATTCGTTATAGTAGGCAAATCCGAGAGCAGGGAGGACCTCATGCCGCCAGTAAAATCTCGATTGGAACGAATGCCGCGCCCGCCGGTTTTTGCAACGCCCGCCGAGGAGCGCCGCCACCGCAAAGAGCGGCTCGCCGCAGCGTTCCGTCTCTTTTCAAAGTGCGGTTTCGACGAAGGCGTAGCAGGTCACATCACCGCCCGCGATCCCGAGCATCTGGATCACTTCTGGGTCAATCCCTTCGGCATACATTTCAGCCAGATTCGCGCCTCCGACCTTATCCTTGTGAACGATCAAGGTGAAGTGGTCGAGGGCGAGCGCGAAGTCAACGCGGCAGCCTTTGCGATCCATTCGCGCATTCACAAAGCGCGTCCCGATGTGGTCGCCGCCGCTCACGCGCATTCCCTCAATGGCAAGACGTGGTCTTCGCTGGGCCGTCTGCTCGATCCGCTCACGCAGGACGCCTGCGCGTTTTACGAAGACCACGTTGTCTTTGACGATTACACCGGAGTCGTCTACGGCACCGACGAAGGCGACCGCATCGCCAAAACGCTGGGCGACAAAAAAGCCGCCATCCTCTGCAACCACGGCCTCCTCACCGTCGGCCAAACCGTCGACGAAGCTGCCTGGTGGTTCGTCACCATGGACCGCTCTTGCCAGGCCCAGCTCCTCGCCGAAGCCGCCGGCGAGCCGCGCAAAATTCCTCACGAAGTCGCCAAACTCACCCACTCCCAGGTCGGCTTGCCGATGGTCGGCTGGTTCCAATTCCAGCCCCTCTGGGACCGCATCACCCGCGAACAACCCGACCTCTTCGACTAGCCGAACGCCGCAGGCGCTCGGAAATTTCTGTTGTGCTGAAATCACCGCGCCAGAGGCAATACTTTCTGCACCAACGCATCCGTAAACTTCTGCGGCTCTTCCGTGAACGGAAAGTGCCCGGAATTCTCGAACCATACAAACTCTTTATCGCGGTCGTTTATTTTGTCGAAGAGCTCCTTCGCCAGGCTCGAAGGCGTGTAGGGATCGTGCTTCCCCTCCAGAAAGAAAACCGGGACGCGGTAGTCGTAACCCAAATCCCCGAGATTCACCTTAGACAGCCCCGGCAGCAGCATCTCGACCGAGAACAACTGCCCCCGCATCCAATCCACATCGTTCATCAAAGAATATTCCGGCGCCAAGAAAATCGTCTTCAGGCCCATCACGGCTTCGTCCCCCGGCGAAGGTGGCGGCCCGATCAACGCTCCCGACCACTCGCGCACGACTCGAATCTGCTGAAACGTCACACTCGCGGAAGGATACGGTGCAATGGCCGTCAGTTCCTTGATCGCTTCCTGGTTTTGCGTCCGCCGTGCTTCCGCCAATGTATCTCGGTATAGCACCACTTCATTCTGCTCCGCGTCGCTCGCCTGCCCCACACCGATATACGCGTACAGCAACTCCGGGTGATTGTGGGCAAGCTGCAAGCCCAGGATGCTCCCCCACGAATGTCCCAGAACGAATATCTTGTCCCGCCCAAAGCGCCTGCGGAGATAGTTGACGATTTCAAGCGTGTCCGCATGCATCCGCTCGATAGTCATCGTTGGCCGCACCACGTCTTTACCGTTCGACGTATACGTTTTGCCCGCCCCGCGTTGATCCCACTGCACCACGGTGAAGTACTTCTCCCACGGATCCTGAAATGTTCTCGCCACGGGAATAAAGGGTGACCCCGGCCCGCCGTGAATAAACAAAAGAATGGGATTCTTCACCGATTGGCCGCGCACTTCGATCCACTGATCGATGCCCCCGATCGACACGCGCTCGAGCGTATCGATTCCGTCAGGCGAGTGAATAGCACGGCTGCCCGCAATGGCTCGCTGGGCGAGGTATCGGTATAACGCCGCCGACAAAACGGCCGCCACCACGACGGAAACGACAAAAATCGCAAAATACTTTGCGCCCCTCTTGAACGTCACCGTGCCTCCCGTAAACGCAACTTCCCGCCGGTTACTGCGCTCCTCAAATTCCGTCCGGTGCCGCGGGGTGAGAAGTTGGGCGCGCAGCATAAGCGCCCGTCCGTTCTAAGTCAATGAAATCGCCAGGCGCAGGGAGTGACATGGCCCGCTGGCCCAGACCGCAACGGAACACCCGCCTCGACAACTTCCGGGCCTTTTTGGCTGCGTTGTTCCGCTGTTTTTTCGCTCTTTTTCGCTTGACAGACTATTACTTATCGTATATAATAGTCCTAGTACAATGAAGGCGTTTTGGCTAGGGCGTCGACGAATCCAAACGGTGCCGCCAACTTTATTTTTTGGCGCAGGATCGTTTAAGTCTTTTATTTTCATCAGTTGGGAAGCTTGCGGTGCCTGAAACACTTCAAACGGACCGTAAGCTCTTTTAGGATCAACACTTCCGTATGTGTTGATTCTAAAGAGTTTCAACTCCCCCAAAATGAACACTTACCGTAAAACCGGGGGGAGGGAGCCTCGTCATGGGGCACACACCGGGCACATCCCTGACAGAACAGACCGGGCGGATCCCTCACACCGCAGCCTCCTTACACTCTCAAAATCCCGATGGCCGGTCCCCGACCACGCCAAAAGCTTGTTCCAGTGCCAGACTGGCGCGCCCCATCACGCCTTCGTCGAACAGCCGCCCGATGAGCGTCACTCCGTGCGGCACCCGTCGGGGCGGCGAAAATTTGGGGAGGGGCCGGCTCGGGTCCGGCGCCCAATCCGTCCGCGCCTCGCTCACCTCGATAAATCCCGCCCGCAAAGTCAGCGACGGATGCCCGGTAAAATTCGTGATCGTCAGCATCTCATCGCGCAGCGAAGGCACCAGGAGCAAATCCACTTCGGAAAACACGCGGGCCATCTCATTCGCCACTTTGCGCCGCAACCGGTCCGCCTGCACAAAATCCACCGCCGAAAGAAATCTCGACTGCCGGAAAATATTCGGCCAGGCGTCGTACGTCTGCACCTTCAACTGGTCCACGGCATGGTTCAGCGTAATCTCCTCGAACGCCGCCGCCCCTTCCGCAAACAAAATCAAATTCAGCGAATCATACGGCCAGTCCGGAATGCTCACCTCGACCGGAACCATTCCTACCTTCTTCACGGTCTCTAGCGCCGCCCGATCCACGTCCGTAGCAGGATTTTCCTTCATCCACGCAGGAAAATATCCGACGCGCAGTCCTTTCACGCTCGCGCCAGCATCAAAATCCAACCGACTAGGCACACTCGAAACGTCGCCCGCGTCCGGCCCCGAAATCGCCTGCAGCACCAGCATCGCGTCCTCAACACTTCGCGTCATCGGTCCCAGCTTATCCAGCGACCAGCACAGCGTCATCGCACCCGTCCTCGCCACTCGCCCATACGTCGGCCGCAATCCCGTCAACCCGCACCGCATGCTTGGCCCAACGATGCTGCCGCCGGTCTCGCTCCCAATCGCAAACGCCACTAACCCCGCCGCCGTCGCGGCCCCCGGCCCCGCGCTCGATCCCGACGATCCTTCCTCCAGCAGCCACGGATTCATCGTCTGCCCGCCAAACCAAATATCATTCAGCGCCAACGAACCCAGGCTCAGCTTCGCCACCAGTACGGCGCCCGCATCGTGCAACCTCTTCACCACAGCGGCATCTTTCGTCGGCACGCGATCGCGAAACGGTTCCGCTCCCCAAGTCGTCGCAATGCCCGCCGTATCCAACAAATCCTTCGCTCCCCACGGAATTCCATGCAGCGGCCCGCGATATTTTCCTGCGGCAATCTCCGCATCCGCCTTCTTCGCCTGGTCCAACGCCAGCTCGCGCGTCAAAGTAATCACGCACCGCAACTTCCCATTGAATCTTTCCAGCCTCTCCAGATAAATCTTCGTCAACCGCTCCGAGGTAATTTTGCGCGTCTCGATCCAGCGCGAAAGCTGCGTCACCGAAGCAAACGCAATGTCTTCGTCACGCGCGGGCAAAGCCCCCGCATCATTCGAGCTGCGTACAAACCGATCCCGCTCCGGCCCGCGCTTCATCCCCGGCAAAATCGGATCCCAATGCGAATACGGCGCCACCGCGTCCTCAATCACCACTTTGTGCGGTCCCGTCCTCCGCTCGTATAGCGCTGCCATGTTCCCGCGCCAACTCGACGCCACCATCGCGCGATCCGCCGCGCTCATCTCCACCCGCACCACCTTCCCGGCTTCCGCGAAAGTTCCCGTCGAGACTTCCGGCCCCACCGCCGGACCAGTTCCAAACGCCGGCGGCGTCCCCGCCGGCGGTTCACCGGGTTTCTGCTGCTGAACATCAGCCTGAACATCCGCCCGCGCTACCGCCGCCCCCACCAATCCCAGCGAAGTCTCCGCCAAAAATTCCCGCCGCGTTTTCCCCATGTCTCCTCCGCCCGCATTCTAAAAAACAAAAAGCGCGCAAACACCGTACGCCGATTTCGCCGTACGGAGCAACGCGCTTCCGAATCGCCAAATATGCTCAGTTCGCCGGGATGTGCCGGACCTGTGTCGCCTGCGAGCCTGGCCCAGGCTCCGGCGCTGGCTTCGGCATCTCCGAATCCTTAAACCGCGGCACCATCTCATCCGCCATGGCCAAGGCATACACCGCCGACGCAATCTCCACCGCTCCTTCTCTCACGTCCTCTTCATAAAT
>DASXMM010000347.1:0-51718 GCA_036495665.1 Candidatus Acidiferrum sp. | reverse complement strand
GGCACCGCCCAGAGGGTTTCAGGAGCGACTGCACCAAAGGCTGAAACAGGGAACGAAAGAGAGTATTCAGCCTTCGCGTCGTGCTGTTCTAGCGTGGGCGTTGTCAGCCGCAGCGGCAGTGCCTTTGGGCTTCGCGCTATTCTCAGCGAGACGAGTTATCCTGCCTCGACTGGAGCGCCAGAGCCCAGCGAGTTCCCCTGATTCGCCTGCAGTTACGGGCCTAGTCGCGGTCTCCGAGAACGCAGCCGACAAAGTCTTTCATATTCCTAGCTGTTCCTATTTGCATGGTAAACCCAAATTCCTCCCGGTTGAGGAGGCCATTCGCGAGGGCTATTCGCCTTGCCCGGTTTGCATCGGAAAGCGCAGACCTGAGAAAAAAGGGTAGCGTTGGTGGGAAACCCAGAGAGATTCTAATAACAGCGCAAATGATGATTGAGCGGAACACGAATGCGCTCTGGTTCACTCCGGCAAGCGCATTGGTTCGTCGCTGACGTTTCGGTTTCGTAGTTCTAGGGAATTGCCACTCCATTCCGTGGTTTGAAACCCTTACGATCTTTTGGAGTCTCATCTCTCAAACATGCGCACACTAATGGGCAAACTTCCTCCTCCTGTGTGCCTTGATCGGGACGGGCGCGGCAGCACAGTCGTCGCGCCCGCCACGTCAAGATCAAAGACTTGAGAGAAATCGTGCATTCTAAGACTCCAAGAAAAGCCTCTGTAACTGCAGGTCCTCTGCACGAATGACCGGCCGACCTTGGTTTGCTGACCCAATCCGCTGGCACGAAATCTTGCCACGCCTGAGACTCACCCGTTATGGCGCCGCCGATCTGTGTGGCTCCGCATAACGTGTTGCGAATACTTTCTATTCCATCCTCGCCTCTAGCTAACCCTTACATAATTTTTATTCGCGGAAACTTTCTGACCGCTCGAGAGTCCCATTGCCGAGGTGAATTCCGAAAGTGTTTCGGAGATTACTCACCCCATTCGAACTTGGTTAGGAGTTTCGGCAACTCTCCGTATGGGTGTGGGGCTTGATTTTCTCGAAAGCTAAATGTGGGAGATAACTGAGATGAAAAAGTGGATGGCAGTATTCCTAAGGGCTTTGCCAATGGCCCTGTTTGTGTGCAGCAGGCGTCTGAATCGCAGGAAGTCATCAATTATCGTCGCTGGGGCCTTAGTTCTAGCTCTGACTACTGGGCCCGCACGGATTTGGGCCCAGAACATAGTGACGGGAGGCGTCACCGGCACCGTCACAGATCCCTCGGGGGCGGTCGTTGCCAACGCAACGGTGATCATCAGCAACACGGCGACGGGTGAGACCAGTACATTTACCACCAGCGATTCGGGCGTCTTTCTCTTTTCGTTTCTGAAGCCCGGCGAGTACATATTAAACGTCATGCAAAAAGGCTTCAGCACCGCCACCATGAAGGTTCAGGTTCAACTGGGCCAGACCGCATCCGCCAATGTTAAGCTGGCCCTTGGCGAGGCGAGCGCAAGCGTTGAAGTTGTCGCGGGTGGAGATCTCCTTCAGACCGAGGATGCCAACATCAGTTCGAACGTCTCGAACCGGGAAATCACCAATGTTCCGAATCCCGGAGGCGACATCACTTATAACGCTATCCTTACACCAGGTATCACTGGGAATACTTCCAGCGGGGGCGGCTTCGGCAACTTCAGCGCGTTCGGATTGCCAGGCACGTCGAACCTCTTCACCGTCAATGGCAACGACTACAACGATCCTTTCCTGAACCTGAACAATTCGGGAGCCAGCAACCTACTGCTTGGAAGCAACGAAGTGCAAGAAGTTGCCGTGGTCGTCAACGGCTACACGGGACAGTACGGCCGGCAGGCCGGGGCGCAGGTCGACTACAGCACCAAGTCCGGGACCAACGGATTGCATGGCGACCTTCTGTACAACTGGACCGGCAGGGCGCTCAGCGCCAACGACTTCTTCAATAATGCGGGGGGCGTTCCGCGTCCATTTGAAAACAACAACGCGTGGGCCGCGGCCATCGGCGGCCCCATCAAGAAAGACAAAGCGTTCTTCTTCGTTGATACGGAAGGTACCCGCTATATTTTCGGGACGAGCCAATCGGTCAACGTGCCGACGCCCGCACTCGAGGCTTTTACGCTTGCCAATGCGCCCGCCTCCGCGCAGGCCTTTTACCGAAATGTATTCAGTCTCTACAACAACGCTCCAGGAATCTCCAGAGCCGTGGCAGTCCCGCAGAGTCCTGCCGCTAATACCTGCGGAAGCCTTGGAGCTAACCCAGGCTTTGCGACGACTCCTTGTCTGGAGACGTACCGTACTTCCGTACAGAACGGGAACACCGAGTGGCTCCTTACCGCACGCGTTGACTACAACTTCAACGAAAATGACAAAGTGTTTGGCCGCGTGAAGTTCGATCGCGGCGTTCAGCCGACCTATACCGATCCTATCAATCCCGCTTTCAATGAGCACAGTACCCAGCCGCAGAATGAAGGCCAGTTGAACTACACCCACATTTTTAGTCCTCGAGTAGTTAACAACTTCATCTTCTCCGATTTGTCGTACTCCGCGATCTTCCAGAGCCCCAATCAGAGCGCGGCGCTTGCACTTTTCCCAGGTAATCTTATTTCCTCGGATACGGCGCTAACGCCATTGGGAAGTGGTTCAGGACTCTTCCCTGGCAACTTTTTCTTCCCGCAGGGGCGCAACGTCGAACAGTGGCAGTTGGTCGATGATCTGTCCATTGTCCGGGGCAAGCACGACTTCAAGCTGGGGGTTAACTTTCGCCGCGACGATGTCAGTGACTTTACGGCTAGTGAACTGCCCTATGCAGCAGTGACCACCTCTCTTGGTGGTTTCGCGAACGACGCAATCGATCTTTCCGCCGCCGAGCACTTCGCGTTGCGCTCAGAGCAGCCCATTGCGTTTTATAGCTTGGGTTTGTACTTCCAAGATCAGTTTCGCGTTTCCCGCAAGCTGAAACTTACTCTTACCCTGCGCGCGGATCGCAACTCGTCCGGCGTTTGCCAATCGAACTGCGCCACATTGCCATCGTCTCCTTTTGACCAGTTATCGCACGATCCGAACATCCCGTATAACCAAGCCTTTATTACTGGGCAACACAGCATCCTTCCGAATGCAGAGAAGATAGTCTTCCAACCGCGTTTTGGTCTGGCGTGGAGCCCATTCGGAGAGAAAACCGTCATTCGCGCCGGCGTGGGGCTGTTTACCGACCTTTATCCTGGAACGATCCTGGATGGCTTTACGACCAACTTCCCGCAGGTAACGAGCTTTAACTTGAACTCTGGAACTGTTGCGTTCAATGAACCTGGAAGCGGCGCGAATCTCCTGGCGGGGTGCAACAATGCGTTTCAGTCGAACTACAATTCGGGTGGAACAGTTGGAAGCTTCTTGGCTGCCGCGCCTGCCGGGTGTGCGGTCCCAAGTCTTCAGAACACAACCAGCAAGATCCTGAATCCAAAGTACGTCGAGTGGAACGTGGAGATCCAGCGCACGCTCGGCGCCCGGACGGTTGTCTCGGCCAATTACGTTGGGAACCGCGGCTATGACGAGCTTCTGTACAATCCTTATCAGAACGCTTTCGGACTGTTCAATTTGCCTGCAGTCGCGCCAGACGCTCGCGTCGGGACCGTCCAGCAACTGACCAACAACGGCTACTCGAATTATAACGGGGTGACCGTTTCAGCCCAGCAGAACGTTTTCCACGGCTTTACGGGGCGCATCAACTATACCTACAGCCACGCATTGGATGTTTCGTCCAACGGTGGCATTCTGCCCTATAGTGTTAATAACAGCCTCCTTACGCAGATCAATCCCTTCAATCCCGCAGCAGGGTACGCTTCCGGGGACAACGACCTGCGGCACAGCCTCAACGCCAGCTACGTTTGGGATCTCCCCGTTAGGGCCAGCAATCGTCTGCTCAATCGAGCGATTGGCGGCTGGACTGTTTCCGGGACTTTCTTCCGGCGCTCTGCGTTTCCGTTCAGCGTGGTCGACGGCAATTTTATTTCGGCTAATTCTCCTGCAACAAAGAATTTGACGCTCAGTGGCAATCCGGTTGTCACAGTGCTGGCTCAACCTCTCGCTGGGGTTTCTATCCCGGCAAGTTGCTCGAGCGGTGCGGCAAATCCGAACAACCCGTGCTTTACAACGGCGCAGTTTGGCACACCGTCCAACTTTATCGGATCGCTTGGCCGCAATGCCTTGCGCGGTCCGGGCTACTTCAACACCGATCTCAGTTTGCGGAAGAACTTCAAGCTGGGCGAACATCGAGAGTTTCAGATCGGGGCGAACGCCTACAACGTCCTTAACCACCCAAACTTTGCTAATCCGGTAGCGAATACGAGTAACCCTTCGCAACTTGGCACGATCATCAGCACCGTCACACCGGCAACGACGCCCTACGGCGCATTTGCGGCAGCGGCAGTGGACGCGCGCATCGTGCAGGTGACCGGCAAGATCACCTTCTAACTTCGCCTGAATCCGCAGCGATCGCTTCATTTTAACGGCAACCCAAGGGCGGCCATGGCTTTGGCCGCCCTTTTTTTATTTCACGAGTCGCAGAAACGCCGCTCCATGGTGAAGATTACTTGCTCGAATATTATGGATACAACTTAACAAAAGATTGATGATTAATTTTCCAAGTAGGCTAGTTAGGGTTTCGATGGGTCGCCCGCGACTGTGGCTGATGCGAGAGATCCGCGCTCACCTGCGCCCGTAGCTGTTTGGCCCGGAGTCCGGCGGGACTATCCGGGTCGAGCTTGATATAGGCGTCCAGATCCTCGATCAATTCAGAGGAATCTCGCTTGCGGATGTGAATATTAGCCAACAGGCGGTACGTCACCGGCGCATTCGGAGCCAGCTTGCGGGCTCGCAGCGCGCATTCCTCGGCCTCGTTGATGCGGTTCTCGTTCAACAGGGCGCGGCCCAGCTCGTACTGACCGATCCAAGCGTCCGGAGCGAGCTTGAGGCCCCAGCGGATTAGGGGTTGCGCCTCATCCGTGCGGGTTCCCGTCTAGGAAAATCGAGCCCAGCGCAAAATACGCTTCCGCATAGGTTTCGCCACTAGTTTCCATAGCCTTGCGCTCGCTTTTTTCCGCCTCGTCGCGCTTCCCTAGAGTCAAGTACGCGATTCCCATTTCGTGGTAAGCCTCGTAGAATTGAGGCGCTTCCTTAACGGCTGCTTGCAATCGCTTCAGTGCTATCTGCGCGTCCTTCTCCTTATACAGTTTCTGCGGCGCTTCTTCGTACTGAAGGCGCGCGTTTTCCGGCATAGACAACTCATGCGCGGAAGTGGTCGCTCCTGATGCCGAAAGCGCCGAAAATTCGTTTCGCTTCTTGAGTACAACGTTATTTCCCTTGCTGGAACCGAAGGATAAGTCGACATGAAGCGACACAGGCTCGTAACCTATGACGTTTACGTTCACCGTGTAGGCCCCGCGTTCCACATTCATGAAGGCGAATTCACCCTCAGCATCGGTCGAAGTCTGTGCGACATCGATGCCGTGACCGCTTTGCAACTCCACCAGGATTTTCTCCGCGGCGCCCTGGTACGCGTATTCCACCGTCCCAGTAATTCTGTAGTGTGCTGCCCCTGAATTCATTTGGGCAGAACTAGACATGGAAAATAGGAGAGCGCCTGCAAGGAACAATGAGGACAGGAGGCAACGCACGACCCACCTCCCGACATCTGGAGGTAACCTACAGCCTCCCTCCAAATGAAGAGTGCAGCAAACCTATCATAAATTGCGGCTTTACCGTATCAGGAATTCCGAAACTTTCATGCGATTGGTGAGTCTCATCTTGCATGGGCCACTCGTGACTGTGCGTTCGAGGTGAGCCGAAACCATGTCGCGGTGGTGGCCGCCGATGCATGCGTAGTCTAGGCGAAGTGAGAGTTGCTTTCTATTCGGCTTTCCTATGTCAGCATCAGTCCCTTCCGGTGCTGACACTTTGTCACAGCAGGAAGCCTGATTCTAAAAAAGGGGTGGCGGCCGCAGTCCCGCGTGGTTTCTCCAAGAAATCTTTCATTCGGGCGACCCCAAGAAAGCGAGCTGCAAATAAATGGATACTACGAGAGAGTTCCTCCTGAACGAGCAAAACCTTACAAAGCCAATGAGACACGGCCAATCAAGGATCTCGGTAGAAAAACTGGCCATTCACATCTCGCGGTACGGTTTGGTACTCACACTCCTGCTTATAGGCATTTTGAAATTCACTCCTGGTGAGGCGCAAGGCATTCAGCCCTTGGTGGCGAACAGTCCCTTGATGTTCTGGCTCTATCGAGTCCTCAGCGTTCAGGAAGTTTCCAATCTAATCGGAATGATTGAGATCGTCGTCGCTCTTCTTATGGCCTTACGGCCCTTTTCTTCGAGGCTTTCTTTCATCGGCAGCTTTGGGGCAATCGTCACATTCGTGCTGACGGTGAGTTTTCTCTTCTCGACTCCGGGAGCGTTCCACTTTTCGCACGGCTTTCCCTTATTAGGAGACGCCGGCCAATTCTTGATCAAAGATCTCGTACTACTGGGCGCCGCTATCTGGACTGCCGCGGAAGCACGTAAAGAAGATTAGTTCCTTTCGATCTTTCAATGTCGCTCTTCAGAGAACGATCCAATGGGACACGTGCATCGTCCGACGCTGTTTTCAAACGGGAGTTCCGAGAGTTTTAGCAGTGACGAAAAACAACATGAACACTGTTTCTTCCTGGATGGCTCCGCATCTGATTGGCGAAAAGTGTCTTGGCACGCCCGCCTTTCGTCAGAGAATTTCGTGGTGTTCTCGCAGAGATCATAAACGGCATTGTTTCAGATGCCAAGTGAAGTACAGCGACCTAAGCGCAGCTTGAGTCGAACAATTGAGAATGGGTCTGAATCTGTGAGTCTCCTCTAATATTTATTTCCGTCCTGTAGGCGACTTCGAGTTCCATCAGGAATGAGATTTCGGAAACATTTATGCCACCTGCGACTCTCATTTAGTGCAGGCATCAGGTTGGCCTGCCAGCTGCAGGAGAAGAGACAGTGACACCAAGGATTCTAATACCCGAAGAGATTAAGTCCGTTCAAAGCCCGAGCGCCCAAGAACAGTTGAAGGATGGTCCAGCGCAAAAGGGCCGGACACACGTTTCTGAATCGAGGGAGAACAAGATTGCTCCTCCGAACAAGTTATTCGCGGAGGTCATGCTTGAGAATAGTTCTACTAAACCACCGCGCCGGCTGAGTGATTTTGTTATTTCTGCGGCGGTGCAGATCGTTTTCTTAACAGCTCTACTCTTGGTTCCGCTCTATTTCATGGATGCGCTCGACATTCGTGCACTCAATAAGACTCTGCTCGTGGCACCTCCTTCTGCGCCCGCTCCAGCTCCCCCACCTGCTTTGCCGCGGTCGGCCGCGCCCAAGCAGAGGGCATTATCGATCGCAGGGAAGTTGGTTGCGCCCAGAGTCATACCGAGGCAGGTCGCTCGCCTAAGTGAGGACCCATCCGGAAATGATTTGGCGGCTCCGGTCATTCCAGGTGAGGGCGTTCCTGGTGGGGTACCCGGAGGGTTGCCTGGAGGCATAGTCGGTGGCGTCCTTTCCGGTGCTGCCCCCCCTCCTCCCCCTCCGATCAACTCGGCGCCAAAGCGTCCAATTCGTGTTGGTGGGCAAGTAAAAGCACCCCGACTCATCTTTGGGCCTGAGCCGGTGTTCCCTGTTCTGGCCCGCGAGGGAAGGATCACCGGCGCCGTTGTTCTTGACGCGGTGATTGACGCGCATGGAAATGTTGTTGAAATGCGGACAGTTTCCGGACACCCGATCCTCGCATTGGCGGCGATGGAAGCAGTCCGCCAATGGAAGTACGAACCGACGATCTTAGCCGGCGAGGCCTTTCCCGTTCGATTGCTCGTGACAATTACGTTCTCACACCGTCAGTCATAGATGAACCATGAAAAACAGAAATCTCTCGTTTCCGAGAATGCTTTGGATATTCAGCCTCTCTGCTCGTTAGCCTTGTCCAGCTCAACCTTCCACATGGCTGCGAATTCCATCGGTGTTGAGAATTCCGAAACTTTTGTGCAATTGGCGAGTCTCATCCAGTGCATGAGTCACTTTTAACTGCGCGCTCGAGGGTGAGTCGAGGCCGCATTACGAGGCGATGATGGATTTCAACGAAGTCGCAATGAGTAAGAGAGCGAATGCGAGGATGCGTTCTGACGCTTTCTCCGCACAAGCACAAACGGCAAACCCTGTAAAGGCCGCAATCCATTTTCGTCGCATGGACGTCGCAGCAACGAGTGAACGCATTGGTTTGAGGGAATACCCACGACGGAAAGCACCGCGTTTGCGGAGGGGAGGGCAAGCGCCGGCGCCCGCGGACCGCTCGATAGAATCCAAAGCTCCCAAGCTCGAAAGCTCACCGCTGAACGAAACCATCCGGTTAGCTCAGCAGGGTAACGCTACTGCATTCGAGACCTTATACCAACTCCATTCTTGGCGTGTCCACGCCCTTTGCCTACGCATGATACACGACCCTGTCGAAGCCGAGGACTTAACTCAGGAAGCGTTCATGCAAGTATTTCGCAAGATTCACACATTTCGTGGCGAATCGGCTTTTTCGACGTGGCTGCATCGTTTGACCGTGAATCTCGTTCTGATGCACCTTCGAAAGAAAAGCTCGATGTCGACATCGCTGGACGAGATGACGGCGTGCGATGAGGATGGCGGCAAGCCGCGGAATGAAATCGGAAGCCCCGACTTGAGCCTGACAGGACTGTTTGACCGCTTCAACCTCCAGGCGGCCATCCATCAGTTACCAACGGGCTACAAATTAGCGTTCCTTCTCCACGATGTTTATGGCTATGAGCACACCGAGATCGCCGAAATTCGTGGGTGCTCGGTCGGAAACTCGAAATCTCAGCTGCACAAGGCCCGCAAGCGGCTGCGCGAACTACTTCGGAGAGTGAGGCACTGCGGAACACAGCAAAACGGCGAAACCATTGGCTGCTCCCTCGTGCCCGTCACAAGTCATTAGCCTCGAAAGCCTCCGCTGGATTTACGCAAAGCAGCAAAGCAGCAAAGCAGCAAAGCAGGAGACAGCGCGTCATGAAAAGTAGTGGGATCAGGAATCGTCGATTATGGAGGTCGCTTATCTTTCTGCTGTTCTTTGGCATCGCCACCTCTAACTTGGCCGCACCCACTTTTCCCCAGTCCCTAGCGCCAAGCGACGTAAAACGTGACACATCTGGCCAGCCGATCAAGCCTGGCCAATCCCTCCATTTCGACGTGGATCTGGCGCTCGTCAATGTAACAGTAGCTGACCCGTATAACCGGCTCGTTACCGGTCTTGAGCCAGGCAACTTCCGCGTCTTCGAAGACAATGTCGAGCAGGAGATTGTGAACTTTTCTTCCGAAGACGTCCCCATCTCCGTTGGTGTCATCCTCGATCGCAGCGGCAGCATGGGCAACAAACTCGGCAAGGCTAAGGAAGCGGCCCTCCAATTCTTCAGAACTGCTAATCCCCAGGACGAGTTTTTTCTCGTGAGTTTCAATGAACGCGCCGAACTCCTCAGCCCGTTCACAAATAGTGTCGACGATCTGCAGAATCGCTTGCTTTCAGCTTCGGCGAGGGGAACTACGGCGCTGCTCGACGCCATTTATCTGGGATTGAGTCAGATGAGGGACGCTCGCTACGCCAAACGGGCATTACTCATAATATCCGACGGCGGCGACAATCATAGCCGGTTCAGCGAGAAAGATATCAACCGCTTGGTGCGAGAAGCAGATACTCAGCTTTATTCTATCGGCATCTTTGAACCGTTGACATATCGCAGCCGAACACCGGAGGAACTCCACGGGCCCTCCCTGCTCGACGAAATGGCGGAACAGACCGGGGGGCGCGCTTTCTCTGCGGAGAACCTCGACGACCTACCCGATATCGCGGCGAAGATCAGCATGGAATTGCGCAACCAATATATCTTGGGATACCACCCGAGTAACAAAGCGCATGACGCACGTTGGCGGAAGATCAAGATCAAACTCCGTGCTCCTAAGGGGCTCCCCCCTCTAAATGCATTTGCAAAGACAGGCTATTACGCGCCAGCCCGTTAGGTCGGTGAGCTTGTAGGGCCTTCTCGCCACCTGGCACCTCGCCGAAGTTGAGTTTCGAATCCATTTCGAATGACTCGGAAACCTTTGCCCGGCTCGCGACTCTCATTCACTGTATGGAGCACCCTTGTCAGGGCGTTCGAGTGCGTCTCAAGGTCGTATCAAGAGTTAGTTTCGTCAGACCGGCCAAAGGGATTCGGAATCCATGAGGCGCATGGAGTGTCTGGACGGTGCTTCGTAACTTATTCCAATCGACTGGAGAATTGCAAAATGACGAAAACCACAAAGGCGATCTTGGCGGGTGCGGCGTTCGCGGGATTATTCGCAGGAACAAGCGCGACCGTTAGGGCCTCGGGCCTGCTTCCTTCGCTGAAGACTTCTTTCAGCGCCCAGGATCAGGGCCAGGATCAGGACAAGAAAGACGACAAGAAGGTGAAGGAAAAGCACGCCTGTAAAGGGCAGAACTCCTGCAAAGGCAAGGGCGGCTGCAAGGCTAGCGACAACGGTTGCAAAGGCAAGAACTCTTGCAAGGGCAAGGGCGGTTGCGCAACCGATGGCTCCAAGCCCCCGCAACAGTAGTTCGAAGTCAGGGGCAATCACATGGGGGGGCCGGGAAGCTTTTCCTAGCCCTCTTTCCTTCGGTGGAGGAGCGGAAAAAGAGAATGCCTGCGAATCGATTCAACAATTTCACCAACTACGGCATCGGGATCGGGCTGCGTGCTCCACACTACGATCATATTCTGTCTCGCAAGCCAGTCGTGGACTGGTTCGAGATCATTTCTGAGAATTTCATGATTTGCGGGGGTCGCCCGCTGCATATTCTCGATCAAATTCTCGAACAGTACCGAGTCGTGCAGCACGGAGTTTCGATGTATTTCGGGTCCGCGGGCCGGCCCGACAGGGAACATCTTCGCCGGCTGAAGGATCTCGTCAAGAGGACCAAAACGCCTTGGCTGTCCGACCATTTGTGTTGGGGAAGCGTGGATGGGCACTACACGCACGACTTGCTTCCGATGCCCTACACCTTTGAAGCAGCCAGAATCACCGCGCACAAGATACGAGAGGTCCGGGATTTTCTCGAAGTTCCCGTGGCCGTTGAGAATGTCAGCAGTTACGCCGAGTACCACGTGTCGGAGATGACCGAGTGGGAGTTTCTGAATGAAGTGGTGGAGCGAGCCGATTGCGGGATTCTGTTGGACGTAAACAACATCTACGTGTCATCCCGAAATCATGATTTCGATCCGCTCACCTATATCAACAGCGTCCCGACCGAGCGCGTAGCCCAAATTCACATCGCCGGTCATTCGAAGTTTGAAAAATACATTCTGGACACACACGACCACCCAGTCATCGATCCAGTCTGGAAACTCTACGAACGCGCCATCCAGCGCACCGGTCACACGGCAACACTACTCGAGTGGGACGACAGCATTCCTTCTTTCCAGGAAGTTCATGACGAGGCGCTCAAAGCCAGTCGTTTCCTTGCCGAGACGCGATTGGAGGTTGCTGTATGAAACTGGCCAATTTTCAGAAGGCTGTGGCACGTGCGGTCATGCAACCATTGACACGAAATGAACGGATGCGTGCGCTTGGACCTGGTGGCCAGAGCATGCGTCGCTACGCCGCTCGCTACATCAAACCGAACGACCGTCTGACGTCCTTCGAGCGGCTGGAAATCTACAACAGGCAATATTGGTTTCGCGTTCTCGCAGCCATGGCCGAGGATTTCCCGGGCTTGCGCGCGATTCTCGGTGAACGGCGTTTTGATGATATGTGCTGCGCCTACCTCACGGAGTGCCCCTCACGGTCGTTCACGCTTAGAAATCTCGGCGCGCGCCTGGAAGTGTGGCTGCGTCGTAACCCGTCATGGCTACGGGGCAAAAAGGTTCTTGCATTCGACATGGTGCGGCTGGAGTGGGCAGACATAGAAGCGTTCGATGGCAAAGCCGAACTGGTGCTGCGCGTAGAGGACCTCCACGGGGTCTCCGCTTCAAAGCTCAGATTGCGGGTTCAGCCCCACGTACAACTCTTGGAGCTTCGCTATACCGTAGATGACTTGGTGCTGGAAGTCAAGAAGGAAGACCATGGCGCAGATTTTGCGAGCAATGCGGTGACTGAGCGCAGAAGATTGATGAATGTCCGAGCCATGGCGGCTCTTCAGCCCAAAGAAATCTTTCTTGTCGTTCATCGGCTTGACTTTTCCGTGTATTTCCGACGCATTGAGCGTGAAGCGTACACGCTACTCACGACTCTGCGCGCGGGAGAATCGATTGAGCGAGCCATTAGTCTGGCTTTTCGCGGGAGTTCACTCCCCGCATTGAATCGTGGGAAATATGTCCGGCATTGCTTCCAGACGTGGGCGGCCTTGGGCTGGTTTTGTCAGCCAGGCGTAGGGCAGACGCGGAATCTTAAGATCCTGAAGGGGAAGGTATAAAACACTGTTATGAACGCACTGTTTACAAAAGTCCGGCAATGGCATGATTGGTTCTTCGCATTGATCTCATACGCGCAATCACCGTTCCTCTTGTTTGTAAGACTCTATTGGGGCTGGCAGGTGACTCAAAGCGGCTGGGGCAAGCTGCACAATCTGGACAAGGTTACCGAGTTCTTTGCCAGCTTGAACATGACGGCGCCTGGCCAGATGGCCGTGTTCATCGCTTCTGTCGAATTTGTTGGAGGCATTCTATTTGCTCTCGGCGCGTTTTCGCGTATGACTTCATTGGTTCTCACCGTGAACCTGACCATGGCTTACGTTATCGCCGACCGCGAGGCTCTTTTTTCGATCTTCTCCGACCCGGACAAATTCATCGCGGCAGCCCCGTTTGCCTTCCTTTTCGCGACGCTTCTTGTGCTGATATTCGGAGCCGGCAAATTATCGGCGGACAGGGCGTTCTGGTACGTTATGGAAAATCGAGGAGCCAAACAACCAGAAAGCTCGATCGCAATTTGATATTGCCATTCCAATTGGCTGTCTCTCGGGATGACACGAAGTTTTTCGCAGGTTCTTTCGTTTCACCTCCGTCGCAATCTTTTCGTTCGTTCGCCCATCCTCGACTAAGATGGATCGAGGTTGACCGTGGATAAGAAGAACGCTCATGAAACGACAAGATCTCCGCAACCGAGTTCTTCTAAGAACCATGTACGAGTGGCCATCGCTCAAGCAGCCCCCGTTTATCTGGATATTCATGGAAGCCTTGCGAAGGCTCTGGAGCTGATTCATCAAGCGGCAAGGCAGGATGTGAAGTTGGTGGTTTTTGGGGAAACCTGGTTGCCAGGTTATCCAGCCTGGCTCGATGTCTGCCCCGCCGCGGCGCTCTGGGGAAACGCCTCGACGAAGGAAGTCTTCGCGAAGCTGAGAGCAAACAGTATTCGTATCCCTGGCAAAGAACTGGATGCCCTCTGCGAGGCTGCGAAAGGTCTGGGAATTGCCGTTGCAATTGGCGTTAACGAACGAGTCGACGCCGGACCGGGAAATAGAACGCTCTATAACGCGCTGCTTACGATCTCGGAGGAAGGCCAGCTCGTAAATCACCATCGAAAGCTCGTCCCAACTTTCACCGAGCGACTCGTCTGGGGCCAGGGAGACGGACGGGGCCTGGAAGCAGTTCAAACGGTTGCAGGACGCGTGGGTGGATTGATTTGCTGGGAGCATTGGATGCCCCTCGTGCGCATGGCCATGCACGATTCTGGCGAGCAGATTCACGTAGCGGCTTGGCCAACGGTGAATGATCTGCATCAGTTGTGCAGCCAGCACTACGCATTCGAGGGCCGCTGTTTCGTCATAGCTGCTGGGCTGCTGATGCGCACGGAAGATTTACCGGCAGAACTTGCAGTTGCCATGTCCGAGCCCTCTGCTGGAGAGAAATGGATTGAGCGCGGGGGGAGTTGCATTATTGCGCCGGACTCCCGATTCATAGTCGATCCCGTGTTTGACCGTGAGGAGCTCATCTTCGCAGATTTAGATCTCACTCAAATTGACAGAGAAAGCATGACATTTGATGTCTCCGGTCATTACGCCCGTCCCGATCTGTTTCGGTTTGAGAAGAAAAACATAAATGCAAAAGGACAAGCTTGATGAAAACTGAATTTCGAGGCCAGAAACTCATCGTCGTCGGGGGAACCAGCGGAATAGGCAAAGCCGTCGCGCAGATCGTTCTCGAGCATAGAGGCCAGGCAGTTCTTATCGGCCGCCGCGAAGCTAAGACAAGGGACGCGGTCGCTGAATTGAGTGCCTACGGTTCGGTTTTCGGCGAGACGGCTGACGTCACCAAAAGCGCTGAACGTGCTGCACTTCTAGCGCGCCTCGATACCCAGCACCGGGACGCCACCTTGCTTGTGAATGCTGCGGGTGTTTTCGCTCCGAAGGCGTTTCTCGAGCATTGCGAGGCGGACTATGACCGCTATCTTGAAATCAACAGGGCGCTCTTTTTCATCACGCAGTGCGTTGCCAAAAACATGGTCGCTGGTAGCCGTGGCGGATCGATCGTAAACATCGGATCGATGTGGGCGAGGCAGGCGGTCCAAGCTACGCCCTCTTCGGCATATTCTATGGCGAAGGCAGGGCTGCACGCCCTGACGCAGCACCTCGCGCTGGAACTGGCAGGCGCAAACATTCGGGTTAATGCGGTGTCGCCCGCCGTTGTGAATACTCCAATTTTCGAGGGTTTCCTGCCGAAGGATCAGGTTGCTTCCGTTCTTCAGGGTTTCAACAGGTTCCACCCCATCGGCCGTATCGGAAAACCGGAAGACGTCGCGGAAATCGTTGTCATGTTGCTGTCCGGAAAGTCTTCTTGGGTTACGGGTGCCATCTGGGATGTCGATGGAGGCGTTATGGCCGGCCGCAACCAATATGTTTTGTGAGCAGTCCGCGGCAGAATTTTCCGCTACGGGACACAATATACGACTTGTGAGCAAGCTCGTAGGGAGACTTGCCGCTTACCTGCTCGCAATTTCTTACGTTGTTCATCGTTCTGTTTCGCATCGAAGCAGAAGGAAAATCCATTTTGCCGAAAACTTTCGCGACCCTCGTTAGTCCCATTTTGGGGTAAGCCGCCCGAATTGCCGCCAGGGATTGCAACGCGCATGCCAAACGGCCCGGTCATGTGACCGTCGCGAAAACGCCGAGTATCGTGGAGTGCAATCGGCCGCGCCAGCACCTGACAGTAACCCACACTTTTCGTGAAACTTTTTGATCACATCTCGATCATATTCAGTAGGCGCTGATCCATGTCAACTCTGCGTTCATTCCGTGTTACGGCGCTGCCAAGAATGCTCAGGGCACGCACGGCCATGCTTTGTGGATGCAGAACAATTACGATGAGCACGAGTCTGAGGGAGCACTTCAGCTTGCGGTTACGCGCGATTCTGAGATCGAATCATAAAGTGAGGACCGGCTATCGTGGATAAACTAAAAAACAAGGTTGCGGTTGTGACGGGAGCGGCCAGGGGGATTGGCGCTGCCATCGCCAACGCCTTTGCGGCGGAAGGTGCCGTTGTGGCCGTCAACTACGCTTCCAGCAAGCAACAGGCGGAGCAGGTCGTCCGCGGCATCGAAGATCGCAAAGGCAGTGCCATGGCAATAAAAGCTGATATTTCGAATCGAGGCGAAGCCATTGAACTGTTTGGCCGCGTCCAGCAGGCTTATGGACGCGTGGATGTCCTTGTGAATAACGCGGCGTTTTACGAATTTCGTGCGCTCGATAGTATCGATGAGCAACACTTTCGAAAGCAGTTCGACGTGAACGTTTTAGGCCTTCTGTTTGCCACGCAAGAAGCGGTCAAGCTGATGTTATCGGGCGGCAGTGTGGTGAACATCAGTTCTGTGGCGGCGATCACGCCGCTTGCTTCAGGCGCCGTGTATTGCGCGACAAAGGCCGCAGTTGATGTTCTCACTCGTGCGCTGGCCCAAGAACTGGGACCGCGCAAGATTCGAATAAATTCCCTCGCGCCAGGTATGACCAACACCGAGAGGGCTCGTGCCGGTGGGAGTGACGAATTTCGCAAATTCGCCATCAGCCGTACACCTCTCGGCCGTATCGGCGAGCCAGGCGACATAGCCAAAGCTGCTGTGTTTCTCGCTTCAGATGAGTCCGATTGGATTACCGGCGAGGTCGTTGTCGCTAGCGGGGGCCTACGATTTTAGCTGTTGTCACCGCCGAGGCGCCATGCATCGGCTCACTGCACAGCTTGCTTCTCAAGTCGTTCGAGCAGGCGATCCCAAAGTCGCCACACGTCTCCGAACCAGTTCCTCCAGTTCATCGAGACGGGAGTACGGTACCAATATGCAGTTGGGGAGTGTATTCCCCACGATCAAGAGAGAAATCCTGTGCTCGACGGCTCGCTCGTAGAAGAGAACCGTCTTCTTCGGAGTGGCTCCGAGAAGGTACCCGGTCTCGAAGCCCAAACCAAATGACGAGCCCGAGACCTCGGCAATGAAGACGTCGGACTGTGCGAGCCACCTCATATCACGCGCGAAAACCTCCTGAGGAGGCACACGTCGGTCCAGCTCTTAGGCATCGTCTTGGAGTAAGTGGCTAGTGAGAACTTCGTGCCCCATGGACTGGAGAACGCGGAGGATTTTCTTCGCTGCCTCCAGCGATGAGCGATTCCCGGCAACCGTAAATCCCAAGTAGATCTTCATGTGACGATAGGGAAGCTTTTGCCAGTTCGAATAGGCATATCACAGGTTAAAGAGAAAGGTACGCCCAGCCAAGTGTGGTTCACCACGTGACAAATCGACAGAGCTTTGACGATAGTTGGGAAGATCTGAGAAATTCTCCGTCTGTGTCGAGAGCTCAGACATTGGATGAGATTCACGACCGTCCCAAAGGTTCCAAAGCTAGGGAAGTCTAGAAGCCAAGGAGCCCCGAAAAAGCACGGAGTTAGACGAGGAGTCTTTTTTTTGCGCTTGGGACACTAGCTGAAACCTTTTGTTCCCCGCGTAGTCTCATTCTTGGACTGGCTCAGACCGAGACTTCGCATGGTGTGTGCCGCAGGGTCCAAATCCAACGCTTGGAGGTCATTCGAATGAATCGTACCGTATACCTTCGTTCCAAAACTGTAAGCGGGCTGAGAAATCGCAAGCTTCGCTTGCGCAGTGCGCCTTTGGCACTCGCAGGTTTCGCAGCTCTTGCCTTCGCTTCCGGAACACTAAAGGCACAAACAGCCAATAACTCCAGCGAAATCTCGCCCGGTTTGCTGGCTATCCTCGCTGAGGGACGCTCCGGACCAAACCTATCGGCAAGAGCTAGCTTGCCACTGCAGGTTGGGTTCGCTCGAGGGGGAACGGCGCTTTATATTACGCCGGAAGTCGGCGTCGATGCGCCTCCCGGGTCGGACCTCTATAACACCGCGCTGGCAGTGGCCCAGGGATTCAATGCCAATTTCATTCCCGTGAATTTCGCTTCTTTGCCTAACACTTTGCCGAGCTTCACCCCTCTACCTGCCAATACGCCGGTACGGGACATCTACGTCTTTTCCACGCAGGGCAACGTACTTTCCGCCACGCCGACTCCCGCTGGTCCTAACGATACTAATGCGAATTACTCGCCGCTTTGGCAGGTGAGCCTGGTCGCCTGGAACCCAGGATTTACGCCAACTACGTTGACCTCCACGGCAGCGGTGGAGGCCGCGGCGGAGGCAGGTCAAGTGACGGTCACGAAAACACCCATTATTGTCGAGTGTTCCGTGATTTTTTCGCTTTCGCCGGGAGGTGTGTTGCCCGCCTCGAGAGTCGTTCTCGATGCCGCGAGTTTTGCCGCCGGCGGCAATGTGTCATCAAGAGTCAGCTTGCCTCTGCAAGCGGGGTTCTATAACCATGAGCCGGCGCTTTACATCACACCCGAAGTAGGCGTTGACCCAAGTTCTAGTTTCGCCTCTCTAGCGCAAACAGTGGCCCAGGGATTCAATTCGAATTTTGTTCCGACGGCCTTCACCTCTCTCCCCGGTACCAACGCAGCGGATGACATCTATGTCTTTACGAATTTCAAGCAGGGTAATGTGCTCGCGTCTGCCCCAATTCCTGCTGGTCCTGAGAACACCCGCCAAGATTACTCTCCGTTATGGCAAATCAACCTGGTCTCGTGGAATTCTGGACACAGGCCACGACTACTTACTTCACAAGACGAAATCACGAACGCCAGTAAAAATGGTGACGTCACGATTGTCCCCGGCGCAACAACTCGCATTACCGTCGAGTGCTCGGTCATTTTCACGCGCCAGGGCGGAGTACTGCCTGGCGCAAGGATTGCGCTAGACGACCCTGATACGAAAGCAAATAACAGATAACCGCGAGTCTCGAGACTCAGAGGGTGGGCAGTGGAGAACTGATGATCGCCGCTGCCCTTCCAACTTGGCACAGCAAGCAGCGACCGCAGCTAGCAAACCATCCAGAAAACGCCCGTACGTCAGCCGATGTGGATGAAGTCCTTGATACTATGCGATCAAGCAAAATAGAGTGTATCTTTTTCGCCAGGCCTGGAGATTTGAAAGCAAGTTCTTATCTAAACGGTTGAATTTAAAGGCGTCTCTGATGGCTGAACCAGTTTTCGTGCCCTTGACGAGCTATCGCGAATACTCCCCCGAGGAGATGAAGGATCGTATCAAGAAATTTTGCGAGGACATGCTGCGGCGTCGGACGGTGCGTCAATTCTCCAGCCGTCCCGTTCCGCGCGAAGTGATCGAGGATTGCTTGAGGATCGCGGGTACGGCGCCGAGCGGTGCCAATCAGCAGCCCTGGCATTTCGTGGTCGTCAGTGACCCAAAAATGAAACATCAGATTCGAGAGGCCGCCGAGAAGGAAGAATATGATTTTTACCATAGGCGCGCGCCTAAGGAGTGGCTTGAAGCACTAGCACCACTGGGCACAGACGAACATAAGGGTTATCTTGAGAATGCGCCCTATCTGATCGCTATATTTGCGCAGACCTATGGCCTTACCCCTGATGGGGACAAGGTGAAGAACCACTACGTGACGGAGTCGGTGGGCATCGCAGCTGGAATGTTGATCGCGGCGGTACATGTAGCAGGACTGGTTTCGCTAACGCACACGCCCAGCCCCATGGGATTCCTCAATAAAATCCTCGACAGGCCGGCTCACGAAAAGGCTTTCCTGTTGCTTGTAGTTGGTTATCCGGGAGAGGGTGCCTGCGTTCCGAACATCTCGAAAAAGCCCCTCCAAGAAATTGCCACCTTCTGTTGACCAGATCGGAACGTAAAGACCGTAGGCGACCGCAGCGCTGCATCTCGGCGGGCGAACTCCCGTGGCGTCAAGCACCCCAAACTGCTGTGCGGGCGCTCCTCGTTGTACTCCTTCTTCCACGTCGCGATCTTTCGCCGCGCGTCCCACAAATTAGCAAACCAACTCGCGTTCAAGCATTCCTCGCTTAAGGGGACTGCCGCGGCGCTTAAATATCTGTCAGAGAAGTGGCTGGATCTATCCCACGAGTACGAAAGGCAAAATAAAAGTCCGACGACGCACCATATGGTCGCCAAGGTCTCTCACCATAGCCTCGATCCAGACGAACTGAGGACCTTATTGGCGGAGGCCCGAAAAAAACGCAACAGTTCCGGCGCCCCAATCCCGTTTAGCTACAACTGCCTAATATCTGCTGTACTTGGCGCTTTTTTTCATCGAGGATCGTTTTGACGCGATAATGTATTTTATCGGGTTTAAGATCAACCGCGACAAGCATGCTTAAATCTCACCAGCATTGCGCGAACGAACACCCGTAGCCCGAATATCACAGGAATCGTCGAGCGACACGAACGAGAGAAACAATATCTCGGGTGACAGGCGCCGAAGGTCGGGTCCATGAATCCGTCGACGAAATGATATAGCTGGCTTCCCGGGTTCGGCTGATCTAGTGGAGCGAGTACCAGCGCCAGCATTTGAAGGGTCTGGAGCGAAGCGCAGGACATGGAGAACGCAAAAACATTCTCGCGAGACCTTAGCGCGTGATCGCTAGGCAGGCTGTCGATATATTTCGAGTCATCAAGCATTCCCTCGCGTTCTATCTGCACGTGGCCTGCGTCGTACTGCCCAAGGCCAGAAGGTTGCGAACCGTGAGCAGGGCAACCATCGAGAAGATCGATGCCGCTGGCAATTTGCGAATTCGTCTCGACTCAGGCCGCGTGTGCATCCTCACTCATTCAGACCGCCACCACCGGCAAGTTTGGTGTAGGCTTTCCACCGGAGAGAATCATGTTCAAGTTTAGACTTCTACAGTTGCTGCTTCTTCTTCTCGTACTGACTTCCCAAGCAGGCGCGCAGTTCGCTCACACCGACCACAAACAGATCGTCGATGCCGCTGGTAAACCGCTCCTTCTTCGCGCAACAAATCTGGGCAATTGGCTGGTGCCAGAAGGTTACATGTGGTTGTTCCAAGATGGTCCGCAATCTCCTAGTGAGATCAGCGCGCTGGTGTTGGAGCTCCTTGGACCTGAAGGGTCGGCCGCATTCTGGCACAGCTACCGCGAGAACTATATCGCGCGTGAAGACATCGCGCTCCTGCATCGGGCCGGGTTCAACGCCATCCGAGTTCCTTTGCATTACAGCCTGTTTGAGAGCGACGACGCCGAAGGTTTCAAGCTCCTGGACCGGCTGATCGTCTGGAGCCGCGCCGAAGGTCTATATGTCGTTCTTGATCTTCATGCCGCACCGGGCGGGCAGACGGGCACGAACATCGATGACAGCGCCGGATATCCTTGGCTATACCAGAGTCCGCAAGAGCACCTGATCGCCATCTGGCGGCGGCTGGCGACGCACTATCGCGATGAGCCAGCCGTGCTCGGTTATGACCTGCTGAATGAGCCGATCCCGAATTTTCCCAAGCTGCAGCCTTTGAATTCTTCGCGTGAACCCCTCTATCAGCGACTTTCGGGCGAGATACGAAAGGTTGATACTCACCATATTCTCTTTCTCGGCGGCGCGCAGTGGGACGGAAACTTTTCGGCGTTTGGCAAACCTTTCGATGCGAACTCGGCATACACGTTCCACAAATATTGGACGGCGCCGGATGAAACCGTGCTACGGCAATACCTTGATTTTCGCGAACGTTATGATGTGCCCATCTGGATGGGCGAGTCCGGAGAGAATAACGACGAGTGGATCGCACAATTCGTGAAATCGCTTGAAAAAACCAACATCGGATGGGCCTTCTGGCCGTATAAGAAAATGGAAAAATCGTCGGCCGTCGTCAGCATTGTCCCACCGGCTGATTGGGGAAAGATCGTGGACTTCGCAAAGATTCCGCGCGGCACTGCGCGCGCCGAAGAACGGCTGAAGGCCCGGCCGGAACAGGAGACGATCACCCGTGTTTTCGCCGAGTTGCTGGAAAGTGTCCGCCTGCAAAAGTGTCGCGTGAATGAGGGATATTTAAGAACGCTCGAAATGAAGTCCGATATTGCGCCGGTCAGTGCGGGAGGATCGGCGAAATGAATGATTCTTCCATCATGGCTTCGCTCGTCGTTTCATCTAAATTTCAAAGGGCGTTTCTTACTCGTCGCGCAGCGCGACCATCGGATCAACCGTCGTTGCGCGCCGCGCCGGAATGTAGCAGGCGATCATTGCTGCAAGCAGCAGCACAACCGCAACCGCGCTCACCGCTACGGGATCAATCGCCGTGACCTCGTACAGCACACTCTTCATGGCGCGCCCGACAAAATATGTGCCCGCCAGTCCGATGCCCAGCCCCGCCAGCGCCAGGAACAACCCCTCGCGCATGATGAGTCGCAGCACCTGCTTTGTCCCCGCTCCCAGCGCCATGCGCAATCCAATTTCATGCGTCCGCTGCGCCACGGCGAACGACATCACCCCGTAGATGCCGATCCCGGCGAGGACCAGCGCCAGTCCGGCGAACGTGGCAAAGAGCATCGTCAGCGCGCGATCGCCCGAAAGCGATTGGTCAACGAGTTGGTCCATCGTCTTGACCTGATCCACCGGCAGATCGTGGTCCATGTTCGCAACGACAGCAGCGATACTCTTCGTCAGGCTCGCGGGATCGCCTCCAGTACGCACCGCGATGCCTGCTTGCGGCCACGGACTCTGGTCGAACGGCACATTCATCTCTGGGAAGCCATCGCCACGCACGCCGCCATTGTGCACGTTGCGATAAACTCCCACGATTTGCCACTCGATTGCCGGACCGAATTTGGTCGCGCCGGGAATGATTTGTTCGACGGAAACACGTTGCTTAAGGGGGTCGAGATTTGGCAGGAATTTCTTGACGAAAGTTTCGTTCACAATGGTGACTGGAACGCCGCCGGCGATGTCCCGCTCATTGAATGGCCGGCCTTGTGTGATCGCGATTCCAAACGTATTGAAATAATCGGGACTGACCATCGTAAACCCTGCCCCCTGCCGTGAGGAAAGGTCTCCGCCCGGTTGTCCGACAATGCTCAGGGGCATGCCGAAATTCGTGCCCACGATCGGCATTCCGGTCGCCACCGTCGCGGAGGTAACACCAGGCAACGTTTTTATCTGCTCGATCAGTTGGTGGTAGAACATCGTAATTTGTGTTCCGTTGCTGAAACGATCGACGGGCACCGGAAGGCGCAGCGTAAGAATATGGTCCTGCTTGAAGCCCAGATTAACGCGAGTCAGTTTCCAGAAACTGTGGATGACCAGGCCTGCTCCCGCCAGAAGCGTGAGGGCGAGCGCAAATTCCACGATCACCAGTCCGCGTCGCAGCCCGTGGAGTCCCACGCTGCTGCCGGAACGCCCGCCTTCCTTCAGCGTGTCGCTCAAATTCCATCGCGCCGTCTGCCAAGCAGGAGCGCATCCGCAAAGTATTCCCGCAACGAGAGTCACCGCGAAATTGAAAAACAAAACAGGAAGATTCAGGCTCAAATCCGCCTCGTCAGGGAGGGTGTACGGCGGAATCGTGACCCGCAGAATTCTCAGCAGGGCCCACGCCAATGCCACGCCGAGTATCCCGCCAATGAATGCAAGCGTGACGCTCTCCGTCAGGAATTGCGCGAATAGCTGGAGGCGTGTTGCGCCGAGCGACGCGCGAATTGCCACCTCTTTTTGACGCGCCGTTCCGCGCGCCAGCAACAAATTGGCGACGTTAACGCACGCAATCAGCAGTACGAAACCCACCGCGCCGAACAACAGCCACAGATCCTTGATGGTGTCCTTACTCAGAAAGTCATTCTGCAGCGGTTCAACGCTCGCGCCCCAGTTCTTGTTGGAGAGAGGATAGACCTCCGCGATGTGCTTTGTGACAGAGTCCATGTCAGCGTTCGCTTGCTGGATCGTAACGCCAGGCTTCAGTCGCCCCATCACCAGAATAAAGTGAACGTCGTGGTTAATTTGTTCCGGCTTGAAAGCCAGCGGAACGAATATTGGCTCTTGGGACCGGTCCGGCTCGCCGGCGGCGAGAACGCCAACAACGGTATACTGCTGGCCGCTTAGCCGAATCGACTGGCCGAGGATGTGCGGATCGCTTCCGAAGCGGCTCTCCCAAAAGTGATGTGTCATGATCACGACATGGTCTTTGCCAACTTCGGCTTCTTCGGGAAGAAAGTCGCGGCCAAGCGTAAAGGGCATGCCCACCATGTTGATGAAGCCCGGAGTCTGAATGCGCGCCTGCACCATCTCCGGATGGCCGGAGATGGAAAGGCTGAACGCGCTGCCGTTCCAAGCAGACAGGTCCTGGAACACTCTGCTTTGATGTTTCCAGTCGAGGTAGTCACCCGCGGATACCCCATTCTTGTTGCCGTTGATCTTGGACCACACCATCACGAGTTGGTCAGGGTTGGGGTACGGCATGGGGGCGATCAGCGCCCCGTAAACAACCGAAAAGATGGCAGTATTGGCGCCAATACCGAGCGTAAGCGCCAGCAGCGCGACGATGGTGAAGCCGAGATCCTTGCGCAAGATGCGGAAACCGAAAAGGATGTTGCGCCCGAGATTTGTCATGCCACCTACCCCCCCTCAGTTCGTACACCCGTACGTCTTGGTGATAGACGAAGAACTTTATAGATTGTTCCGTCAGATTCTAATAAAAAATTGTAAATATTTGGAGGCTATCTAGCTTTTGGCCTGGATTTCTTCTTCTCTTGCGCACCGAGTACGAATCCGTGGTCTCCCTGACAGAATTCAGGAAGTCCAGTCTGGTGAGCCCGCTGAAACGAAGATGGCCGCTTTCAAGGGGCAGGGTGAACCGGAACAATGCCCTGGCCTTCTTTCACAATGTAGGTGTGGTCGGCAGCCAAGCCAGTCAGGATTTCTGTTTTGCCGGCAGGCCACGATATTTCGACCCTATCGACGCGCTCCCTGCTGCCGAGGCCGAAGTGAATTCGGAGATCATTCTGGGAGAGATAACTGCCCCCACTTAGAACCTCACCCGTTTGCACTAGATCTCCAGCAGTCGCTTTCACACGGGCGTTCAAGGCTAGTCGATTGCTCTTCGTTCCCTCTAATTCAAAGCTGATCCAGTGATTCGAAGGACCGCCCCGGGGACGCAGAATCATGGGGCCGCCTTCAAGATTTTCGACAACAACGTCGATGCGGCCGTCGTTAAACAAGTCTCCGGTAGCCACGCCGCGGCTGACTTGTGGGAGTTGGATGGCCGGGCCGACGAGCTTGCTTATGTCCTTGAACGTACCATTGCGTTGATTCAAGAACAGCAGCTTTGGCTCGCGGTATCTGGATCCCGTCTCAATGGTGTCAACCTGCGGGTAGACATGGCCATTCACCAGAAACAGATCGAGCCAGCCATCGTTATCAAAGTCCAAGAATGCGTCGCCCCAGCCAACGTAGGGAACGGTGCTGGCAGCGAATCGGGAAGCGAACGAAACATCCGAAAAATTCATGTCTCCATCGTTCCGCCATAGCGCCGCGTATTGATCACTGAAATGGGTCACTGCGATGGAAGAACGCGCGGTGTGCTGATAATCGCCGAGGGCCACGCCCATGTTGGCCTGCTCGACTCCGTCTTGGCTGACAGCCACGCCAGCGGAATATGAAATGTCGGCAAAGTGTCCGTTTCCATCGTTTCGCAGCAGAAAATTCTTCTGGCCGTCGTTGGCGACAAAAAGGTCAAGATGTCCATCGCCGTCGAAATCGGACCAAAGGACCGTCAATCCAAAGGAATTGGGAAGGTCGCGGACTCCGGCCTTCGTCGATACATCGGTGAATGTGCCGTCGCGGTTGTTATGGTAGAGGTTATCCGGTGAGCCCTTGAGCCCTCGAGGACCGCACTGGACATTGATTCCACGATATTGGCATGTCTTGCTGGAGCCAAAGGCAGGGAGATCGTCGAGATGGAAGTCCACGTAGTGCGACACAAACAGGTCAGGCCAGCCGTCGGAATCGTAGTCCCCAAAGGCCGCTCCTGTTGCCCATCCTGAATCACTACTCAGACCTGCTTGCTTGGTGACGTCCGTAAATGTTCCATCGCCATTGTTGCGATACAGGACGACGCCTCCGAAGCAGGTAACGAGCAAGTCCGGCCACCCGTCGTTATTGTAGTCGCCCACGACGGCGCCCATAGCCCAGCAGGGATAGCCGACGCCGGCCTTATCTGTAACGTCGGTGAAGGTCCCGTCGCGATTATTGTGGTAAAGAGCGCTTCGTGCTTTCTTGCCAGAGAGCGCCATGTCCACACTGTCTGCGTTGGTAAAGTAAATGTCAGGCCATCCATCGTGATCGTAGTCGATGAGAGCAACGCCGCCGCTCATCGACTCGACAATGTATTTCTGCTCGGGACTCGAAAGGTGATCGAATTTGATGCCTGTCGAATCGGTGATATCCACGAACAGAGGTAGGCGGGCATCCGTTTCCGGAGACGAGCGCTGTACGATCGAAGGATTCGTCGCTTGAACCAATAAGCCCGATTTGATGCCGGGTAAATCAGATTTGCGTGGATGCGCCCGTGAAAGCTGGGAAAAATCCGGAAGAAAAACCAAAACTATCGCCAAGCATGCACAGGCAGCGGCTCTGGCGAGCAAGTGAGTATGTGCCGGTGGCCTATTTCCGCGGATCGGTATCGTCGTGTTCCTCCTTGGCTGGCTGCAAACGCATCGCGCGGTAAATGTCCCCGAGCTTCTCCTTCATCTCCTTATATTTTTGGTATTCGGCCAGCTCATGTTTGGCATCCGCAGTGCGTCCAGCCTGGCGGTATACCGTGCTTAGCCGGAAGTGAGCCACGGCACTGGTGGGGTCGAGCTGGATGGCATGCTCGAGAAGCGGCTCGGCCTTTTGCGGCTGGTCCATCGACATCAAGACTTTCGCCAAGCCGATGCTGGCTTCCGGGTCGTCCGGCCGCAATTGCACGGCTCGCGTGTAACGGTCGTAAGCTTCCTTTAGCGCATTTTTCTGAACAGCGATATCGCCAAGCCTGCATTCGGATTGCTCGTCGAGCGGATTCACGGCCAGGGCTTCCTTGTACTCTTTTTCGGCCTCTTCCTTCGCACCTGGATCCGACGAAACGTTCAGCATGTCGGCCAGTTCGAAATGGAGTCCGGGAAGGTTCGGATCGATCTTGAGAGCGGCTCGATAATTCTGGATGGCCTCAGCAGTGTGTCCATGCTTCGCGAGCTCGTGGGCCATCAATTGATGCGTTCGGGCGGAATTCGGAGCGACGAGAGTCAAGCTGAGCATGGACTCGTCGGCAAGATCCGAGTAGATGCGGTAAGCCGTGTAGAGAATAACCTCATCCGTGGGCTCGAGGCCCCGAAGAACGCCGACGGTCACAGCGGCTTTGTCCAAATCGCCCGCTTGGGAATAGAGGTCGATCAGTTCCATGCCAGTTTGAATGCGAATGTTCTTTTCCTGTGCGTTGGGAAAGGCGTTCTCCAAATCGCGACGAGCCTCCTTAAGGTCGCCCGTGCGCTTTTCGGCGATGCCTAGAAGAGCCTCAATCTTCCAAAGCCCGGAGCGCATATTCAGCGCGGCGCGGAACTGCGGGATGGCCTCCGCATACTTCGCCTGGAAGAACAGCGTCACTCCCAGATTGCCGCGGGCATCCACGTTCTTGGGGTCGAGCGCCACCAGGGCTCTGAACTCAGTCTCCGCCAGATCGAGCTTATTCTCCTTCAAGTATTCCTGCGCTTGGCGGGCGTGGGATTCGAGTTGTTGCTGGCGGCTAGGTGGGGACTGCTGGGAGAAAGATGGAAGGGCGGCAAGCAAGAGCACCGCGCACAGCAAAGCAGCGATTTCGCTTGTTCTCATGACATTCATTATATGCTGGGCATTATACGCCGGGCGAGTGCGGGCTCGGCGCTTCCTCTGCGTGCAAAAGAAAAAGGACGGCGGCACTTGCCGCCGTCCTTTTCTGTTAAGTGAGCGCTGTTAGAAGGTGAACCGGCCGACCAGCTGGATCAAACGTGAGGCATTCGAGACGCCCGTGATCTTGCCCGCGGACGAACTATTCACGTCATTGCCCGGTAGTGAGAAGCTCGGATGGTTCAAGGCGTTAGTAAAGTCTCCACGAACTGTGAACCCATACCGTTCCTTGAAGCGGAAAGTCTTCCCCAAAGACAGGTTGATGTCAGACAGGTGCGGCCCGAAGAGCGTGTTCCTGCCTAGTGTTCCGAACGACCCGTTGCCCTGCTCGGTCGGGGTCTGAAAGGCCGCAGGGTTGAACCAGCAGTTCACCGTTCCTACCGCAAAGCCATTGCCGCAGCTGCCTGACTGGGGGGACATTCCCTTGATGGGGTTGGCAAACGCAGTGCCGGCCTGCGAATAGTCGTTAACGCCACCGTCAAACACTGTGTACGGAGTACCGCTCTGCCAGATCCACGTGCCCGACACACGCCATCCGCCAAGCACAGCGTCAGCGATAGCATTGCTGTTCAGATAGGTCTTGCCGGTGCCGACCGGCAGTTCGTATGTCGCGCTCCCTTTGAACGCTTGCGGGATGTCGAAGTTGGAGTTGCCGTAGTTAGCGGAGGGATTGTTTCCGATTTGCCAAAGCTGTTGTCCAGCGGTGCTGCCCCATCCAGCCGAGTCCTGGTCATCCAGAAAATGCGACCAGGCATAGTTGGCATCGAAGGTCAGCCCGTAGGAATAACGCTTCCGCACCAAGACCTGCAACGAATGGTAGTTGGAGATGCCGTTGAAGGTTGAGCCTCCAAGGCCTCCAAACGCCGGAAATGGACGCGCGCAGGTGGTGGGGCTTGCCGCGATGGATGTAGGTGTCGCCCCGTTACAGCCCGATACATCGTTTACGTTCAGCAAGGCCGGGTTGGTGATTTGGTTCGCGTCGGTGATGTATTGCAGGTTGGACCCGTGACTGCCAACGTAAGCAACCGACGCCACGAAGTCCCTCGCGAACTGATGCTCGACGGAGAGATTCCATTCCCAGATCTCGCCCGGCCGGGTGGCATAGGGCAAGTAAGGTGGACTGAAGACGGGATTGGTGATGTAGGATGCCGGGTTCCTCGAGCCCTGAATGTAAGGCAGGGCGTTGGCCATGATCGCCGCGCTCGAGCTTAGAAAGACCGGGGTAGTGTTCGGTGCGACAATCCAGCCCTTATCCCCCGCGGCAGCATTGGGGTCGCTGCTGCTGCCTTGGTTGGTTGAGCCGAAGCCCGTTTGCCCACCGCCCTCACCACCATAGAGATCCAGGCTGTAGTTATAGGCGAAGAAGCCGACACCGCCTCGGACGGTCGTGGTGTTGGTGATCGAATAGGCAAAGCCTACCCGAGGCTCGAAGATGTTCCATTCCGGCTTTTGCAAGGTCGTGCGGTTATCCTGACCGCCAAACCATAGCGAGCCCGCCGTGCCCGCGAAGGGGCCGGAGTTATTGACGAGGTTCTGGTCGAAATCGCCGATTTTGTTGTTTATCTCGCTTATGCCGGTGTTCCCCGTCCAGCGCAAGCCGAGGTTGATGGTGAGATTGGGCTTGAATTTCCAGTCGTCCTGAACGAAGAGTTGCGGGCTCTTCCACCGCGCGCCCGTTATGGACTGATTCGCCGCAGCCCAGTTCTGGACGTTGCCAAGCAGGAAATCCGCGAAGCCCGAGCCCGTTTTTGAGGTATTCAGCGTTCCGTCGGGAAGCCCGGTCGTCGTCGAAATATTTGCGCCGGCGGTGTATTGGCCGCTAAAACCGTAGTTGCCGGCGCTGTTGGAGCCCCAAGCCGTGGTGTTGCCCTCGTTCAGCAACACCTCAACTCCAAACTTCAGAATGTGCTTGCCGCGGACCATCGTCACCACATCCGAGGGGTCAAACACGTTCTCGACGTAAGTGGCGTCCGTGGCGGGCGCCAACTGGTTTACGGCGTCCGGGCCGCCGAAACCACCATAAGGGCTATTGCTGCCGATGATGGGGAATTGGTTAAAATGGGTACCTTGCAGGCCAAATGCCGTTTCGGGGTTCAACCCGACGGACTGGGAAAGGAAATAGTTGCCTTGCCTGGTGAAACCCATTCTAACTTCGTTCACCACCGTCGGACTGATCGTCCACGTGTCGGTGACCTGAGTGTTGATACCGTCCACGTCTCCGCTGCCGCAATTCAGCGGGCAGGCGAATAGGCCGTTGTCGACCCCGGGGTTGTTCTTCTCGCTAATCGACCAGGTTATGCGGTTGTTGTTGTTCACGTTGTAGTCCAACCGCCCAAAATATCGGCGAAGCGGGGCGGGATTGATATGCGAGAGGAAGAGGTTATTTGTACATTCGTTCTGGAACGGAGCGGGCTGGCATGTTCCTACCCCTGACGGGGCGGTGGGCCAGCCAAATTTAGAAGCTATAATGGCCGCCGACACGGGGTCGATCCGGCTGGGAGCGCCGCCGCAGTTGGTGCCGTTCGGAATTTCGTTGAGGCCGCCGCATTCGCTGGCGAAAGAGGCGCGCGCAAGGGTTGTACCCGACCCAGTGGTGGTGGTCGGGTCATAGACGGGATACATGCCGGTGAAATTACCCGCCAGCGCGGCGGCCGTGGGAACGGTAACGAAGCCGCTCGACGCGCTGTTGTTGTGGATCTCGTCTATATCGAAGAAGGCAAAGAGCTTTCTCTTGATAATTGGCCCGCCGACGGAGCCACCATACTGGTCGTACCGCAGATACGGCACTTGAAAGGCTGGGTTGGCAATTTCCGGGCCGGTGGGGTTCAGGGCGTTTGTAATCATGGGAGGCGCCTGACCATTGAAATAGCCCTTGGCGTTCAGAGCCGTGTTCGAAAAATACTCATAACCGGATCCATGGTATTCGTTGGTTCCGCTTTTGCTGATCTGGTTGAATACCACGCCGCCCGCGCCGTATTGCGCCGAGAAGGAATTGGTGTTGATCTGAACCTCGGAGATGGTTTCCAGGATCTCATCGTCGTTGTTCGCGCTCGCCGGCAGTACGGTGGTGGCGCCGTCCTGAAGGAAGTTGGCGAAGTTCGGCAGGTTGCCGTTGATGGAAACCGCGTCGCCGGCATTCCAAGCGCCATTGCCCAGCGCGTTCCGCCCGTTTGTAGTGCCTCCACCGCCCGGCAGATAAACGGTAAACGAAGACCAGGTGGCGCCGGTGATCCCGCCGCCCACCTGGGGCAGCTCTTCCAAGACTTTCGAATCAAAGGTGGTAGCCTGCTGGCCGCTTTCGGTTTCCAGGAGCGGCGCGCCCTCCGCACTGACGCGGACCTCTTCCGATATGGCGCCGACTTGCAGGGTGGCGTCCTCGGTTATTGTAACTACCTGCAGGGTGACCGGGCCGCGCACCTCTTTCTTGAAGCCCGCCTTCTCGAAGCTAACATCGTAATTTCCGGTGGGCGTCGAGACGGAATCATAGAGTCCGTCGGCATTGGTGACGAAGACCGTCTTCACTCCGGTATCAAGATTGTTCACCGTAACGGTTACACCCGGCAAAACAGCGCCGGAGGCATCCTTCACCGTGCCGCGAATCTCACCGGAATTTCTGTCCTGCGAAAGGGCTGGCCCCGCGAGACACACCACGAGGCAAAACACGACTGCGACACGAAGTAATACTTTCATTGATTCCTCCCACCCCGACTTAGCACTATCGAATGTGGGCAGATTTAACTCCTGCAGCGTTATTCTTGTCAAGCAAAAATATCGATGTTCTAAAGAAATTTGGGCGATTTGGAACTTTGCTTGTTTTATTGCCGTTTCTCTGAGATACAATGCGCCCTCGAACGCGCGGAAGAATGAGGCTCATCGAACCGGCCGACCGGTCAGGGGCAGCCCGATGAAACCCAAGAGAGACAAAGCACATAAGGGCGAGAAGCCCGCCGTGACGCTGCGGGCAGTGGCCGAGCGAGTCAAACTAACGGCCAGCACCGTTTCACACGTTCTGAACGACTCCCCGGCTGCGCGTTCGGTCCCTCAGCATACGAAAAACCGTATCTTGGCGGCGGCGCGGGAACTGAATTACCAGCCCAATTTTTTCGCGCGTTCTTTGAAGAGTAAGCGCAGCTATACGATCGGGGTGATCGCGGAGGAAATAGGCGACGCGTACAGCTCTCCGGTGATTAGCGGGATCGAACGTTATCTTCGACAGCAGAACTTCTTCTTCCTCACTGTAGCTCACCGGCACGACCAGAAACTCCTGGCCACATATTCGAATATGCTCTTACAACGCGGGGTGGAGGGTTTCATCACCATAGACACTTTCCTGACGGAAGAGCCTCCCCTGCCCACGGTGGCTATGGCTGGCCATCGCAGCATCCATCGCGTGACCAATATTGTCCTGGATCACCACCGTGCCGCCTCGCTGGCATTAAAACATCTGGTCGATCTTGGCCACGAAGAAATCGCATTCATGAAGGGTTCGACGGCGAGTTGCGATTCCGAGGAGCGCTGGAAGGCCATCTGCGAAGTCGCCGCGAACCTGGGCATCTGCATCCGGCCCGAATTGATCGTGCAGCTGGAGGGAGATGATCCGACACCGAATTTAGGCTATCCGTTCGCCAAACAATTGCTTGCACGCAAGCAGCACTTTACCGCCCTGTTTGCCTACAATGATGTGTCTGCTATAGGTTCGATCTGCGCGTTCCAGGAAGTGGGCCTGCATGTACCGGACGATTTGTCGGTCGTAGGCTTCGACGACATTCAGAGTGCGGCCTACCTGAATCCGCCCCTGACGACCGTGAGACAACCCCTGCAAGAGATGGGTGAGCTCGCGGCGCGCACGCTACTGGACCGAATCGAGGAACGGATGAAGTACGTTTCCGAAATTTCGATCGCGCCTGAGTTCGTCGTGCGCAAATCTACGGCGCCTCCAAGCAGAGGACGCGCGGTATTGGTCGCTGAAGAATCGATCCCGGCGAGCAGTTCGATCGAAGGCTAGATCGGCCGTCCTAGCGTCCGATCGGCGTGTCCTTCCCGAACGCGCTTTGGAGAGAAAGATAAGAAAAGCACAGGACAATTTCTGCGCCTCCAGAGCGGGCGAAAATCTCAGTGACAACCCAAAAAAAACCGGCCGAGACCAAACAGAACCCCAGAGCGACTATAAAGGGTGTCGCGCAGCGGGTAGGCCTGACTCCAGGAACGGTTTCTGGGGTTCTGAATAACTCTCGCGCGTGTCGTTACGTTCCTCAACGTACGAAGAACCTAATCTTCGCCGCGGCGCGTGAACTGAACTACAAACCAAATTTTTGGGCTCGTGCTCTCCGGGGGAAGCGCACCTACACAATTGGAGTGGTTGCAGCGGAAATCGGCGATTCTTACGGTTCGGTTGTGATCAGTGGGATCGAGCGCTACCTCCGGGAGAAAAATTTCTTCTTTCTCACGATGGTTCACCGGCATGACAAGAAACTTCTCGAGAGTTATTCGCGCTTGCTCCTTGAGAGGGGAATCGAAGGGTTGATAACAATCGATACTTCGGTCACTGAACGTCTGCCCCTCCCCGTTGTAGCTGTTGCAGGACACCGCGCTGTCCAGGGAGTCACGAATATCATCATTGATCATCGGACCGCAGCCCTTTCTGCGCTTCGGCATTTGACCGAACTGGGACACCGGCGCATCGCGTTCCTGAAAGGGCCGGTCTACAGCTCGGATACAGAGGACCGGTGGAAGAACATTGTCCAGGTCGCGGGTGAACTCGGCATTCGTATTCACTCTGACCTGATTGTGGAGCTCAACGACCCCGAAGCCCGCGCCGCGCTGGCACCAGAATATGGCTATCCTTTCGCCAAGGAATTGCTCGCCCGCAAGCGGCCATTCACTGCGCTCTTCGCCTACAACGATAATGCGGCGATTGCGGCTATGCGAGTCTTTCAAGATGCGGGGCTGCGCGTCCCGCAGGATGTTTCGGTGGTTGGGTTCGACGACATTCATGTCGCGGCGTACACAGATCCTACGCTCACCACAGTTCGGCAGCCGCTTGAAAAAATGGGGAGAATCGCAGCGAGCACCATTCTCGATCTGATCGAAAATCGTGGCAAGGACATACCGGAGATTGCGATCGAGCCTCAGTTTGTCGTCCGACAATCCACCGGTCCGGTCCCTGGCACCAGTCGCAACTCGTCCGTTCAAGAACTCGTTCTGCCTCGCTATCCGGCTCCTCTGCGCCGGCTTCATCGTGACGAATCTCCATCTACCCAGTTGCGCAGTGCTGCGGCTCTATCGGCTCGGGAGACCGTCGGCCCGGTTCGCAGCGGCTTACAAGAGAAACACGGAATCCACTTAATCGCCCAATTGGCGAACGTTTCGATCGGAACCGTGGATCGCGCGTTGCATGGGCGCAGAGAAATCAACGAAACTACCCGCGAGCTGATTCTGCAAATCGCGCAGCAAATCGGTTATTCGCCGAATCTTGCGGCGCGCGCTCTGTCGGTCGCCAGGACCGGCGCCCGCATTGGCGTCTGTATCCCCAAGGAAATTCATTTTTTCTACGACCAGCTCTGGGGCGGAGTCTTGGACGAAGCGCAGCGTCTCGAGCAGCTCGGAGTCCAGCTTGAGAATCGTCGCGTCCAAAATCTGGGAGAAGGAGATAAAGAAGCATTCAAGGAGTTGGTGGAAAGCGGCGTCGATGGAATCATTCTCACCGCGGGAAATCCGAAGGATCTAACGCCGCTGATCGACGAAGCGGAAGAAAAAGGTCTGCACGTCGTTTGCGTTTCGACGGATGCTCCGGAGAGCCGCCGCTCCAGTATTGTTTGCGTAGAACCGTACTTGAACGGCTGTCTTGCCGGAGAGTTGATGGGCAAGTTTCTTCCTCCGGATTCCAAGGTGGCGGTCGTTGCGGGGATGCTTTCGGCCGAAGACCACCGCAAGAAAACGGACGGTTTTTCCGAGGGATTTCTGCGGCATTGCCCTGGAGGGAAAATCCTCAGTGTGATTGAAGGGCACGAGGATGAACATGAAAGCTTCCAAAAAACGTCCGATCTCCTCCGCCGTTCGCCGATGCTCGGCGGAATCTACGTAAACACCGTCAATTGCCTTCCCGTTTGCCTTGCCCTTGTAACGCAAGGCTTCGAAGGAAAAGTGAAATTAATCACCACGGATCTCTTCGCGGAGATGGCTCCTTACTTTCAAAAAGGGATCATCACGGCATCGATTTACCAGCACCCCTACCGCCAGGGTCAAATCGCGATGCGCCTCGCTGCCGACTACCTTACCCACAAGGCGCACGTCGCTCCGGTAGTGCATCTGAGCCCAGGCGTCGTGATGTCTTCCAACCTGCATCTCTTCCGCGAAATGCGCCTCACCGATGCCAAACCGAGCGAGCCCGTCCTCGAGGGCCGCGGCGTCATGCAAATATGAGAATGGTTCCAGAGTTTGTGACTTCGTAAATGATGGCTTGTCCGACGCGAGAAAAGCTTCGGTCTGGGTTTGTTGCCAGGGACCGATAACGCGAGTGCGTCAGGCTACGACCACTGCAGAGTATGTACGGAATCTGCTGGTAGGTCGACAGTCAAAGAGCTTGAACCGAATACCATCTGAACCTGTGTTTCTTGGCCGTGGTTGGAGAGCACTACGACATAACTACCATCGGGGTTGTGGAATCCAACATGGGAAACACGATTTTTGGACTCTTGTGTGGCGCTATCTGCGACTCCCTCCGTACGAATGACCTTCGCTCCGCGCCGCACATGTTTCGAATAGTGCGCGAGCGCCCAGAAGCGTCCGCTGCGGTCTATCTTGCGCGTCATACTGTTTATGGTGATCAACCCACGGCCCGTAGTAGGCGCTCCCGGCTGGATATCCCCTTCCTCATGGTGACCGATATATGGAGTTCCATTCTCGTCGAGCGCCAGGTTCCACACCGTGATCGACCGCGCCCAGTTTCTGAGAACGTCACTGGCCCACTCGGACCAGCGTGCCCAGGCTGTCATCGGGTCGGGAAAGGGAGCTCCAGTCGGCCGAGGCTCGCGTCGCGGTCCTCCTTCGGTAAAGAAAGCGCTCTTTTCGGGGAAGGCGTTGTGGACGGTCGTCATTGCCGACGGCTCGCCGGCATAGCCGTGCCACGCGACACCGTCGATGAACTCATAGGCCCGCGAATCGCTCAGTTCGGCAATGGCGCGGCCCCAGAGGGTAAAGTTGTGGTCCAAAACCCAAATCTTCGTTGAAGTCCCTGCCTTGCGGAACAACGGCCCCAGGTACTTGGCCACGAACAATATCTCATCCTCTTGCGCAAAGAGGCAGGCCGCATACCGCCCGTCCACGGTGGTATCGACCTCATTTTGCACGGTGACCGCGTTGATTTCCACGCCTTCCGCTTTGTAGGCGTCAAGAAACTTAAGGAAATAACGCGAATGCGGCTCAAGGCTGCTCTTGCGTATCGTTCCACCCAGCATAGAACGGTTGAACTTCATCCATGCCGGTGGACTCCATGGCGATGAAAAAAGAAACAGACCTGGATTGAGCGCGCGCGCTTCCCTGAGCAGGGGAAGGATGTAAGCCTTGTCGTGGTCGATGGAGAACTTAGTAAGTTCTGGATCATCCTGCTCGCTATCATCGAAGCTGTAGAGCGACTTCGAATAGTCACTTGCCCCGATGCAGGTTCGGCAGACGTTCATGGCCATTTCGCCGGGAGCAAAAAGCTCGTGCATCAAGGCTGCCCGCTCGTCCCCGTGAAGCTGGTTCAGCATATAGCACGCCGCATCTGTGAACGCGGCGCCGAAGCCCAGGATCTCTTGTTGAGTCGCCGCCGGATCGAGCACGATCGCATCGGCGGCAATCGCAGTTGCGGGCTTCCACGTTAGTGGCTCAGCCGAGGCGTGCCGCCGATCTCGGAAGGTCCCCCAAACCCGTACAGACCCGGCGGCTCCCGTACTCTCGGCCCAAGCTGGAACCCGATTTGATGCGGCCAATCCGGCCATGGCAACAGACGCTGCCTTCAAGAATCCTCTGCGCGAACTGCTTCCCATGTCTACGCTCCCCTTTGAACCGCCGCTGAATGCCACTCGAAGCTCGGTCAAACTTATAACCGTCAATCTCCCAGGTCAAATGGAATGGCTGCTCCCGTGGATGGATGCGAGAATCAATTACGCGGTAAAAGTGTTCGCTATCTCTCAGCGCCCCGCTCAGCCGAATATTGGCAATCATTCTGAGCAAGGACGCGCTAGCGGATTTTGAGTTAAAACTCGACTTTGGCCGCAGTGCGACTGGAGGGCTGCAAACCGAAACATTGCACACCCTGGCACTGGACAGCCTCGAAGCCCGCATCGCAGAGCCAACGAACACCGGCTCCCTTAAGCGGGGCAAGTGCTCCGTCGTTGTTCCGCATTGAGCCGGATTGCGCGTGACACTGACTTGATTGGCCGGCAGGTTCCAGCTCATTTGTGGACGGCTTTAAAGTCGAAATAGGCCAGATTCATGTTGCCGTTTGTCAATATGTGTACGGTGAGAATGTCTTTGCCTTTGTTGAGATGAACCTTGAAAAGTCGCGGCGCCAAGTTCCAATGGTGCCACTGACGCCAGGCCACCGGGTCGGCCGGGTCATAGGTACTCGTGATCTGGAGTGGTCCAGTTGCGTCTTTTCCGTTCACATCAATGGAAATTGTTCCGCCACGATTCGATGTGTAAAGGAAATCGGCCGTGTACGTTCCCGCGTGTGGCACATCGACGGTAATGTTGAACCACTCTCCGGGTTCGGTCCAGCCGACATAGAGCAGGTCTGCAGGGGGAACAATTTTGTTGAAGGGGTTGTCGTCAATCGGATCCGGCTTTCGGCTGAACTTCGTGTAGGAAGTATCTACTCCTTCACGCATACGAAATTCGTTGAGGTAGGTCCCATCAGCCGGATTCAATTCTCCGCTGCCGTGATTCTTGGGATCCGTGTCGTGATACGCGACTCCCTCGCCGCCCAGGTCATAGTAGGCGCACAATACTCGTCCCGGCATTTTTTGTGGACCGCCACTATATCGGATGTCGTGATAAGGCGAACCTTTATATTGGCTCGCCGATGACTGGCAAAACCCAGGTGTCGATAACATCGATGCGGCTATGAAGCATAAAGAAAATCCTCTCCGGCGCATTCTCCAAGTCTCCTCAACACCGAGTTGGCGCGATGCATAAACCGAATATCCCGTGTGAAACAAACCAAAGATTGACTGTTCTGGATCGAGAACAATATACTCGCACGATCGATCGGGTGCGGTAGAACATCGCTATTCTACTCGAATTACATGGAGCAATGGACATGAAATCGGACGACACACCTCAGGATGGCGCTAATAAAAACCGGCGGGGCTTCCTTAAGACAGGGGCAGCATCGATTGCCGCCGGCCTGTCCGCTGGAGTGATCGCTCCTCGCGCGTCGGGCGGGGTGAGGTCAAACCAAAACAGTCCTGCTTCAGCGCAGGCCATTCAGCAAATGATGCCGACACGCAATCTGGGCAAGACAGGATTTCGGGTTGGGATTTTTGGCCTGGGTGGCCAGGGAGCGCTGGAGAAAGCGAATAACGAAAGCTTGGCTTTGCCGACGATCCAACGCGCTCTCGAGTTAGGAGTGAATTATTTTGATACCTCCGCCATCTATGGGGGACCTGGCAGGTGGAGTGAACGCTATCTAGGAAAGGGTCTTAAGGGCAGTCGGGACCGGGTTTTTATCGCATCGAAGACCAAAGAACGAACGCGGGATGCCGCGCTTAAGAACCTCGAAGTGTCTCTGAAGCTGCTGGACACCGATCACATCGACAGCTGGCAACTGCATGATGTTGGAATTCAAGAAGACATCGACCAGATATTTGGCAGAGGCGGCGCAATAGAGGCGCTGGTTCGAGCGCGCGATCAGAAAATGGTGCGCCACCTTGGCGTTACCGGCCGCTTCCGTCCCGAAGCGCTCATCGAATGCATAAACCGCTTTGCTTTTGACACCGTCCTGATGGGTGTCAACGCAGCCGACAAATACTATTACAGCTTTGAAAAAGACCTTCTTCCGCTGGCCGTTGAAAAACAGCTGGGAATTATCGGAATGAAGGTGATGGCACGCGGCCGCATTCTTTCCAGTTGGACGCCGCCGCCGGTGGAAGAACAAAAGCATTCCTGGGAAGGCCAAGGCGCAATCGCCACAATTCCGGGCACGCTGACCAAGCGGGAAACCTTCTTCTACACGCTGTCGTTACCCATCAGTACGGCAATCATCGGGTGTGATTCCGTCGAGCAGGTTGAGGAATGCGTGGAACTCGCACGTTCCTTTACCCCATTAAATCAGGCCCAGATGGCTGTGCTGGAAGCAAAAGTAGAGCCTGTTGCAAAGCAGGCCCTTTTTTTCCGGCTCATGCCTCGCTGAAGAATGACCTGACTGAATCGACAAATGATAACGTCCTTTATCATTTGCAAGAGCAGACGGGCGAACCGCACGATAGCGACCCCCCCCCGCAAGAGCTGGTAATTAAAATTAAATAAATATATAAACGTGTGCATATAGGCCCTCGTGGCAATCTGGCTACTTGCGCGGAATTGTCATGTGACGTTCGCCTCTATTGTGTTTGACTAGGACCATGTATTTCTCACTGGCCGGTGGCGCTCAGGTCGGGAAGCGTCTCGGGAAAATTTAAACACGTAGTTGAGAAAAGCCTGGCTTCATATCGGGTCACGATGCGGTCGATGCTAATTTGCCGGCCCCGGGCGCGCTTACGGCGCTGAAGTGTAGACAGAGGAGCAAGCTCAAAATGAAGACCCAACCCGTAAAACACAACGTCAAGCTGCGGTTATTTGCTGTGCTGCTGGTGGCGATTGCGAGCTACGCGGGATTAACGGAGTTACGCAGCAACGCTCAGAGCGCTGCGCAGTCTAGCGCGAGATTATTAGTCAAAGTGCGTGCGCCTCTGTCGGACGCGCTGGAAGCAGCATTGCCGCTGCAAACGATGGAACTCATCGCAGGGCAGACCGGAAACGCGCAAGTCGACCAATTCCTGAGCCAGTATTCGGCTCACAAAGCGCGCCCTCTTTATACGGGCATTGTGCGGCTGAAAAAGCAGCGCGGGCTAACGGATCTGCAGGTTGCCACAGCTGCACAGCAGCGATTCCCGCTGCGCGCGAAACGGCTGCACGCGGCGTTTCGGCCTCCGCAAATTTCGCGCACGTACGTCTTCGAACTAGATGGCGCAGCCGCCAACAACCTCCAGGGTCTGCTGCAAGCGCTGCGGAGCGATCCGAATGTGGAGTTCGCCGAGGAGGACCACATCGTCTCGACGAATCTCAGCCCCAACGACCCGTATTCTTTCACCTACGGCAGCTGGGGACAGCCCTACTACGACCTTTGGGGTATGTACAAGATCGGCTGCTTTTCGGCATGGAATACAAGTACCGGCGCCGGCACGGTCGTCGCTGTTGTTGACACGGGAATCGACTTCACGCACCCGGACATAGTGGCCAACATCTGGACGAATCCGGGCGAGATTGCCGGAAATGGGATTGATGATGACGGGAACGGTTATGTTGATGACGTGCACGGATGGGATTTCATCGGGCACACTTACACGACCCCCGCGCAGAGTAATAATCCCGTTGACAACTACGGGCACGGGACCCACGTTTCAGGAACAATCGCCGCGGTTGGTAACAATGGCATCGGCATAATCGGCGTGGCGTGGAATGCCAAGATCATGCCAGTGAAAGGTCTCGACGACAGTGGATTCGGCCTGGATTCTACCCTTGGGCCGGCCATCATCTACGGGGGAAATAACGGCGCGGATGTCATCAGCAATTCCTGGAGCGGCACGGGAACCTCGCAGACGATCGCGGAGGCGGTGAGGTATGTTCACAACCTGGGCGCCGTGGTTGTGGCCGCCGCAGGGAATGCGTCCAGCGATGCTTTGAACTACTATCCAGCGAATCTGCCGGAGGCGATTACCGTGGCCGCCTCGGACACCAATGACGCGCTAGCATCCTTCTCCAACTTCGGAAGCAAAATCGATGTTGCCGCTCCGGGCGTAGACATACTCTCCCTGCGGGCCGGTGGAACCTCTTTGGGAACGACCGTGGGCACAAATTATACCCGCCTGAGCGGCACCAGTATGGCCACGCCTCATGTGTCCGGACTAGCCGCGCTGATACTCTCGCAGCACCCTGATTATTCGAACGAGGATGTGCGTCAGGTGCTGCGTGTATCCGCAACGGATCTGGGGACACCCGGTTACGATCTGAAATTTGGATACGGAAGAGTGAGCGCTTCGTCAGCGGTGGGCGTACCGTCTGTGCTGGAAGCCAAAATCATTGCCCCTGGGGACGGAACATCCATCGCCGGGCCAGTCACCCTGACGGGGTACGCTCGCGGCAATAATTTTGCGCAATATACGTTGGCTTATGGTCTAGGCGCAGCACCGTCGACGTGGACTGTGTTCGCCGGCAGCGGCACTCCGGTCGGGAACGCCCCGCTCGGAGTATTCGACCCGACTTTTCTCAACGGCGGACTCTACACTATTCAACTCGTTTCGTACGATGTTTCGAATCACGCGTTTGTGGATCAGATTCAGTTGACGAGCACGCTTACGACATCGATCACGAGCCCCATTCCGTCGACGGCGCCATCAACGGCGATTGAGTTCAAACCCGGGGTCGTGATTCCGGTGACTGGCTCGGCGGTTGGGCCCGGTTTCCAGAGCTATACGCTCGACTGGGCCGAGGGAATCAATCCATCGTCGGGGTGGAGTACGACGGGAATGAGTGGCAACAGCGGTACTACACCGGTGCTGAACGGTGCGCTCGGAAGCTGGGACACATCTTCGATCACGCAAAGAGACTTTTATACGATCCGCCTTTCCGTTAACAACAACGGGACCACGAACGTTGTGACTACACTGGTGTACCTGGATTCGCAGCTCGTGTCAGCCGAATGGCCGCAATTCATTGCCCAAGCACCCGTCAGCGGCGGACTTGTGCCAGCAGCGGACTCGCAAGGAAATCTCCGGCTGACCGGCGAAGCGCCCTTCTATTCTGGTCTCAATCAGCAAGGACAATTCTGGTGGTTTCCTTCGGGCGGAGGCGCCGCCAACACGGTGTCCCTCAATACCGGTGGTTACTTTCAGCCAGCCGTGGGCAGCCTGGAAGGTACGGTCGAGGATCAGGTCATCGTGGCGGACGGCCAGAATATCGACGTTTTTCAGCAAGACAACTCCTTCACCACTTTTTCGGCCTCGTTGCCGGTCACCTTTCAATCCTCACAAATCACGCTGCAGGATCTGGATAACACCTCCAACTACGAAGCGTTGGCGCTCGGAGAAAATTCTGCCAATAGCACCGCATATCTATACGCTTTTAAGAAAGATGGCGCGCAATTCGGCAATTTCCCGATTGCTATCTCGGATCAAAATCTGAATCTCGGTTCAACGCGAACGGGGCCACGCGTCCTTGTCGGCGACCTGAACGGAGACGGAAATCGAAAGATCATCGTGCAGGCGGGAACCTCTTCTTCCACCAGTTCCTTGCTGCTCTTCTCTGATATCGGTGCTCCTTTGACCTGGTCGGCGCCAACGCTTAATGGTTATCCGACCGAGATGGCCCTCGCCGATCTGGATCACAACGGAAAACTTGAGACTCTCATTTTAGTTGCTACCCCCTCGCAGATAGTCCTGCACGTTCTACAACCGAATGGCGCCGAGAGAACTGGCTGGCCCATTGCTCTCGCAACGTATGCGGCGCTTTCCTACCTCGCCGTTGGCGACATCACGCAGAGCGGAAGCGAACAAATTGTCGTTTCGAACTGGGACAACATTTATGTCTTGAACGCCGACGGCAGTTCCTTTTCCTCTGGCTGGCCCATCCTCCACGTTCCTGGTGCGATATTTGGCGCGCCAGTTTTAGCGGACGTGAACGGTGACGGAAAGCCGGAGATAGTCCTTACACAGTATTATCCTAATACTTTCACTGGACCGTTGAATCCCGGCGGCGCACCGCCCACCACCATAACTTACGATCAGCTTCAGGTGCTGGCTCTGCGCGCCGATGGTTCCAGTGCCAATAGTTGGAATCTTTTCGGGGCTAACGGGGTCGCGCCGTCCGACTTGGGCGTTGTGACCGTAGGCGAGTTCAACCATTCTGGTACTACCAAGATCGCTGTTCTGTATCCGCTGGTTCTGGGAGCACAAGCCAGCAGCGTTGCGGCGATATTTGACACCGGCGCGCCTTTTCTTCCCAGCGCGAATAACTGGCCAATGATTTTTCAAAATCCGCGCAACACCGCGACGAGAATTGTTGATGTGACGCCGCCCGCCATCAGGATCACATCGCCGGCTTATGGCACCACCGTTGGGGGCCAGGTAACGGTTACGGCCGGAGCCATCGACAACGTGGGAGTGACTGGCGTCCAGTTCTTGCTCGACGGCGCGAATTTCGGCTCCGTCATCACCGCGGCGCCATTTTCTATCGTGTGGGATACCACGCAGGCATCGCTCGGAAGTCACACGCTAGCCGCGTCCGCGACCGATGCGGCGGGCAACGTGACCACGTCGGCGCCGGTGACGGTCACCGTCGAGCAGTTTGCGACGGTAACCCTGTCTCCGGGATCGCTGGCCTTTGGCACTCAGCAAGTGAATACGACCAGCGCCCCACAAACGATTACCGTGACGAACGCCAGCGTCTTCGCCGCTGGTATTTCCGCGGTCGCAGTGTCGGGTGATTTCGCGCAAACGAACAACTGCGTTACCACGCTGACCCCGGCGGCAACTTGCACGATTACGGTGACCTACACACCCACTGTGCGTGGTTCGGAAACCGGCACGGTCACACTAACCGGAAATCTTACGGGGGGCGCTCAAGTCACACTGAGCGGCTCTGGTCAAGCTTTGACCGCAGCGCTGTCGCCCTCAGCGATGAGCTTTTCTGCTGAGCCGGTTGGCACGTCAAGTTCGGCGGGAGTCTTCACTTACAGCAATACCGGAGATCTTCCCGTTGCGATTTCCGGCATTTCGGTTTCCGGTGATTTTTCCGAAATATCGACGTGCGGCGCCTCTCTGGCCGCGGGCAGCAGTTGCTCCGTTAGCGTCACCTTTACGCCCAGCGCCAGGGGAAGTCGCTCGGGGTCGCTTTCCATTTTGGGCAACGTCAATTCGTCCGCTGCGCTTACAGGAACAGGGCAAGCGGCTCTGATTTCAGTCTCGCCGTCGAGCATAAATTTCGGGACACAAGCGGTGAATACTACCAGCACCGCACAACTCGTCACCATCACCAACACTGGGGATCTTTCGTATTACATCAATGGGTGGTCCATTGGCGGAGCATTTGCCGTGACCAATAATTGCCCCTTCACGCTCGCTCCCGGGGCCAATTGCAACTTCAGCCTCACGTTCACCCCAACAAGCTCTGGCTCTTATCAGGGAACGTTTTCGTTTAGCGGCTCGTTTCCCGGATCACCTGCGAGCGTCTCCCTCTCTGGAACCGGTCAGGACACCGCGGCAATCCTGAGCCCGACATCCCTTACCTTCGGAAGTCAATCCGTCAATACCAGCAGTACGGCACAGACCATCTTCCTCGTGAACACGGCTAACACGCCGGTGAACGTTTCCGCGATTCAGGTAACCGGCGATTTTGCGCAAACCAACAATTGTGGCGCGTCGGTTGCCGTCTCCTCCTCCTGCTCGATTAGTGTGACCTTTCATCCCAGCGTGTCAGGTTCACGCTCCGGTTCGCTTACGGTAAGCAGTAATACCAGGGTAGCAATTCCTCCGGCCACGCTCTCCGGGAACCGGCACCGGCGTTCAGCTCCTCCACCTTGAGTTTTGCCGCGCAGCGCGTATCTACAACGAGTGCGTCGCAAAGCGTGACGCTTTCGAACACCGGAACCGCCGCGCTTGCTATTTCGAGTTTCACCGTTACCGGCGACTTCGCGCTCACCAACAATTGCGGAACCAGCCTGGCGTCGGGAAACAGTTGCAGCGTGAATGTCACGTTTACGCCGACGGCCCGCGGGACGCGTAGCGGTACCGTCACGCTCAACAGCAATGCGCCCGGCACGGCGCCTTCCATTGCCCTAACAGGCACAGGCATCGCCTCAATCGCGGCTCTCTCACCTAGCTCGCTGGTCTTCGGCAATCAGATACTTGGTACGGCCAGCGCGGCACAAGCCATTACGCTGACCAATTCGGGCGACGCGACGCTGAACATCAGTGGCCTCTCCGCCGGTGGTGACTTTGCCCAGACCAACAACTGCGGTTCCGTCGTCGCCGCGAATTCGAGTTGCGCGATCAATATCACGTTCACTCCGGGCGTTACCGGAGCCCGCGCAGGAACGTTCACCGTTGCAGACGATAGTCTGAACGGCAGCCCGCAAACGGCGACTCTGTCGGGAACTGGCACGCAGGCGGCCACCACTACAACCCTAAGCCCTAGTCTCAATCCCGCCGGATTTGGGCAAAGCGTCACCTTCACGGCAAGCGTTCAGATTTCGTCGGGGCCTTCGCCGACAGGCACGGTTACGTTCCTCGATGGCACAACGTCCTTGGGTATCGCAAATCTCGCAAACGGTACGGCCCAGTTTTCGACGTCCGCTTTGGCGACGGGCTCGCATTCCATCACTGCGAAATATAGCGGCGACGCGAATTTCACGGCCAGCACTTCCTCCGTGTTAAGCGAATCCATAAATCCCGCGTCCACAAGTACGGCGCTCAGCTCCAATCTAAATCCGGCCAGCTACGGCCAGTCTGTTACGTTGAGCGCAACAGTCCAGCCTCCAGCGGGCATGACCGCAACCGGAAGTGTAACCTTCCTGGATGGCTCTACGTCGCTGGGAGCCGTCGCGCTCTCCAATAACACGGCGCAACTGACGGTCGCGACGCTCGCGGCCGGCAGCCACTCCATTACCGCCACGTATGGAGGCAGTACGAATTTGGCCGCCAGTACCTCGCCCGTACTCGCGCAAACCGTGAGCCTTGCTTCGACGACGACGACGGCGGCTTCCAGCGCGAATCCGTCTGTCTTTAGCCAGTTGATTACGCTATCCGCAACCATCAGGCCCAGCTTTGGCGGTAATGCGACGGGTACGGTCACTTTCCTCGACGGCACCACCACGCTGGGCACCAGTAGCGCTGTGGCGAATGCCGCGCAACTTTCGGTCTCGACTCTGGCAACGGGATCCCATTCGATTACTGCGAGATACAACGGCGACGCCAACTCCGCGGGCAGCACTTCTTCCGCATTCAGTCAAACGGTCAGCCAATCGGCCACCAGCACGAGCGTAGCTTCCAGCTTGAATCCATCCATCGTGGGCCAGAGCGTGACGTTTACGGCGACGGTCCAAGTTGTGTCGGGGAATTCGCCGACAGGAACTGTTACGTTCCTCGATGGCACGTCCTCTTTGGGCGCCGTAAGTCTTGCCAATAGTGCGGCTCAGTTTTCGACGTCCGCCCTCGCCACCGGCTCGCATTCCATCACCGCTAGATACAGCGGTGATGCGAATTTCGCTGCGAGCACCTCTTCCGCACTCACACAAGTCGTGAATCCAGTTGCTTCGAGCGGCATCGCCATCGACGTTCAAGCGTCCGCCGACCAATCGACGGCGAGATCCACGATAAGCACACCGGCATTCTCGACTACCGCACGGAACGAACTGCTTCTCGCTTTTATTGCCACGGACTACACCTCCGGCTCGAATACCACGGTGACAGGCGTAAGCGGAGGGGGGCTCACCTGGGTGCTAGTCTTGCGCGAGAATAAGCAAAGGGGTACCTCCGAAATCTGGCGCGCGTTCTCCTCTTCCCATTTGAGCAATACCGCGGTAACCGCAACGCTGTCGCTCAGCGTCGCCAGTTCCATCACTGTCGTAACGTTCACTGGCGTCGATACGTCCGGCACCAACGGGTCCGGTGCGATTGGAGCCACGGCCGTCGCGAACGCCCCATCCGGCGCGCCGAAGGCCAGCTTGGTCACCACGCGCAACAATTCCTGGGTGTTTGGTGTTGGCAACGACTTTGACAACGCCATCTCTCGCACGCTTGGCAGCGGCCAAACCATCGTGCATCAGTACCTCGCAACCGTCGGAGATACCTATTGGGTTCAGCGCCAGAATACCGCTACTCCTTTGAGCGGAACTAATGTCACAATCAACGACACCGCTCCCACCAGAGATCGTTACAACCTTGCGATTTGCGAAGTCTTACCCGCTCCGTAGGGATTTGCCGGCCCCATTCTGGTGGAACGCCACTCCGAAGCGCTTGCTTGTTTTCTCAAACTCGCGATCGAGCACCGTCTCCCGCCACGACCGCCAGCGCGAGTTCCACTTGACTTGGCAACCGGCACTTTCACCACCTCGGTGTTGGCACCTAGTGCGAGCAGTGATGTCCGTTCTGAGTGTCGAGCCGTGAAGTCGATCAGAAGGCCCGGGAGTCGGCCTTGCGGCCGACGGGGCGCCTTCTGGCCATCCGCGTAAAGCTGTGGAGGGTGGTTGCGAATAAACCGACTTTGGATTCGATCCAAATTCAACTGGCTTCAGACGATTTTCGTTTGGCCCCGATGTAGGCCTGCGTGATGACGTCCTTTATCGGGTTAGAGAGTCAATCATCGTTCGGGAGCCCATTTTCCCGACCGTAGAATCTCATTTCATGACAGGAGTCCGGGCTGACCCTGACTTTCCAGAATGGGTCTGTCCCGAGCATTACTTCCGGTTTGCTCGTGATCCGTCCAGAATCGGTGAGAAGCGGCATTGGAGCAACTTCCCAGAACCGGGCCGAGCTATGAGAGGTCCGGCTGGCGATGCGAGCCTAAGTTGTGCGCACATGAAAAAAGGGTGATTTATCAGTGTGATGCCCGGCGCCTAGCCAGGGCATCTATCGCGCGCATTCTAGCCCATTCGGTCTTGGAGTTCGCCAACATCTCAAGTACGGCTGTTGGCGTATTTTGGATTCCTAGCAACATCCTCGGCATTGATTGGATCCAGGGCAAGTTGTTTGAGCAACTCCTCGGGGGTGTCTGGATCTTGCGCAACCAGACGACGTTCCGAGAAGTCCGGAGAGGCAGACGCTCTCTTCAGATACGCAACTTTTTCTGATTTTGGCAATCTCGGACTAACCGCCACAGCGATACGCACGCTGCTATTTTCGTTTTGCAGCAATTGGATCAGCAGGGGCACGGGAGTGTTCGGATTGAACGCCATCGTATGAAGGACGTCCCAGACTTCGACTCCGTTCGAGGGCGGTGGATGACTTTGCAGGCTGAGAGCAATCTTGAAGATGGTTTCCAATACTTCGGGCGGGCAAGAGTTTTGCGCTGCGAGGTGCCCCAACAAGGAAGTGCTCGTCCGATAATGCTCAATGGCGTTCCTTAAATCGAGCGATGGGACCGAGTTGTTATCAATGCAGGACTTGAGAGCGTCGAACTGCGGCCCCGTGAGTGGATCGGTCAACGCGGTGATCCCGCCGGCTCCGAGCAGTTGCTCGGCTTGCCGCTGTTCTTCTAATTGCTGCGCTCGCCATTGCGCCTGCCATAACTGACTGGCGCGGGCGTGTTCCCGCAGCGTCGTCAGACTCCTATACTCGGGCCTTACGAAATATACAGAACAACAGAAAGACCATACAAAAATCAAAATGGCAATCCACTGCCGCCGAACGCTGATCCGACGGACTAAGGGTACGCTCAATGTCTGGAAGGCAATCAAAACAGGCCAAATGAGGCCAAATGCGAGAGGAATATAAATCGGCGCCAAAAGGATATGCAACGAGTATGTCTCTTGAGCGTCGCGGTACAAAATCCACGCAAAAGTCAGAAGAATGGCCAAAGTCGCCGAGATCAAAAGCGGCGGCCAGAGAGAAGGAGGACGGAGTCTTAGTTCGCTGGTGGAAGACATAAGTGCTCAGGCTTATTGCAGATTGTACTTCTTGTTTCGCCTCCCTCGTCACAGAGACTGAAAGTGATGACACTAGTCTGGCAACGCAAGTTCCTTGCTGTTGTTAATGACGCTTGTGGTCAATAGATTGACCAAGTCTTGGATGGTCGGCAAACCGGTAGCAATTGGAGCAACGGCCTAGCGTTCGCATTACTTCTGGGTTGCCCGTGACTCGGGAGCGGTCGTCATCAATGCGCAGCTGCCCAAGCCTTTCTAGCTTGCGCCCATTTCTTTTATGGCTCGTGGCTTTTTTCGAGATTCACTCGGCTTTTAGAGCTCGAATCGGATCCAGAAGCGCCGCCCTTCTGGATGGGATTAGGGCGAAGACCAGGTTCATGGACATCGCGAATCCGACCACCAGTTTTGCGCCGGTCCAGTCGAAGTAAAATGGGAGGTCGGCTCTGCGCGCGATGCTCTCGGTGCCACGCCAGCCGATGATCAAACCTGCCAGGCATCCCAAAACGCTAATCACCACTGCTTCGAGTAAAAATTGAAAGAAAATGTCCGATTGTGTCGCGCCGAGCGCTCTGCGAATTCCAATTTCGCCCACTCGTTCGCCTACCGCGATCCAGCAGATCGCCAGAATGCCGAGACCAGAGACAGCCAAGCCGCTCAATCCGGCCCACTTGACCAGGAATTCGAGGCGAGTGGAGGAAGCTATTTCCGTGTCGATCAGAGCTTTTTGGTTCTGAATCTGAAAGTCGTCGGGCAGATTTCCGGAAACCCGATGTCTTCTCCTGAGAAGCTGGCGCATCGCTTCCGCCACGCCGTCCATCTTTTCCCAACTGCTCGCCTCGAAGAGGATCGCACCAAAATAATCGAGATTGGCGAGCCGGCGCATCGCGGTGCTCAACGGGACGTAGACTTGATTGTCTTCGTTCGTCGCGTCCAGTCCCTGGCCTCGCTCTTCCAGAACGCCGATTACTTCAAACGGGACTCGGTTGATGAACACGCGTTTGCCAATCGGTGATTCGCGGCCAAAAAGATCGCGGCGCACCGTCGAACCAAGAACTGCCACGCGTGCCGACCTGCGCATTTCCGGAATTCTATAAAATTCGCCTTCGCTGGTCTGCCAGTGCCTGATTTCCGCGAACGCAGGCTCGGTGCCGATGACAATGCAATTGCTCTTTGAAAGATCCCCGGCCTTTACCAGAAACGATGTGGTCACCGTTGCGGAAGATTTCTTGATCTCCGGAATTTCTCGCAGAATGTCCGAATAGTCTCCGGCGACTAGTGTCGTCACGATCGTTCCCGTTTTGGCGCGGCCGCCGACTGTGCGGCTTAGTTGGGGGGCTACCACAATCACATTTGTACCCAGCCGCTGAATCCGGCTCAACACTTTCAAACGGCCTTCGGACGCGTAGTTGATCGCGGAAATGACTCCGGCGACACCCAGCAGCGCGCTCAAGAGGATCAGTCCGGAGCGCAAACGGAAACGCCAGATCAGCCGCAGCGAGCCGGCCATCAAATGAAATGTCTTGCCGGTGCGCATCGGTTTTCTCCAAGCCACTTTCGAGCGGAATCAGGTTCGCAGCGCCTTCACGGGATCCACTTGGGTCGCTCTCCAAGCAGGATAGATCCCGAAAACGAGGCCGAGTCCCACGGAAAGTCCCGCTGTCCATTCGAGCGCCTGCAACGCGAAAACCGGCGGCAGGTGCTGCATTTTCGCTACAAGGTTTGTCCCGCCCAAGCCCAGCACAATCCCGATCAGCCCCCCCAAACCGGATATCAGCGCCGCCTCCAAAATAAATTGCGCCAAAATGTCCCGTCGGCTCGCTCCGACAGACCGGCGCAGCCCGATCTCTTTTCTTCGCTCAGACACGCTGATCAGCATCAGGCTCATGATCACCGCGCCACCAATAATCATCGCGATTATGGCAATTCCTTTCAGGATTGTCGAAAGGGTCGAACCCATTTGCGTCACCTGTACCATCACCGCCTGCGGGCTTGTCATCGTGAAATCATCCAACGCCGAAGCCGCAATATGATGGCGCTGGCGCAGCAGTGCGGTAATTTCTGCCATCGCCGCAGTGCTTTTCTCGGGATCGTGAAGTTGCGCGATCAGCATTGTCAGAAAATCCCGGTTAAACAAACGCTTCGACGCCGTAGTGACTGGGATAAGGATCAAGTCATCGAGGCTTCCGCCGCCAGGCCCCGCGCCGCGGGCTTGCAACACTCCTTTCACAAGAAACGGCACCTCGCCGATGCGAATGGTCTTGCCGATCGGGTCGCCCTCGGGAAAAAGTGCTGGCACCACGTCCGAACCGAGAATGGCGACGCGCGCCAGGGAGTGCATATCTTCTGCGGTCACAAAATTCCCCGCCGCAAGTTCATCTCCACGCAAATCGAGCCAGTTCGCGGAAACGCCGAAAATGGCTGGGCTGGCATTGCGGTCCTTGTATTTCACGTCGATATCCAACGCGTTTTGCAGCAGCGCGACCTGTTTGACCCCGGGAATTTCTTCCGCGATAGCCTGCGCATCCTCAAACCTCAGCGTCGGAGGAACATTCGTCAGCGAAACCATTCCGCGCGTCTTCCCCGCGCCGGGACGAATAATAATCGTGTCGAAGCTCCCGATCATGTTCTTGAAGCGCTTCATGGTTTCGCGCTTGGTGTTCTCGCCAACAGAATCCAGGATGGTCAGCGAACAAATCCCGATCATCACCCCAGCCATCATGAAAAACGTCCGCAGCCTGTTTCGCGACATGCTGCGGCATGCAATGCCGACTCCCGCTGTGATTCGCACGTTTTACTCTCCATGCCGTCGTCAAACCGATTCAATCGGCTGCGCGGCCATCTTTCGATCCGATGCCAGCATTCCGTCTTTGAACAAAATCTCGCGTTCCGCGTAGGCCGCCACTGCGTCGTCGTGCGTAACGAGAACCACCGTCCGCCCTTCCTGGTGCAGTTGCCGCAGAATGCCCATGACTTCCGCTCCCGCAGCCGAGTCCAAATTCCCTGTGGGCTCATCCGCAAGAATCAGCGGCGGATCGTTTATCAGCGCCCGCGCAATCGCCACGCGCTGTTGCTCTCCGCCGGAGAGCTCCGTCCCATAGTGATGCGCGCGTCCGCCAAGCCCCACGCGATCCAGCGCCGCCATCGCCCTCTTGCGATCGACGCGCCCCGGGCCATAAATCATCGGAATTTCCACGTTCTCCAGAGCCGTCGTCCGCGGCATCAGGTGGAACGATTGAAAAACAAATCCAATCTTCCACGCGCGGGTGTGCGAGAGCTGTCTGTCGGAGTACCCGGACAATTCCTCTCCATTCAACCGGAACGTTCCGGAGGTGGGCTTGTCGAGACAACCCATGATGTTCAGCATGGAAGATTTTCCCGAGCCGGACGGTCCGCGAATCGTCAGGAACTCTCCGTTCTCGATGAGGAACGAAATATCTTTTAGCGCCGCGACTGGTGTCCCGTCGCCACGCTCGTACGTCTTTCCGAGATGTGCCACTTCGATCATGGTTTTTCGCCCTTAT
>DASXMM010000346.1:0-4129 GCA_036495665.1 Candidatus Acidiferrum sp. | reverse complement strand
TAACTACTGCGGTTTCTTGATTTCGGCGCCGGCCTGGTCGATGGTGCCTTTTACGAGTTCCGTTTTCATCTCGGACTTTTGTCCTGCGATGATTTGAACATCGGTCTCGAAGGTCTGATAGCCGGGCAGTTCGACCTTGATACGGTGTTTGCCGGGACTGACTTCCAGGGAGTGAAATTTTCCGCCTAATTCGCTGGCGTGGCCGACGTAGTTGCCATCGAGAAAGACCGCAGCGCGCTTTGGCTGAACCGTAATTTTCAGCTCCGATGTGACGTCGGGAGTCTTTGCGCCGGGAAGCATTTGCATGGCGACCTGGACTTCCTGAATCTGGCCGGGATCGACGGTTAGGTCTCGCGTGAAATCGGTGTAGCCGGCTTGGCGGACGACGATCTGGTGCTTCCCCGGCAACAAGAGGACCTTCTTCTTTCCCTTTAGCTCTTTCACGTAGCCGACGTAGGTGCCGTCGATCCAGACGCCGGAATCCCTGTCGAGTTGGGTGTTGCCTTCAAATCGTATTTCTCCCATGACTTCACTGCTCTGGGCGGAGACGGGGGCGGGGGCGAGCAAGCACAGTGAGAACGCAAGCAAAGCCGCCGCCACCTGGAGATTCGATTTTTTGAGCATGATCATCTGGCCTCGCATTCGGGTGTGGATTTATCTTAACTCGGATACCAGGAGATGACTGTAAAAAATTGCAGATAACGGAAGAAGGCTGTAGGGAAGGTATTTCAGCGGCTGTGGACGCAGCTTTTTCGTCAACGCTGATGGTAGAGTGGAGAGCGCGAGCGCGGGGTCTTCGCAAGCGGATTCTCGCAATCCGTTGGCGCTGCGCCACACACACCCGTCATGAGCAAAGACTACCTTGAGGTTGCGATTGAGACTGCCCAGGAAGCGGGGAAAATCCTGCGAGAGGAATTCGACCGGCCAGCGCAGATCAGTTACAAGGGCGACGTCGATCTGGTGACGCAGGCGGATAAGCGGTCGGAGAAGGCGATTGTTGCGCGGCTGACGAAGTATTTCCCGGAACACTCGATCGTGGCGGAAGAGGGAAGCGGGCACGAAAGCGAATCAGAGTTTCGCTGGCATGTCGATCCTCTGGACGGGACGACGAATTTCGCGCATGGGTATCCGTGTTTTTCTGTTTCCATCGCGCTGGCGCAGCGCGGCGCGCTTCTGGCCGGAGTGGTTTACAACCCTTTCTACGACGAGCTGTTTGCGGCGGCGCGGGGCGGGGGCGCGACGCTGAACGAGAAGAGAATTTTCGTTTCGAAAGTGGATGCGCTGGCCACCAGCCTTCTGTGCACGGGATTTCCAGTACATAAACGGCTGGCGAATCCCAACATTCACTACTACTGGGATTTTACTTTGCGTTCGCATGGAGTGCGCCGTGACGGGTCGGCTGCGCTCGATCTGGCGAGCGTCGCCGCCGGGCGCTTCGATGGGTTTTGGGAATTTGGGCTGAAACTCTGGGACACGGCGGCGGGAGTTTTGCTGATCGAGGAAGCCGGCGGGAAGGTCAGCGACTTCACAGGGCAGCCTTACCAGTTGGGCGGGCCTGTTGTTCTGGCCACGAATGGGCTTATTCATGAGGAGATGCGCGAAGTTGCGCTGGAGATTTCGCAGCGCGATCCGTCGGCGCCGCTCCGCCGCTAAGTCGTTTCTTACCTACAATTTCCTCTTACGAAAAGCTATTGGCGTTCTTATGACTTCCTAACGCCCCCCCAGCTAGTCTCTTTCGGCAGCGATAAAGAATCTTGGGCCTACCGACGACGCTGGACATCCAACAACGTAGAACCGTTGCCATGCGGCATGTATAAGGGGGAGATATGTGCGCGTTCAAACTGAAGAGAAGTCTTAATTTGATGATGTGGACTGGATTGGTCTGCATGCTCATGGCGCCGGCGCTTTTGCGGGCCGACGATGAGAAAGACACGAGCAAGCCGCCGGCCAAAGCCGCGCCTGCCAAACCGGATGCAACTACTGCGGGGTTAACGGAGCGCGAGCGGATGCTGCTGGATCGCGTCGAACAGCTCGAGAAGCGCGTGGCAGAGTTGGAAGGGAAGAAGGGTACAGGTGCGGCACCGATGGCCACCGCCCCGGAGCCAGTGGAGGCTAAGGGCGTGGTGACTGGAGCGCCGGGCGCGAATAGTGCGGCGGTGAACACGACTCCGGTGGGGGCAAGCACTGTTGCAGGGAGCGCAGACAGCGTTGTGCCGGGAACGGTTGCGCCGGGTAAAGCTGCGGCAAGCACCACTCAGGATCAGACCACGCCCACAAATGCGGCTGCGGTGGCGACCAGCGGAAAGCCGGGGTATATCGAGCCCTTTTCGGATGCGGATTGGACGTGGCTGAACGGCAATCCGCGCACAAAGGATATTTATTGGGACTCGAAATTCTTTACGCCAGAAATTCGAGTCGACACGAACTATGTTGCCGACTTTAACCATCCGACAGATCACTCGATTGGTGGTTCGAGCGAATTGTTCCGGTCGTACGAGGTACAGTTGGAGCAGCTTGGAGTCGGCGGCGACTTCCACTATGACAACGTCCGCGCGAGGCTGATGACGCAGTTCGGCATGTATTCCGCAACGACGCCACGGAATGACGCTAGCCCGGCGCACGGTCAATGGGATCTAGACACGGCGTACCGCTACTTGTCGGAAGCCTACGGCGGGTACCACTTCAACGTGCTGCATGGGGTCAATGTCGATGCGGGGATCTTCTTGTCGTACATCGGCCTGTTCAGTTACTACAACTTCGACAATTGGGCTTATCAGCCGTCTTATGTTTCGTCCAATACGCCGTGGTTTTTCAATGGTGTGCGCGTACAGATTTTTCCGACGGCGCACTTGAAGATTGAGCCCTGGTTCATTAATGGCTGGCAATCGTACGCTTCGGCCAACCACTCGCCGGGCGTAGGAGGGCAGGTCAAATGGACTCCGAAGGATTGGATCAACATTATTTCTAATAACTACGGGGTGGGGGAGGATGACGTCTTCACGCCGGGCAGGAGGCGCATCCACACTGACAACAGCATCGAGGTGAAGTACTACAACAACCCCGAGAAAACGCTCGACAAGATGGCGTTTTCGCTGACCGGCGACCTGGGTTGCGAATATGGTGCGGGAGTGAGTTGCAACGACGACAGGAAGGGAGGGCCGAAGCAGAGCTTTGTCGGCTACATGCTGTATAACCGCTTCTGGTTCCACAGTGATCTCTTCGGATTAACGGTGGGCGGCGGGCAGATCAACAATCCGGGACGGTATCTCGTGCTGCTTCCTCCGATCAATGGAGAGACGGCGATCACGGCAGCTACGAATTCCCCGTATTTTACCGAGAATCCCGGAGACCCCTACAAGGCTTGGGATTCGTCGATCACGTTTGACTACATGCCCAAGCAATACATCACCTTCCGGTGGGAGTATGACTATCGCCACGCCAGCGTGCCGTACTGGAGCGGGGCAGGCGGCATCACGCCTCCCGGCGGAAACAACAATTTTCCGCAATTCTTTACATGTAAGAATGGCAGCTCGTCAGGTCAAACGGCGCTTGGGCCGGCGGAAGCGGCTTGCGGGGGTGGAATCGGCAGCGTGTGGTTCCCGGATCTTCGTAAGAACGAGTCGTTCATTGATTTGTCGATCCTAGTTAAGTTCTAGCCGGAACGTAATTGAAGACGTCAAAAAACCGCGAAGGCTTTGTGGTGGGCGGCATTTCTGATCTGCCGGATGCGGCAAATGTACACCCAGCCGCTCTGCGTCTGTTTATTCAAAGTATGGATGCACGGAATCGAAAATTATTTCGGCCTTACCAAAGGCTTCGCTCGCCCACTGGGTGCGTTACACAGTTCGTCACGATTCCATCAAATTCGAAACCACCTTACGTCCGGCTGGTGCAGCATAGATATGGCTCATAAAGAAGACGGCCGCGTGATGCCGCGGTTTGGGGGTTTGGCCGCATGTACAAGTTCGTGGCTTTACTAACGTTTTGTCTGGCGCTATCACCTTCGTGGAACCCGCAAAATGACTATCTGGGGGAGTGCTACAAGCGGTGCCGAATGGCGCCGACGGATCCGGAAACGGAGCGGCAGGAAATCGTCAACATGGAGAGAGAGGCGGCGCGCGCTATTCAA
>DASXMM010000345.1:0-10366 GCA_036495665.1 Candidatus Acidiferrum sp. | reverse complement strand
GCGATGTTGTTGATGGTGATGCCCAGCGGAGCGAGCTCGATCGAGAGATTGCGCGTGATCATTTTCAGGGCGCCTTTGCTCGCGCAGTAGGAAGAAAAATGCGGGAAGGGAAGCTCTTCGTGAACGGAGCTGATGTTGATGATTTTGCCGGGGCGCTTGGACTGCATCAGGTAGCGGACCATGGCTTGCGTCATGAAAAACAAGCCTTTCAAATTTACGTTTAGCACGAAGTCGTAATCCGCTTCGGTAACGTCCCAAAAGTTGGCGCGCTTTTCGACTCCGGCGTTGTTCACCAAAATATCCACTTCGCCGAGTTGCGAAACCGTTTCGGAGATGAAACGCGGGCCATCGGCGAGTTTCGAGACGTCGGCCTGGATGGCGACGGCTTTTCCGCCGCCGGCACGGAGGCCTTCGACGACTTTTTCGGTGCCGGGTTTGTCGGAAAGGTAGCAGATCGAGACGGCTGCGCGTTCCCGGACGAGTCGCTCGGCGATTCCCAAGCCGATGCCCTGATTGCCTCCAGTGATCGCCACTACTTTGCCTTCCAAGCGTTTAGACACGAGTCACTCCTTCAATTCCGGTGGTGCGTTCCGATGTGCATTCCCAAAAACGAAACGCCAACGGTAAGACTTGGATGTTGCGGCTCGATTTCTGACACAGGGAAAGCGGGGGTAGCTCCACCGGTGCCCCTCCCCGAGCGATTTTGTAAAGATGTGATTCGGTGGAGGTTATGGGGCAGGAGTCTGCGAAAGATGTGATTCTGAAGGGGATAGACGGGGCAAGGTGCCTGAACTGCGGGGCAACTTTTGGCTGTTGGAGAAAACACCTATAGGCATTTGTAAGAGTATCAAAGGAAAGGGGTTGCGGGATGAGGCGTTTGGAAGTGATTGAAAATAATGGCCGATAGATGCTCTCTGTTTGCGCGCCGGGAGAGCAATGGCTAGCACGGGAGGTCTCTCGGGAAAGAGCATTGAACGCAGAGACGCTGAGTTCGCAGATAGGAGTTGAAGAAGGAGCCGCAGGTGGGTGATCGGGGCGACGTTGCCGGAACATAGAGAATGGTAGCGTTGTCAGTACTGATTGTCAACTATTTTATGGTTTACTGTCTGCTTATTCAAATGACTGGCTACTGGCTCGAACGCATGCGACGGAAGGTGTGAAATTACAATCAGTTGGGGCGATTGAGACGATTTCGCGAGGCGGTGGAAATGTGCGGAAAAGCGAAATGCGCGGGGGCATGCTTCGTTTTGGGCTGGAGATTGAGTGGATGGTCGAGATCCTTCACTTCCGGCGTGGATCTCGAAAAGCACGCGGATTCTGACAAGATAAATAGGTCGGCGGAAATATGAGTTTTTGGACCGTGTTAAGGATCAAGAGCGGGAGCTGGGCGTCGGCACTGCAAATTGGGACGATACGCTGGAATTATTTTGTTTCTTTTGATTTGAAGAAGAGTAGAATCCGCGGCAATGGCCTGTGGTGGGCCTCACATTGGTGCGGAGGTGGTCGATGGGTCGGATCGACTGGTGTCGAAGTGTGTTTTTCCTCGGTTTCCTTCTTGGTGCGGCATTCCCGGGATTTGGGCGCGGATTCGACAAAACCGGATTTGCTTTAAGCGGGACAATTTTCTCGGACGGAACGAACCAGCGTATCGCGCATGCGGATACAATTTTGTGCGGGGACGGTGGACTTCCGCTTCAGCAGTCGACGGCGAGCGACAGCGGCGATTTTTCTTTCCAGGGACTGCGGGCTGGCAACTATCTGCTCAGGGTGCAGGCGAGTGGTTTTGAGTCTGCCGAACTGCATATCGATTTGAGCTTTGCTTCGGAACACGGGCTCTCCGTGCAGCTCAAGCGCGCGCGAATTGCGACGCTTCCGGAAGGCAAGACGATCTCTGCCCATGAACTGGCCATGCCCGAAGGGGCACGCGATCTTTTCGATTCGGGGAAGAGAAAGCTGTATACAGAAAAGAACGGGGCGGCGGCGTTGAAGGACTTTCAGTCTGCGACGAAGAAGGCGCCGACGTTTTATGAAGCATATTACCAGGAGGGGATGGCGTATCTCTCTCTGCAGAACTCCGCTGAAGCCAAAAAACATTTTCGTAAGTCCGTGGATCTCAGCGAGAAGAAATACGCCGACGCAGATGTTGCTTTGGGAACACTTCTACTACACGGCGGTGAACCTGAGGAAGGGGAAGCGCTATTGCGCGAAGGGTTGGCATGGAATCCGCGGTGCTGGCCTGGCCAATTTGAATTGGGAGAGCTGGAGCTGACGCGGGGGCACGTTGACGAAGCTTTAGCCGCAGCAAAGGACGCCAAGGAGTTGGCACCCAGGCAGCCCGTGGTTTACCGTCTGTTAGCAGTGATCCACCTACGGCAGAAAAATTATCCCGAGCTGGTTGCCGATCTGGATGCCTATCTTCAACTCGATCCGGACAGCCCGTCGGGCCAGCGGGCCAAAGAACTCCGAGCGGAAGCTCAGAAGCAAATGGCAAGCGCAACAGTCTCTAGAAACAAGTAATCGCAGGTTCAGAAAGAGGTCTGAAACAGACTAATTGGGGCGGAAGTGGGATTCGATTAGTAGGGCTAGGGCGGACTCGACGGTCAGGCCGGCGGCGACAAGGGGTTGAACCCAGAGCCGGTGGAAGTTGTCGGGGTGTTCTTCGACCTCGGTGAAGAAGTGGTCGAGGGCTTCCAGTTGCCAGCGGCGCTCGAGGTCTTCGCGGTTGAGGCGCTCGCGAAACTCTTCGACGAAAGTCTTTGATGCTTTGTTATTTATCTTGTTGCTCATCTCGAAACGCTTTCTGTTATTTGATTCCTTTGCTTGGGTCCACGATACGTGGCCACGTATTATTTATATTTTCTTGAGCAAATGCGCGGCCAATGGTAACTACAGGACGAAATACGCCTTTGTGGGTATGGATTATTTCCGCTTCGGTCCCAGCGCGGTAGCTGGTGTACCGCGCTGGGACGGGAAGCAGAAGAGTTTTAGGCCGTAATGAAGAGGGTACGTCCCTCGCGGCTAACCAGGAGCAGCGGCTCGCTGCCGGCCTTGCGGATGGCGCTCTGGAACTCAGAGACGCTGGTGATGGCTTGATGGTTGACTTCCTGGATCACGTCGCCCTTTTGCAAGCCAGAGTCGGCCATTTTGCTGGCGGGGTCGATGTCGGTGACAACGACGCCTTTGGTAGACGTCGGAATGTTCAGCTCGCCAGCGATGCTAGCGTTGAGATTCGAGACTTCGACGCCTTCCAGCGCTTTGCTGCCGTCGTTGTCGTCGCCATTCGATTCGACCTTGGCGGATTCGTTGGGCATTTCGGCGAGCTTGACGGTTTCGTCGCGCTCAGTGCCGTTGCGAAGAACCTTGAGCTTGAGGTCTGTGCCAGGCTGCATCATCGAGATGCTCATGCGGAGTTGGTTGCTGTCCGACACGGGCTTTCCATTGATCTGGAGAATGATGTCGCCGCGTTGAATGCCCGCTTTCTGCGCGGGGCTGTTCGCGGAAACGTCGCCGACGACGATGCCTTGCGAATCCTTTTCGCCAAAAGCTTTGGCCATGGCGGGAGTGACGTCCTGCGGATAGATTCCGAGATACGCGCGAGTGACGTGGCCATTCTTCAGGATCTGGTCCATAACGTTGCGAGCGAGGTTGGCCGGGACTGCGAAGCCGATGCCCTGGCTGCCGCCGGAACCGTGGGAAATGATAGCGGTGTTGAGCCCAACGAGTTCGCCGCGGTCATTGATTAAGGCGCCGCCGGAATTTCCCGGATTGATGGGCGCGTCGGTTTGCAGAAAGTCCTCATAGGCTTCGATGCCGAGGTTGCCGCGGCCTGTGGCGCTAATGATGCCCTTGGTGACGGTTTGGCCGACGCCGAAAGGATCGCCAATGGCCAGGGCGACGTCTCCAACTTGCACTTTGGAGGAGTCACCGATGGTGATGGGGTTGAGGTTCTTGGCGTCGATTTGGAGAACGGCGACGTCGGTTTTCGGATCCGTGCCGACGATACGCGCTTTGTATTCGCGCTTGTCAGAGAGCGTGACCTGAACATCGGTGGCGCCATCGACGACGTGATTGTTGGTAAGGATGTAGCCTTCGGGGCTGACGATTACGCCAGAGCCGAGAGCCTTTTCGCGGGAGTCGCGGGGTGCGTGGAAGCGTCCGCCGCCTTCATTGCCTTCCTGCCCGAAAAACTGGCGGAAGAATGGATCCATCGGCATTTCTTCCTCGGAGCTCATGCGGTTATGCACGACTTTCGAGGAGGAGATGTTGACGACGGACGGGAGAACTTCTTTGACGAGGGGAGCGTAGCTGCTTTTGCTCGGCCCTTCGCCGGGATCAGCGAGTTTCACCGTCGCGGGCGGATTACTGTACGCGGCTGATTTCTCCGTGGTGTGTGCCAGGCCCAATCCTGCTGCACCGAGTGCGAAACCGAGCGCGAGAACGGCGGGTTTCGACCTGAGCAGGGAAGTAATTGATTTCATGTTTCCTCTCTTGTTTCCAAAACGATTCGCAGCAACCGACCAGTCGGGTGGTAGCGGCGGTTTGAGTCACAGTTATACAGACGCTATGGGGGGAGAAATGATTCTACCGGGTGGCCGGGATAAGGAGGGCCGGTGATTGGGTAGGGAAGAAAAGAAGTAAAGAGGCAAGGAAGCAAGGAAAGGAACGGAAAAAGACTTACACAGAGGACTCGGAGAGCACAGAGGGCACGGAGAATTGGGAGCTCAGCGGGATCAGGAGATGATGCCGCGGCGGACGGCGAAGAGGATTAGTTCGGGGATGCCGTGGAGGTTCAGTTTTTCCATGATGTTGGAGCGATGGGTTTCTACGGTGTAGACACTGAGATTTAAGAGATTGGCGATGTCTTTATTGGATTTGCCTTCGGCGACGAGTTGGAGGATTTCGCGCTCGCGAGGCGTGAGGAGGTCGTAGGCGTCTTCTGCGCCGCTGCGTTTTAGCTTGCGGACATAGTCGTCGAGGAGGACCTTGCTGACGGCGGGGCTGAAGAAGGATTTGCCTTCGGCTACCGCGTGAACGGCTTTGATGAGGTCGGACTCGGCGGAGTCTTTGAGGAGGTAGCCTTTGGCGCCGGCTTTGAGAGCGCGGAGGACGTAGCTTTCGTCGGAATGCATGCTGAGCATGACGATGGAGATTTCGGGATTGGCTTGCGTGATTTGATGGGCGGCTTCGATGCCGTTGAGATTGGGCATGCCGATGTCCATGACGACGACGTCGGGCTTGAGGGATTTGACGAGGGCGACGCATTCGCGGCCGTCGTTGGCTTCGCCGACGACGGTGAGGTCGGGCTGCTGCTCGACGAGGAGGCGCAGGCCGCCGCGGATGAGTTTGTGATCGTCAGCGAGTAGGATGCGAATTTTTCTCATGAGTGCATTACGGCAAATCGGCTTTGTGGAGTGGGAGTTCGGCTTTTACGGTGGTGCCCTTTCCGGGTTCGGAATCGATTGTGAACGTGCCGCTGAGGCGGCGGACGCGCTCTTCCATGCCAAGGACGCCCATGCCGCGGTGTCGTGCGGGATCGAAACCGTGGCCATCGTCGGTGACTTGAACGGTGATTTTATCGGAATTTTGGGTGATGGTGACTTTCGCGTTTTTGGCGGAGGCGTGGGTGGCGGCGTTGTTGAGAGCTTCCTGGACCAAGCGGTAAATGGTGACTTTGGTTTCGTCGCCGAGATTTTCGGACACATTTTCGGATTGGACTTCGGCTTGCACTTCGACTTCCATGTCGCTACGGCGTGAAATTTCGCGGGCTTGCCATTCGAGAGCGGGGACGAGGCCGAGATCGTCGAGCATGGGAGGGCGGAGGAGAAGGGCGATGTCGCGAATGGATTTGACGGCGGATTCGGCGACGGATTTTATGTGGGTGATTTGCGCTTGGGTGACGTAGTCGTCGGGCGGGACGAGCTTGGAGAGCTGGCCGACTTCGACGAGAAGGGCACCAAGGGATTGGCCGACCTCGTCGTGAAGCTCGCGGGAGATGGAGCGGCGTTCTTCTTCCTGAGCTTCGACCATGCGGGCGGAGAGGCCTTCGAGTTCGAGGCGGCTGCGGTCGAGAGCTTGATAGCGGAAACGGGCTTGTTTTTCAAGGCGGAGGATGTACCAGCCGCAAATCAGGGACATGAGGACGCCGGCGACGAGGGAGAGGGAGACGAGCCAGATGAGGCGGGACTCGAGGGCTTGAAAACGCGCAGCGACGGCGAGGTTTTCGAGGGCGAGCTTATGCTCGTCGAGCGAAGAGATTTGTGAGGAGATTTCAAAGATGCGGGTGCGCCAAGGGATGAGTTCCTGGCCGATGAATTGGTGGGCGCGTTGCTGGCGGAGATCGGCGCGCCAAGCGAGGACGGCGGCGCAGGAATTTTCTTCTTGCTGGAGTTGCTGTTGCATGGCGGCGAGGAGGAGTTGTTCGTCGGAATCGCGATCTTCGGGGAAATTTTGCAGAGCGGCGCGGACTGCGGCAATTTTGTTTGCTACTTCGGCGGGCTCGGGTGCGGATTCCTGGAGTTGATCCTGGAGGAGGTAGCGCTCGATTTGATCGTCGTAGACGCGGACGGAAACGACGATGACGGCAAGGGCGTGATTGCGGGCGATGAAGCGGCGGCTGACTTCCTGGGAGGCGTGGCCCAGGCGGTGGACGGAGAGGAGGGCGTCGGTGCCAGCGACGATGAGAAGGGCGAGGAGCCAGGTGAAGGAGATGGCGAGGAGGCGGCGGATTTTTTTGGAGTGGGCGGCGGTTTGCGAGTCGTCAGGGGACGTGGGAGCGGCGTGCTTGAGTGGAGCTGACACTTGGTAAGAATAGGACAAAGCGGAGAGAAATGCGCGGGGCTAAAGCCCCACTCCTACAGGAGCGGCTGACGACAGGACAATTGGAAAGCAAAAAATAAAAGGGAGGGCGAGCCCTCCCTTACAAAGGCGAGGAAAATTAGGCTACGGTTACGTCGGGGCTTAGGTAGACGTCTTGGATGGCGTTCAGGAGCTGGACGCCTTCGGACATGGGGCGCTGGAAGGCTTTGCGGCCGGAGATGAGGCCGGTGCCGCCGGCGCGTTTGTTGATGACGGCAGTTGTGACGGCTTCTTCGAAGTCGTTGGCACCGGAGGCGCCGCCGCTGTTGATCATGCCCGCGCGGCCCATGTAGCAGTTGGCGAGCTGGTAGCGGCAAAGGTCGATGGGATGATCGCTGGCGAGATCGGTGTAAATGCGCTTATCGAATTTGCCGTAGCTGGAGTCGCCCATGTTGAGAGCCATGTAGCCGCCGTTATTTTCGGCGAGTTTTTGCTTGATGATGTCGGCCTGAATGGTGACGCCGAGATGATTGGCCTGGCCGGTGAGGTCGGCGGAGACGTGATAGTCCTTGTCCTTTTTGAAGGCGTTGTTGCGGAGGTAGCACCAGAGGACGGTGGCCATGCCGAGTTCGTGGGCTTCGGCGAAGGCGCGGCTGACTTCGACGATCTGGCGATCGGCCTGGTCGGAACCAAAATAAATCGTGGCGCCTACAGCGGCAGCGCCCATATCCCAGGCTTCCTTTACTGTGCCGAAGAAGATCTGATCGAATTTATTAGGGAAGGTGAGGAGTTCGTTATGGTTGATTTTGACGATGAAGGGAATTTTGTGCGCGTATTTGTGGGTGACCGCGCCGAGAACGCCGAAGGTGGAGGCGACGGCGTTGCACTGGCCTTCGATAGCGAGCTTGACGATGTTTTCGGCATCGAAATAATCGGGGTTTTTGGCGAAGCTGGCGCCAGCGGAGTGCTCGATGCCCTGATCGACCGGAAGAATCGAGAGATAACCGGTGCCAGCGAGACGGCCGTGATTGAACATGCGCTGGAGATTGGTGAGCACGCGCACATTGCGATTTGACGCGGCGTAGATGCGATCGACGAAATCAGGGCCGGGAAGGTGCAGGCGTTCCTTGGAAATTTTGGGGGTTTTGTACCCAAGGAAATATTCGGCTTTGGCGCCGAGATAAGTTTCAATGCTTCCTGTGCTCGTTGTGGTTGCCATGTGCGCTCTCCTAGGTTATTCGCGAATTGCCCGGGTTAGCAAGCTGCCCGCGGCGGTGTCGACTAGCCAGAGCAGAGAGCCTTTCACCGGTTGAATTAATTGAGCCGGCAACTGATCCGGCTCGTAAAAGCGTTCGAGTACGGCTGTGAGAGCCGGCGCTTTGTCGGCGCCGGTGACCATGAAGATGACGTTCGCGGCATTGTTGATGGCAGGGGCGGTTAGAGTGATGCGGTCCATGAGGACTTTTCCTACCCAATTATGCACCGCGATGCGACGAGTTTCGCGAAGAGCTTTTGTGCCGGGGAAAAGGGAGGCGGTGTGGCCTTCGGAGCCCATGCCGAGGAGGATGAGGTCAAAGCGCGGAAATTGGCCCTCGGACAATTTGTAATACGTTCGGAGATGTTGGTCGTAGTCTTTGGCGGCGTCATCGGCCTGGGCAAGTTCGCCCTTCATGCGCGTGACTTGCTCGGGCTTCAGAGGAGACTTGGAGATCAGGGTTTCGGTGGCCATGCGGTAATTGCTATCCGGGTGATCCGGCTTAACGTGGCGTTCGTCGCCAAAGAATACGTGCATTTTAGGCCACGGGACTTGCGAGCGAAACGTGGGGTCGCTGACGAGCAGGCTGTAGAGAAGTTTAGGAGTGGAACCGCCGGCCAGGGCAACGTCGAAGGAGCCTTTTTCTTTTACGGCGGCAGCGGCGATCTCGACCAATTTTTGGGCGCAGCGATGTGCGATTGCCGGGCCGTCCAGCAAAATTCGAACCTCGGCGTTGGATTGGTAATCGATCATACGGTTTCGTCCAACTAACTCATCGCTCCGGCGGCTTTCAGATTCTCGGTGGCGGTTGCGGAGCTTTTGGCGTCTTCCTCTTCTTCGCCGATCTTCCGCCAGGCACGGCCCTCGCGTGCGAGGAGTTCATCGGCTTCTTTCGGTCCCCATGAGCCGGAAGCGTAGTTGGGGAAACCGCGGGCGGGGAGAGCCTTCCAGACGTCAATGATCGGTTCGATAGCCGCCCAGCCGGCTTCGACCATGTCGGCGCGTTGGAAAAGCGTGGCGTCGCCCATCATGCAGTCGTAGAGGAGGCGTTCGTAGCCGGTGCTGTGAGACTTGCCGAAGTCGCGCGCGTAGTCAAAGTCCATGTTCACCAGGCCCAGCTTCATCACAGAGCCGGGAACTTTGGCGGCAAAGCGAATGGAGATGCCTTCGTCGGGCTGGATGTGAATGACCAGGCGATTGGTGCGAGGGTCTTTGATAGGGGTCTTTCGAAACAACATGAAAGGCGTGCGGCGAAATTGGATGGCGATTTCGGTCACGCGTTTGGCCATACGTTTACCAGTGCGGAGATAGAACGGCACATCTCCCCAGCGCCAATTATCGATTTTGAGTTTGAGGGCGACGAAAGTCTCGGTATTTGAGGTTGGCGAGACGTTGGGCTCGTTGCGATAGGCGGGAACTTTCTGGCCGTCTTCGGTGCCTTCGCCGTATTGACCGCGGACGGTATTGTGCAAGACGTCTTCGGGCGTAAGCGGCTGCAAGGCGTGCAAGATTTCCGCTTGCTTGTCGCGGACGGCGTCGGCGTCAAACGAAATGGGGGGCTCCATGGCGGTGAGCGTGAGGAGCTGGAACAGATGGTTTGGGACCATGTCTTTAAGGGCGCCGGCCGTTTCGTAAAAGGCGCCGCGGTGCTCGACGCCGACGGATTCGGAGGCGGTGATTTGCACGTGATCGATGTAGGTGCGGTTCCAGAGGGGTTCGATCATGCTGTTGGCGAAGCGGAAGACCATCAGGTTCTGGACAGTCTCCTTGCCGAGGTAATGATCGATGCGAAAAATCTGTTGTTCGGTGAGGATTTCCTTCAGTTCTTTGTTTAGTTGCTGTGCGGATGGCAGATCGTGGCCGAAAGGTTTTTCGACGATGACACGGGTCCACTTGCCGTTTTCTTCCTTGGTGAGACCGATGTCGCCGAGCTTCTGGACGATTGTCGCGAAAAAGTTAAAGGAGACGGCCAGGTAGTGGAAGAGATTGCCCTGGGTGTCATGTTTTTTCTCGGCTTCGGTGATCTGGTCCTTCAGACGCTGGTAAGCAGCGGGATCCTTGAAATCGCCCTGGACGTAGTAAATGCGTTCCAGAAACCACTGCCAGAGCGCCGGATCGACGGGATGGTCTTCAAATTGTTTGATCTCTTCGTTGAGGAGCGCGCGGAAGGAATCCGTATTCATCTGGTCGAAGGAAAAGCCGACAATGGCAAACTGTCTGGAAAGGAGGCCCTCCTGCGCGAGGTTGATCAGCGCGGGAATGAGCTTGCGCTTGGTGAGGTCGCCGCTTGCGCCGAAAATCACCATCACGCAAGGG
>DASXMM010000344.1:0-8546 GCA_036495665.1 Candidatus Acidiferrum sp. | reverse complement strand
CGTGAAGACCACCGACAACGCGGCGGTGTCGCGGGAGTTGGCGCCGCTGCTCGCGCCAGGCGCGGCTGTCGTGAGCCTGCAGAACGGCGTGGACAATGCCGAGCAGATCCGCGCCGCATCGGGCATTGATGCGATCTCCGCAGTGGTCTACGTCGCGGCGTCCGTTCCTCAGCCCGGCCACGTGAAACACGCCGGCCGGGGCGATCTGGTCATCGGGCCGCGCAGCACTCAAACCGAGCGAGTGGCCGCAGTCTTCGCACGCGCGGGCGTCGGTTGCCGCATCGCGGACAACATCGCCGGCGAGCTTTGGACCAAGCTCACCTGGAACTGCGCGCTGAACGCCGTTTCGGCGCTGGGCCGCGCGCAGTATGGACAAATCGCCGCCAGCCCCGACGCGCGCAAGCTTGTGGAAACCGCGGTCTACGAAATTCTCGCCGTTGCGAATGCGGCGGGCATCCATCCTCCCGGCTTCGAGGATCCACACGTGGCGCTTGCCGGCGCTTTCAAGATCGCCACGCAACTGGCCGACGCGTACTCCTCAACGGCTCAGGACATGATGCGAGGCAAACGCACGGAGATTGATTCTCTGAACGGCTACATCGCGCGCCGCGGCGCCGACCTGGGCGTTCCCACTCCGGTGAACCATGCGCTCTACACGCTTGTGAAACTCGCTGAAGCTGGATTCGCCAGCGGCGCTTCGGCCGCTGCGTCCTCATAGTCGCTTCCGTTTGTCAGAAAAAACATTTACGCAGAGTTCGCCGAGAGCACAGAGTGCGCGGAGAGTTCTGCGAACCTTCTTTAGTGGTCGTCGCGGATTTTGAAGGGGATGTGGACGATGGCTTCGAGGTCGACGGCGACGCCACCCTTCATCGCCGGGCGGAACCTCCACTGGCTCAGCGCGGACTTGGCGTTGGCGTCGAGCTGGGGATCGATGCCGCGGACGAGTTGAATGCCGTCGACGGAACCGTCGGCGCGAATGACCGCGTAGAGAACGACTTCGCCCTGCACATTTTGCTCGATCAGTTCCGGCGGATACTTGGGGTCGACTTTGCGGACGAGCGCGAGGCCGGTCAGTTCGGACGAACCGGACGCGGCGCGGGGACCATTCCCGTTGGGACTAAGCTCGGAAAAATTCATGATCCAGCTTCCACTGGCGCTGTTCAGGTTGGCGGTGTTGACCGCCAACGTGTAAACGCGTTTCGAGGCGAAAATCTGTTCAGGCTTCGCGCCGGGGGGCAGCAACGCGAAGTCCGGCGGGGCGGTTCGATCCGGGGTGTCTTCCGTTTTGGCGGTGGATTCGGATCGGGCGCCCAGCGTGCGCGATGACGGCAAGCTGAGTTTTGCGCCGCCCATCCCGGAAACGGTGGTCTTCGGTTGCGGGTTTCCGCCGCTGATGCTTACTCCCACGGGACTTCTTCCGCCGCCATTGCTGGACGCCGTTGCGCCCGCGCCAGCTGCCGGATCGGCTGGAGCTTTTGGCGAGCCATCAGGAACCCCGGGCTTCGTGCCTTCCGGCGAAATCGAAATGCGCGCGGCAAGATTGCCCTGCGGCGGCTGAACATCGGGCTTGGGCGCCGCGGGCGCGGCCGAAAGCGCAATGAGCGAAGCCGGACTTCCGTTGGCGGCTGCAGATTGTGCCGCGCCTAGCTCCGGAGCGGGAAGCGAATCGCCGGAATGCGTGCGCGGAGCGACACGCGGTGCTGCGCCGGCGTTCAACTCGAGCTTTGGGCGCGCGGGAGCGTTCGGCGAAGCGGCAATCATCAGCTCCGTCGGCTTTTGTTCCAGCGCCGGCACGTCGGGCGGCGCCGCAACGGGAGCGGTAGCGACGCGATGCTGGCGCGGATGAAGTTTCGCGAGCGTTTGTTCGCTAATCTCGATGTGCGGCCGCGCGGGAGCTGCCGCCGCTTGCAGTTGAACGATGTTCGGCAATTCGGGAAGAAGTTTTGGCGCGAGCTGCGGCGCGGCGGGATTGATGACCGTCTGCCGCGGATGATTCGGATGCACGGGATCGGTGACGATGCGCTGGTGCGGATGAAACGCGTCGGCGCCTTTCGGCTTAAGGGCCTTCGCCGGGTCAACACGCGCGACCGTCTTTGGTTTCGCGGCGCGAATCTCCAGAGACGGAAAATCTTCGATGGGGCCGGACCAGGTGAGCTGGGTGTTGTCGAAGGCTGAGCTGTGGCGAACGATGGCGGACAGCAACGCGAATGGCGAAACCAGGAACACAACGTGCCAAAGCGCGGCAGCAAGAACGGCGCGCTTAGGGATACGGCGCTCGACCCAACAATCCCGGAAGTAATCGCCCGCGAGAAATTTTCCCGCCGTAAATGGACGGGAAAAGAAAGCCCGGACGCTGCTCGCAAAGCCCTGGTGGAAGTCACCCCAGGGAACGTCGAGCTTCGGCTCGACGGGCACGGCCGCCGACGCAGGAATAGGCGCCATCCGCGCAGCGGTAGCCGCGCCTTGTCCCTGTCCCAAGAGATTCAACCCACTATTGACCTGGCCTAGCGACATGAAGCTCTCAAGTATACCCGGATGCGAGCCAAGAGGCTTGTGTTGCCAAGGATTGTCAAGGACGAGGTGGCTATTCGGTTCGAGCAATTCAGCTTTTACGGTTATTCAGGCGATCGGGTACGAGCAGAAGCCATTTCGGAAGACACTCGAGTATCCCCTTCGACGCGCGGCGGCGGACGGCGCCTAGCCGGTTACAGGGTTTACCCGATTGCCCTAGGTCGGGGAAAACAATAGGGTACTGCCTTGTGTAAAGGCATCCAACGTACCGGGGTGTTCCGGGTGTCCAAGATAGGTGCAGGCTCCAACCATGCTCAAGACGATTCTCATCGCTGATGATAATTCCACGATCCGGTATCTGCTTCGCTTTCTGATCGAGAACGCGGGATTCAAGGTCTGTGCGGAAGCGGAAGATGGCGCACAGGCCATTGAAAAGGCAAAACAAACCAAACCTGACTTGATTCTTCTGGATTTGTCCATGCCCAATATGAGCGGAGCGGAAGCATCACCCGTTTTGAAACGCATGATGCCGCGCGTGCCAATCATCGTATTCACGCTGCACGACGATAGTTTTAGCCGGTCTCTGGCGGCGGCCGTTGGCGCTGATTTGGTTATCTCGAAAGCAGACGGCATGAACAAGCTGGTAAAAGCCATCCATGATTTGGTGAATTGCGCCACGGAGCCGCCCACCGCTCTTGGCGCCGCGTCTAAAACGTATTCGGTTTGGATAGGCCGGCAGGTAGTGTTGCAAGTCGAAGTTGGCCCATTACGAGTCCCGCTCCGTGGGCAGGCCCTCTGCGAATCAAGTAGTGCGCTCCGTATCCGTCTCGATGGCTGCTGGGATGTGGACATCTTCAAGGAAATGATTGTCCGCGTGGAAGCTGACAATCGTGGCGTTCCCGAAGCGGCTTGAAGTAAGCCTTTGACGGTCGCAACTCCTAACTAACTAGCCCGAAACTGACCAACAACAAAACAGAGTTGCGCGCGGAACCTAAGGCCGGGCAACGATATTAGGCAGCGGCGGCGACGCGCGGGCGGTGGCGGAAGCGCCAGAGGACGAACAGGAGCGTGACTACGCAGAGCACGATCACGCCGAACCAGAAATGAAACACGGCGTTCGATACGCCCAAAAAACCTCCTGTCCCGAGCGGGACCTGCGCGATGCCAAGAAAATTCGAGAGTTCGGGAATACCACTCTCGTCACCGTTGCGAAGGAAGCTCTGCAGAAGTTCAGAGTACGGCCAGTAGCTTACAAAAAGAACGGCGCTTGAGAGCAGTACTCCGACGGCCGAGCCGAAGCCAAGCGCGAGCGTCATACTACTTGGACGAAGCGATGGTAACTTGATGGACCGGCCCCGAATCATTACGCCGAACACACACAGGAGTAAGACAGCCGAGAAGAGGAGCATCAGCATTCCTGACAGCTTTACCAGAAAGGCGTTCCAGGACGAGACGCGGCTACCTCTGGAAGCCTTGCGCCAGGAAGCCAACTGCCGTTCCGCAGCTAGGTCGATTTGTTCGGACAGCGCAGAGTAAAATGCCGCGTCGGTTTTGTTGCCGCTCCTTTCCGAGAGCATTTCGAGATGCTTGTACGTTTGCTTGATCTCGCGTCTCAGGAAGAGTGATGGCACTAGACCCAGCATTTGGCTATACCGGGCGACTGACGAATACTTCTCTGCGGCGGCCTTGTAGTCGCCCCTTGCTTCCAGTGATTCGCCGGATTCAATCAAGAGTTTCGCATAACTGTCAGAGTCCGCGACTCCGTAGCTTGGCAGGCCATACCAATCCCAATCCTCGCCACCGACCTGGAACGGATCATCAATGCGATAGCGAAGCAGAACGCGGCGATCGAGGTCCTTGAAGCGATCGAGATAATCGTCCAACTCGCGCGATTGGAACGCCGACGCCATGGCGGCGCGCCACTCGGGGGTCTGCTCATCAGCGCTGTGCGGTACCTGTTCGCGGACTACTTGGTCAATGTCAATTCTTTCTGCCGTGATGAGGTAAGGAAGCGCGTTTTGGGGATCGAATTTTTGGAGAGCGGGAACCCAACGGTCAATTTCTGGAAGGGAAGACCACTGCACGGCAACGACGGCGTAAATCCAGGTCAGGTTCGGATCAAGATGAACGGCCTCGTCGGCGAAACGCGCAGCGTCGGATCGATTCGGGTAACGACCGGCGACAAACGCCAAGGCTTCGGCGTCGTGATTTTGTTCTGCCTTTTTGGCAAGAACGTCCAACGCTGGGTCTGGTTTCCGGTAGCCGAAGCCGCGTTCAACTTTGAATACGTGATGCCACTGGGCGAGGGAAACGTGGAATGCTTGGCGGAAGACGGGGGCGAGGAAAAAGAGGAGGGAGGCTACGACGCAGGCACCGATGGCGGCCAGGATGGGTTTGCGCATAGAGGACTCCTTTTCGAAAAGGTCGGCGGCGGATGGGAGGATGGGGCCGTTGCTGCCGGTGAAAATGGCGGAGAGGACGGCGTGCTTGGCGAGAACGCCTGCGCCGCCGAAAGCCCACAGGAGGGCGGACCAGTTCCCTTCCACGTGGTTTAGTTCGCTGAGCATGCCCTGGCCCCAGTCGAGCGTGCCGTGCGGCGCGATGGAGAGCGCGGCGCGCAAGAGTTGAGAGGCGAAGCGGCGCGGGTGGGAGGGCGGCGTCATGCTTTGGCCTCGCTGATGGCCGCGCGGCGAACTTTTGCGCCGGAGCGCTCGGGCGCCAGCGAGCGGACGAAGGCGGCGCCATTTGGTGTGAGGCGGTAAGTGTGGCGCGGAGGCACGCCGTCTTCGGTGGTGACCCACTTGGTTTCGAGGAGTTGGTGTTTGGCCAGCCGCATGAGGATCGGGTAAAGCGTGCCGGATTTGAGGCCGGTTTCGCGGCTCAAGTCGTAGCCATAACGCCACGCAGTCGGCCGCTCAATGAAGCGTTCGAGCACGCGCAGTGTTTGCGGTGATAGACGTGGAGTCTTCATGGACAAAGTCTACATATATAGATTACAATGGTCAACGACACCATGGTCCTGCACGAGAACTGATGTGCTGTTGTGCGCAACATTGAGATTTATAGAGCAGCGAACGCACCTCTCCGGCGGTAGTCTTGCTAGCGCCGCGTTCGACGTGTCGCTGAGAGGTAAAGCCGGGTGCTAAATTGATCGAGTCCGTTGTCCGCGACATTTACTATGCGATTCGGCAATTCTTCAAGTCACCCGGATTTGCCATCGGTGCCGTTGTCTCGCTGATGCTGGGAATCGGCGCAACGACAACCATTTTCAGCGTGGTTTATGGCGTTCTGCTAGATCCCTTTCCTTATAAAGATGCAAGTCACATCCTGTGCGTCCAGATGCTCAACCAGAGTGGTCACTATCAGCCGCTTCTGGTAAACGGCGGCCACTTACAAGAGATTCGCAACGGCTCGGCGGTCCAAGATGCATTCTTTCAACAGCCGGCGCTGTTCAAGAACCTGACTGGCGAGAATGCTCCTCTCGCCGTGAACGCCGGTTTCTATTCCCCGAACGTGTTTGTCTTCCTGGGCGTGCCGCCGCTTCTCGGTCGGGTGTTTACGCCGGCGGACGCGCCAAGCGGAAATCCTGCGCCGGTTGCTGTGCTGAGCTACCGCTTCTGGAAGGAGCACTACTTAGGAAGCCGAGAGCTCATGGGCAAAATCCTCGAGCTGGATCACACGCCCTACACCGTGATCGGCGTCATGCCGTCCCGTTTCACCTGGTTCGACTCCGATGTGTATTTGTTAGGCGCGCCCACGGCCGATCCGCACGATTACTGGATGGCGTTCACGAAGCTCAAGCCGGGGACGAGCTATCCCGCCGCGGAAGCGCAGCTACAGGCTGTAGTGGGCGGCTTCGCGAAAGAAGATCCCGATCTCTATGGGAAGAGCCCTCGCGTGAAACTCGCCATGCTGAACGACGAGCTTCTGGGAGGCTCGGGGGGAACGATTGCGGCTTTGTTCGCCGCAGCCGCACTCCTGTTGATCATTGGGTGCGCCAACGTTTCTATTCTGCTGCTTGCGCGCGGCACCGCGCGGCAGCACGAGTTCGCGGTGCGAACCTCGCTGGGAGCAGGCCGCGCGCGGCTTATCCGTCAACTTCTGACGGAATCGGTTCTGCTCTCGGTGACCGGCGGGGCACTCGGAGTTTTAGCCGCTCGTTGGGGCGTGAGCGCGATGCGCAGTATGCTGCCGGACGATTGGCTTTCGCACGAAGTTGTCATACAACTCAATGTTCCCGTGCTTTTGTTCAGTGCCGCAGTTGGCGTGATTACTGGAATTCTCTTCGGCCTGTCCCCTGCGTTCGAGCTATCGCGACCGCACCCTGGCTCGCTGCTCCAGGGCACCACAAAGATCGCAGGCACGTCGCGATCCCGAAGTATGCACCGGCTGCCCATTGCCGGCCAGGTGGCCTTGACCCTGCTGCTCCTGGCCGGAGCTGGCGGCGCGGCCAAGGCCTTTCTGGCAAAGCTGCACGCACCGCAAGGCTTCGATCCGGATCATGTATTCTCCGTTGCGCTCAGACTGCCGAAGCTTGCGGGAGCGACGATACAGGAACGAATCCCGAAGTTCGTCAACGAAGAGGAATCGATACGACAGGCTGTGGCGCAAACGCCGGGAGTGGCCGAAGCGGGGTGGTCAACAATTTGGCATCCGGCGACGTGGGGATTCAACACGAAGGTCGAGATTCAAAGCAAGCCCGCCTTAACTGACGCGGAAGCTGTGTGCAGTGAGATCAGCCCGCAACTGCTTTCTGTGCTCCATGTCCCGCTGCTGCGGGGGAGAGTTTTTGACGGCTCCGAAGCCGAACGCCAAGCGCATCTCGCTCTGGTAAATCAGGCGTTCGTCAAACAGTACCTGGGGGATACAGACCCCATTGGGCAAAGTGTGCGCATACCGTTTCTCAAGCGATGGGATTCATTAGGTTATCGGCTGTCGTCCGCGAAAGCTCTCGATGACTGGGTGGAAGTGATCGGCGTGGTCGGCGACGCATCAAACGATGACCTCGACCACCCCCGCGTGCGCCCGGGGGTTTTCCTGCCGTCCAGCTTCGGCCCTCCAGTTCCCTATGGAGTTCTATACGTGCGCGCGAGCGGCGATACGGAGACGGCTATGCGTTCTGCCAGAGCACGGCTGGTCGAGCTTAACCCCGGTTTGGTCGTGGAATACGCTCGTACGCTCCAGTGGGAGCTCGATAACTGGGGATGGGGCCGCGAGCGCATGATCGCCGCTATTTTTGCGCTCTATGCTGTCATCGCCCTGGTGCTGGCGGCCACAGGACTCTACAGCGTCGTGTCCTTTGCCGTCACGCAGCGCACCCAGGAAGTGGGCATCCGGATGGCACTGGGCGCCGGCCGCGCGTCGGTCGTGCAACTTGTGCTCAGGTCGACCTTGGCGATGCTGGGCACTGGTATGGCCGCAGGCTTGATAATAAGCGCGATTCTCGGCCCCCTCGTCGCCGCACGGGGAGGAGGAAGTTTGTCCCAACCCTTGACGCTTATGTGGGCCGCGCTGGTTCTCATACTGGTCGCGGCAATTGCCTGCGTCCTTCCCGCGTTGCGCGCTGCGTCGATCGATCCCATGCAAGCCTTGCGCGTTGAGTAGCTAGGTCATCCTATAGGTTAGACACCGGAGGAGACCCCCTTGAGAAAAAACGAGAGGGCGGCGTCGCCTTGTTTCAGGAGGCGGGTGCGGCGGAGGGAGGCGAATTGTTCGGGGAGTTGGAGTTTGTGGTGGTGCTCGAAGATGACTTGCGTGGTGGGCGCGAGGAGATTGGAGGTGGCTAGAAATTCTAGGGTGCGGGTGTAGTCGTCGTGGGCGGCGTAGGGCGGGTCGACGAAAATGAAATGGATTGGGGCGGTGGAAGGAGTGTGACGCTGGGCGAGTTTTTCGAGGGCGCGGTGCGCGTCGGTGGCGAGGATGGTGGCGCCGGTGGTGATGCCGAGCGAATCGAGATTTTGGCGGATCAGTTTTGCGGCGGGCGCGTGATTTTCGATGAAGATGGATTCGGCGGCGCCGCGGCTCAACGCTTCGAT
>DASXMM010000343.1:0-3187 GCA_036495665.1 Candidatus Acidiferrum sp. | reverse complement strand
GGGCGAAATTTATTATCGCGCGACATTCGGCAACCGCCGCCCGCGCGTCGGCCTGCTGTCCGTCGGCGAAGAAGAGATCAAAGGCAATGAGCTTACGCGCGAGGTTTACACGCGCTTGAAAAAGAGCCCGGTCCATTTTGTAGGCAATGTCGAGGGCGGAGATCTTTTCTCCGGCAACGTAGACGTGATCGTAAGCGACGGTTTCGTCGGCAATATCGCTCTGAAAATCTGCGAAGGTCTGGCTGTCCAGATTTTCGGCTTGCTGAAGAAATCCATTCAGAGCTCGCTGGCGTCGCAGGTAGGTTTTCTCTTTTCGCGTGGAGCACTGAAAGGCTTGAAAAAAACGATTGATTACACGGAATACGGTGGCGCACCGCTCTTAGGCGTGCGTGGTGTTTGCGTCATCGGCCACGGGCGTTCGAATGCCAAAGCCGTGAAAAACGCCATTCGCGTGGCCGCGGGCCTGTCCCGTGCGCGCATCAACGAAAAAATCGAACAGGAGCTCTCGGCCGCCAGCGTTCTCGCCTGAGGCCGCAAGAGAGGATCGACGATGGGCAAAGTTGCGTTTGTGTTTCCGGGGCAGGCTTCACAGTACCCCGGTATGGGCAAAGAGCTGGCGGAGAAATATCCGGCGGCCCGCGCCGTTTTTGAAGAAGCCGATAAAGCCCTTGGCTTTTCCATCTCCAAAATCTGCTTCGAAGGCACGGAAGACGAGCTAAAGCTCACCGCCAACACGCAGCCTGCTATTCTCACTTGCTCCGTCGCCGTCTGTCGCGTCCTCGCCGAACGTGGCCTCACGCCCGACTTTGTAGCGGGCCACAGCCTCGGCGAATATTCGGCGCTCGTCGTCGCTGGAGCGTTGAAATTTTCGGACGCCGTGCAGCTAGTTCGCAAGCGCGGCACGTACATGCAGGAAGCCGTCCCGGCGGGCGTAGGCGCAATGGCCGCCATCATGGGATTGTCGCCCGCGGTCGTAGCCGACGCGTGCAAGCGCGCAGCCGACGGCGAGGTCTGCTCCGCCGCGAATCTCAACTCGCCCGAACAAACGGTCATCTCCGGCCATGCCGGCGCCGTCAAGCGTGGCGTTGAAATCGCCTCGCAACTCGGCGCGAAGCGCGCTGTGATCCTTGCCGTCTCTGCCCCGTTCCACTCCGCGCTAATGATGCCCGCGCAAGAACGCCTCGCGCAAGATTTGAAGAACATCAATTTTGGACCGCTGTCAGTGCCGCTCGTAACCAACGTCGACGCCGACACCATCACCACCGGCGACGAAGCCCGCGAAGCGCTGATCCGCCAGGTCACCATGCCCGTCCGCTGGGAAGAATCCGTCCGCCTCCTGATCGATGAAGGCGTGAACACGTTCGTCGAAGTTGGCCCGGGCCGCGTCCTGAGCGGCTTGCTGCGCCAAATCGAGCGCTCCGTAGCCACGCTAAACGTCGAAGACGAAAAAAGCTTAGCCGCCACAGTAGAAAAAATTGCCGGCGCCCGTTCCGACGCCGCCTAAGTAGCACAGGCTTCAGCCTGTGCAAACCGACAGAGTTTGTACGGTGTCTCGGTAGTAGCGAAGTAGAAAGCGAAAGGGTTTGCGGGTTCAAAAAATGTAGCTCAGGGCGAAGCCCTGAGTCTTTTTCCGAGGTTTAAGCTCCGACGATGTTCAGCCTAAAAGACAAAGTCGCCCTCCTGACCGGCGCCTCCCAAGGCATCGGCCGCGAAACCGCGCTAGCCCTGGCCGAAGCCGGCGCAAAAGTAGCCGCCGCCGCCCGCAACGAAGAAAAACTAGCCGCACTCGTCAACGAAATCGTAAACGCCGGCGGCGAAGCCGTAGCCATAAAAATGGACGTGGCCGACCCCGACCAAATCAAGTCCGGATTCAAGCAAGTCCTGGAAAAATTCGGCCGCCTCGACATCCTCGTCAACAACGCCGCCATCACGCGCGACGGCCTGGCCGTCCGCATGAAAAAAGAAGACTGGGACGACGTAATTCGCACCAATCTCACCGGCGCCCACATCTGCATCCAGCAAGCCCTCGCCACGATGATGCGCGCCCGCGCCGGCCGCATCATCAACATCTCCAGCATCGTCGCCGAAATGGGCAACGCAGGCCAGGCCAACTACGTCGCCGCGAAAGCAGGGCTGATCGGCCTCACCAAAGCCATCGCCATCGAAATTGCCGCGCGCAATATCACCGTAAACGCCGTCGCTCCCGGCTTCATCGCCACGCCCATGACCGACGTCCTCCCCGACAAAGTGAAGGACGACCTGAAGAATCGCATCCCCTTGGGACGCATGGGTACGCCGCGCGACGTAGCCGCAGCAATCGTGTTCCTGGCCACCGACGAAGCCGCCTACATCACCGGCCACGTCCTCGATGTCAACGGGGGGCTGTATCTGGCTTGATCCCGGTGCCGTTCAAGTATCAATCCGGCGATGAGATCAAGAAGGGAGGTCGCCTCATGCTGCACGGTGAGCCGGGCGAAATTGAATTCGTGGCCGAGCAGTTCGTCGGTGATTCAGCAATAGATTGGTACGTTCAAGAACTCGGCGGTGTCGTCATGGTGATTGAGCCCAAGGTTTTCGGACGGGTATTTCTAGCAGAGACGGAAAATCAGGAAGATTTGGTCCTGGTAGCCAGAGCGTGAACTCGGACTACCGAGCGGCCTGGGAGGGTTACCGAAAGCGGCGAAATCGATTTCTTATCGTTTTCGCGGCGGGCTTTCCCGCCATGCTGTTGTTCGGGGCTGCCGCGCACTTAGCGCACAAGGAGGAAGTAATGTCGCCGATCGGGGGGATTTTAATCCTCTGCTGGTTCTTTGCGACAATCATAACTTCCTATCAGGCTCAATATTTCGCGTGTCCCCGCTGCGGGAAGCAGTTTAGTTCCAAGTGGTGGTATCACATGGGCATGGCTTTTGTTCGGCGCTGCGCTCACTGTGGTTTGCCGAAATACGCCACGAACGGCGGCACCCAGGCAAATGCCAAAAGTTGACCTTGCTCAATCCCATGACTAGAATGAGCAGGTTGCCTGATAGACGATTTAAAACACCATGGGCGCCGTCTAGGCCGATAGTCGTTAGTGTACGTCGTTGCACAATAAGCGATAGAAATCGCGGAGGACACCGGAATGGCCAGTGTGGAAGAACGCGTAAAGCAAATTATCGTCGAGCAACTCGGCGTCGATGAAGCCGAA
>DASXMM010000342.1:0-16065 GCA_036495665.1 Candidatus Acidiferrum sp. | reverse complement strand
TAGTCGTAGCTGATCTTGATGTCTTCAAAGGGCTGCTTCGCGTCGTCGTTTTCGACGAAATAATGTTTGATGCCAGCCTTGTCCGATGCCGCGAAGATGCGCCTCCAGTCGATCGAACCTTTTCCAACGTCGGCCAAGCGCCCCTTGAACTCGATGGAACCGGTCGCGCCCGCATAGCTGCTCGTAGCGTTCGGATCATTCACATAGTCTTTTACGTGAACCATCGGGAAGCGCCCCGGATACTTGTCGAAGTAGGTCACGGGATCTTTCCCGGCCACGCTGATCCAGCACAAATCCATCTCCATCTTTACGAGCTTGGGATCCGTTTCCGTGAGGAGGTAGTCATACGCGGACTTTCCACCCAAGCCTTCCACCGGCGAGAATTCGAAGGAGTGATTATGGTATGCGAACTGAATGCCCGCCTTCTGGCTGGCTTCTCCTGCTTTATTGAATAGCTCGGCCACGCGCTTCCAACCATCGGCGGTACGCTGCTTTTCGTCGATCCACGGGCACACGAGGTACTCGTTCCCCATGATGTGCGCGGCGTCCAGCGTCTCAGGCCATTTGTTCTCGATCACAACGTAATCGATGTGGGCCGAAGGGGATACGAGACCGTCCTTGTCCAGCAGCGCGCGAACCTCCTTCGGCGAATGGCCGCCGTATTCCCCTCCAAAAAATTCGACCTCTTTGTAGCCGGTCGCGGCTACTTTCGCGATGGTCCCGTCGAAGTCCTTCTTTATTTCCCCGCGAACGGTGTAGAGCTGCAATCCGACCTTTTTAATTTCGTGTTCAGCGGCAGCGGACCACGACGGGCGCACCGCAAGAACTGCGGCTGCGGCAATCGAGGTTTCAATAAATGTTCGGCGTTTCATGTCGTTTTTCTCTCCTCCTGGACGGGCGGAGGGAGTATACAAAAAAGCGATGGCCATTATCAGAAAAAAGGGGCGGCGCTCAAGAAAAAAGCGCCGCCCTGAAACACAGCGGAATGGCTAGAAGAACAACCTCAGCCCGAATTGCATCTTGCGAGCAAGATGCGTCGAGTTCGCGTAGAGGAACCCGCTCGATCCGAAAGTCGTGTTCATGCCATTGAATTCCGAGTGGTTAAAGAGGTTGAAATTCTCCCAGCGGAAGTCGAGGCCGGTTTTTTCGCTGAACTTGAACTCTTTAAAGAGCCCGAAGTCAAAGTTGACGCGGTCCGGTAGCGTCAGCGTGTCGCGGCCGACGTTTCCAAAAGTAAGTCCTGTGGGAATCGCAAAGGCCGATGGATTGTACAAAAGTGGCCCTGGCGCGGCGTTGGTGTTCACCACGCCAGCATCTGGATTGCCCACCAAATCCGGCCGTGAACCCGTGCCGACCCCGTTCCCGACGCCCGCGTTGTCGCCAAACGTCGTCCCGTTTGTCACGCTGACCGGGTTACCCGCCTGTACCACGGTGATGCCCGAGAGCTGCCATCCGCCGAGCGCCGCGCGCGCGAAAGCGGAAGAGGCGTGCCTAAACAACGGCACGCCATAGACGTAGCTTAACGATAGAGCGTGGCGCTGATCAAAGGTGGAGCTCGCTCGATTGAGCGCGAAATCGTAAGCATTCACGAATGCGGTGTCCGATCGATCTGACTGGTCGTCAATGGAATGGCTATAGGTGTAGGCAAGGCTCAGTGTCAAATCCCCCACGGTGCGCTTCGCCGAAACCTGCAGCGCGTTATAGATGGAATTGGCTGCGTTGCGAAGGAAGGTGAGGTTGCTATAGCCAGGGAACATGGTGCGAAGGGGATCGGCGCTGGATCCGCAGCCCGCGACCAGGACGTTGTTTTCCGCGGGTCCAGTAACGGGTACGCCATTCACCGTCGGAGCTCCTCCGCCAGTAGGACAGATAGTGTTGATCGCTGGTCCCCCGGCTGCAAAATTCGTCGCGGTAATGATCGGCTCCCCCGCGGTATAAGGATTCGCGATTCCCGAGGGGCAACCGAAACCACCGACGATTGGACAAAGCTGATTGCCATCGCTGAGCATGGTGAGATGCGTGCCCTTGCTGCCCACATAGGCTGCGGAAAAAATGATATGAGAAGGCAGCTCTCTTTGGACACTCAGGTTCCATTGCTGCACGTAAGGCCACTGAGCCTTGTTCGGTATGGACACGACCGAAAGCGGAGGGAGCGGCACCGTACCGCTGCCTGCACCAATGTTTGTATATCCGACGATGTTGGACTGGGTGGCCTTTAGGACGAGTGGTGCGGAACCCTCCAGCGACTCGGAATTGCCCTCGTTGCCGTTGGTGTGTTCGTAGAAGATGCCGTATCCTCCACGAATCGCCATTTTGCCATCGCCTTTGGGATCAAAGGCAAAGCCAATCCGCGGCGCCGGGTTGAAAAGGTGTCCGGAGAGACAACCGGCGTTTGAAGACGCGCCAATCGTAGTAGTTGGGAAGAGCGAATCCGGAAGAAGAGGGAAATTGCCCCCCTTTCCTCCGCACTGTACAACCCCGTTTAGGGGATTGGCAGTATTCCCCGCATTTTGCATCAGGTTCCCATTCCCGTCAAAGCCAGGTTCATTGGCCGCCACGAACGCAGCCGGGTTGAAATTGAAGGCCTGCTGGTAGCGCTCGCGGTAGGTTCCAAACAAGCTGACCCGTAGGCCAAGATTCAGCGTAAGTCGTTTGGTTACACGCCAATCATCATTGAAGTACGGTTCAACGATCTTGTAACGGTTGTAGTACTTAGTGATTTCACTCCATTGCGTGTAGCTGGCGACGTTACCCATCAGCAAGTCGGCTAAGGCGTTGCCCGTGCTGACGGCGGAACTGGCGTCAAAAGTCAAAATACCCTGCACGTTAGGAGAGTTATCCTCGTTCTTCTGGGCGAATACAACGTAAGCGCCCATTTGGAACGTGTGATTTCCGAGAATTTTCGTTAGGTTGTCACGATAGGTATACGAAGGGTTTGCGTTGTTCCATGGAAAGTAACCGGTATCCTGTCCGAGCCCGCCGTAAATATCAGCGTTGCCGTTCAACTGGATGGCCGGGAGTTTTCCGCCGAAGCCATTGTTAAAAATGGATCCCATAGCTCCCGCCGGAAGGCCGGGCGGATTGTTTAGGGCTGTAAGGAAGATATGGTCGGCGGTGTAGCTGGCGACAAACTCGTTCAACACAGTTGGGGTAATATTGGCGTTCAGACGAGCCACAAAGCTTGTGCCAGGACCGACGAAGTTCGTCTGAATGTTCTCAAAACTGGATGTGCCGTTCCCCCAGAGTGGATTCGGAACGATTGTGCTCCACGAATCATGAATGTAGCGGATGGTGAGGCGATAATTATCAGTGAAGTTGTGATCGAAACGAACCAACTCTTCGCGCCACGTGGTCGGCGTCGATACCGTTTGTGCGAATGCGGGAAAACCGCCGAGGGTGAAGCCGGGTGTTGCTTGAGGGATCAAGCCCAGTAACGCTTGTCCAACGGCTGAGATAGGAACTGCCGCCACGTTGGCAACGGGGTTAGGGCCTGTGTTAGGACAATCGGTTGGGGATGCAGCACAGACGGCCGTGAAGTTCCCCTGGCGCTCGGCAGCGGATGGCACGTTGATCGGCGCGATCGTAGCTGGATTCTTCTCGCGCCGCCATTCCTGCGACCAGAAAAAGAAGCTCTTCTTCTTGTCTGTGTTGTAATGGTGCGGTATGAATACCGGCCCGCCGACGGTGTAGCCGAAATCATGTTTTTTGTAAGGTGGGCGAGGGATTCCGGCGGCGTTATTGAAATATTCGTTGGCGTTGAAGAAGTCGTTGCGAAGGTATTCAAAAGCGCTTCCATGGAAGGAGCTTCCACCAGACTTGGTCTCCACTTCGACGGTGCCGGAACCGTTGCGCCCATACTGTGCACCGTAGTTGGAAGTGAGCACCTTGAACTCAGCGATCGCTTCTACGTTGGGATAGACGTTCAGCGTGGTGTTGGAGCCATTGTCCATGTTGTCGCCGCCGTCCAATTCCCAGTTGTTGTATTCCGTCCGGCCGCCGTTGATCGAATAAGCCACGTTGCCGTAGACACCCACTTTCCCTTCGTCCTGCCCCGTCTGATTCACCACACCTGGGGATAGCGTGGCGAGTTGGGTGAAGTTGCGTCCGTTCAGCTCCAACTGTTCGACTTGCTTGCCCGTGATGGTGTCGCCGAGGGATGAGGATTGCGTCTCGACCTGCGCGACACTTTCACCGGTCACAACCACTTCTTGCGTTATCGCGCCGACGGTGAGCTGCACGTCTACGCGTATTTTTGCTGCCACGTCCAGCACAACATTTTGCGCCGTGAACTTCTGGAATCCCTTTGCGGTCACCACGATGTTGTAGGACCCACCCGGCAAGCCGGCGACAACATAGGCGCCGTCGGCATTGGTGGTCGTCGGGTGCGTCGCGTTGCCGCCGGTGCTGGTAATCACCACATCCGCGCCAACGACCGCGGAGCCGGACTTGTCCGTGACGGTGCCGCTGATATAGCCGGTGTCTTGCGCTTGCGCGACGTTCGCGGTGCACAGGATGGCGATCATCGCGCAGACCAACAGTCGAGCTGCTTTCGGCAGGTTTTTCAGAATGCAGGCAGGATGAAAACTGTAACCGTGTCCGTTCACTTTGCTACCTCCCGGAAATTTTGAAATGGATAACCGGCCTGGTGTGGGCACAATTACGCCTGCTACCGCGGGCACCCCTGGTATCTGCCGCTTGCAGAAGGCCACTCATTGGAGACAGCCCCCACCACTCGACGTTGGAAACGCACCTGAATGTGACTTATTAAATCGGATTAATAAAGCATTGGAGTGTGCGTGTCAAGCTGAAAATCGAATCTCGTGCTTAATCCTAATTTGGCATCTTCGCAGTTCCCGGCCGGCTACGTTCACGCTCCCCGCTTGAATTCCTTTTGCGGCTGCCGGACACTATCGAACAATGTCTTCTCTCTTCCGCGCCGGCCTCGCAGGTGCCTCCTCAATCGGTTTAATGGCCGCTTTCGGCACCTGCCTTGCTCCCGCGTACTCGCGCTGCGCGTCACTTCCTGCCTCCCAACAATCGTCGGGCAGCATAGGCCACGCCGCCGCCATCGATCCCCAAGCATCCTTTGCGCAAGGTCAAGCCGCCCTGCAATCCGGCGACTTGGCCACGGCCGAGGCCGCTTTCCGCCGCGTCCTCTCCGTCGATCCGCAGTCGGGCGCGGCCTACGCCAACCTCGGCGTCATCGCCATGCGACGCAAAGAGTGGGACCACGCGCTTGCGTTGCTGCAAAAAGCAGAAAAGCTTGCGCCCAAAATGGCGGGCATCCGGCTCAACATCGGTCTCGTAAAGTACCGACGCGGCGACTATGCCGGTGCCGTCGCGCCACTCGCATCCGTCGTCCGCGACGAGCCCGGCTCGCAACAGGCGCGCTACCTGCTCGGGCTGTGCAATGTTTTTACCGAGCATTACGCCGACGCCGTCTCCGTGCTTGAGCCGCTGTGGACACAAATGTCCAGCGACATTACTTACCTCTACGTGCTCGGCATCGCTGCTCACAACGCTGGAAAAAATGATCTCGACGAAAAGGCGATGAGCCGACTCGTTGAAATCGGCAGCGAAGCTCCCGAGTTCCACTTGATCCTCGGCAAGGCTTACCTTAATCGCGAAGAATTGGACAAGGCGATCTCCGAGTTGGAACTGGCCGCGTCTGGAAATTCCAAGCTGCCGTACGCGCACTTCAGCCTCGGGCTCGCGTACATGAGAAAGGACGACGACGAACGCGCTGAAGCGGAATTCCGCAAAGACATTGCTGTTGAGCCTGATCTTCCCGACAATTACGAACAACTTGGCCTTTTGTACCTCCAGTTGCAGAAGGACGAGGAAGCCGAACATTTTTTCCGCGAAGCATTGCGCTACAATCCGCGCTCGCCGGTATCGTTGCTATCGCTCGGGCGGCTTTATCAGCGGCAGGGAAAAAATCGTGAAGCGCTCACGGCGCTCGATGCCGCCGAAAAACTGGTCCCCGAAAATCAAAATGTGCACTTCGTTCGCGGGCAAGTCCTTTTGCGGCTCGGTCGCCGCGAGGAAGCGCAGGCTGAGCTTGCCACTTCCAAAAAGCTGGTCGATGCCAGCTTGAACAAACAGCGCGAGAAATATGGCGACGCGCCGGTTCCCAATCCCGAGTTGAAGCAGACGCCGCAGCCTTAAATGTTCGGTGCCTGCCACGGGCCGCGTCCTTGCTCAATCGCTTCGGCGACTGCCAAGACGGTTTCTTCTTCGTATGGCCGGCCGATGACTTGCACGCCGAGGGGCAAGCCCTCGCTCGATGTGCCGAGCGGGACCGACATCCCGGGAAAACCAGCGAGATTCAGCCACTGCGAATAGCGCATCGTGTCCCGATAGCACTCTTTCTCGCCGCTGCGCCAGTTCCCTTCGCCGTGCCGGAACGCCGGTTCGGAAGACACCGGCGATAGGAGGACGGTAACATCTTCCAGTTGGCGCAAAATTTGCGCGCGCACGGTATCGCGCTCGGCGCACGCCTGCTCAAAACTATCGAAAGCCATCGGGACTTGCGCCGTCGCGATAGCGACAAACTCGCGAAGCATGGGGCTCATCTTTGCTTCCTGGCTGGCCGCGCCGTGCTTAATGAGATGGGCGATCACAGGTCCGAAAAAATACCACCACAGCTCAATCGCTCGATCGAGCCCGGTGAGTCGTTTCGGCTCGACGGAGAATCCGTGGTCGCTCAAAATCTTCGCCGCGCCTTCCACCGCCGCTTTGGTTTCCGGCGTTGGTTTCCCGAGCGCGTCGCTCTCTAAAATGCCGAGCCGCAATTTGCGAGCATCATTTTCGGTCACCTTGCGCAGCGGCACGGGAGCAGAAAGCGCATCGCCCGCGTCCGGACCAGCCATCACTTCAAAGAGAGCGCGCACGTCGGCGACGTTTCGCGCCATCGGACCGACAACGCCGATCCAGCCATACGCTCCGCCTCCTGGCGGATAGTGGCCTGTGCTCGGAATGCGGCCCGGCGTGGGCTTCAATCCGCAAATGCCGCAGAAATGCGCCGGTACGCGTACCGATCCGCCGCCATCGCTGCCCACTCCGCCCATTGAGCAGCCTGAGGCAATCGCCGCAGCTTCGCCTCCGCTGGAGCCTCCGCTGGATCGCGACAAATTCCAGGGATTGCTTGTTTTGCCGCTCAGGGAATTGTTGGTTTCATAGGCCATCAGGTATTCCGGCGTATTTGTGTTACCCAAAATAATCGCGCCTGCCGCCCGGAGCCGCGCCACGAGCGGCGCGTCATGCTGCGGGACGTAGTCTTTGCGCATCAACGAGCCTGCGGGAGTTGGCCAGCCTGCTGCGTCAATGCAGCTTTTGATGGTCAGAGGTATGCCATGCAGCGGCCCTAGCGTCGCGCCGCTGGAAACCGCGGCTTCGGCGGCGCGCGCCTGCTTGCGAGCGCCCTCCGCATCGAGGTGCACAAACGCGTTCAACTTCGGCTGTAGCGCCGCCACTCGCTCGAGGTACGCATCCACCACTTCGACCGGCGAAAATTTCTTTGCGAGAATTCCGGCGGTGATTTCTGCAATCGTTCCAAAAGTAAGCTTTTCCGGAGTGGCCATGCCGTCGAGGGTATGGGGGCGTCCGCCCGCGGTCAAGAGAGGTGGCATTTGCCAGCCGCCGATGTGGAGACGTAAGGAAGTAATGAGGTAGGGACGGGAGCTGACACCCCCACCCCCGTTGTGCACGAAAGAGTGCGTACGCGCATGAAAGGAAAGAGTTTGCGGCGTTTCGTTCATGTACGCAGAGCCGTGATTGAACCGCGCGATTGGCTGGCGGGAAGAAAACCCTCCCCCAGTTTGTAAGAGAATGAAAATACGAGAGTTATGCGAATAGGCGTTCGTAATTGCATGAAAATGCGGGGTTTGGATGCTCTCTCTTTTGCGGGTTTTTGTTCTGGGAGAGCAGAGTTGCGACTTACTCGGGGTGATTGTCGTCTCGATGGATAGGTGAGTGGGGTGGGGGAGTGGGGGTTTTAACACTCCGACCGGGTCGGAGCAGGCGCCGGGCACGCAGTTCGCAGAGGGCGGAATGGAAAGAGGGAAATTCGCGTGTGGACGAGGCGAGCCGGAGGTTGATTGGATGGATCGCGACGAGAACATTTAGCATCTTACCAAATTGATGTATGCGTTGTCAAGTACTTTCTTGATATTATTCGAATGACTTGTGGAAAACTTTTGGAGCGAACCGTGGCGAAACTCGAAGAAGAGTCAAAGGCCCCACCCTCCAAAAACGAGGGTGGGGCACCCCGGCATCCGGCCTCAGATCGAATTTTCCCCTCGTCGCGACGAGGCTCCGGGCGGCCGCTGGCTTCTCCTTGACAGTCTAGGAGACTGAGTTTATATTCCTAGTCAATCTAGGAGACGACGCGTCGATGGACAAACAACTCGATCTTCTGCAAGGGACGCTCGATATGCTCATTCTTAAAGCCGTCTCGCTCGGTCCTTTGCATGGCTACGGCGTGCTCCTGCGCATCCAGCAAATCTCGAAAGATCGGCTCGAAATCCAGCAAGGCTCGCTGTACCCGGCGCTCTACCGCCTCGAACATCAGGGCTGGATCACCAGTGAATGGGGAGAGTCGGACAACAATCGAAGGGCAAAATTCTACCGGCTCACCGCGGCGGGCAAGCGCCGGCTGCAAACGGAAACGGAAAAGTGGAACCGCATGGCAGACGTCATTGCCGGAATTTTGGGCACCAAGCCGGAGGAAGTATGACGTTCTGGAGCCGTCTTCGTTCCTGGATGAATGCAACGCTTCGTCGACCCCGGATGGAAAGCGAAATGGATGCGGAGTTGCGCTTTCACATCGAAACGCGCGCAGAGGATCTGGTCCGCAGCGGTGTGGCTCAGAAGGAGGCGATGCGGCGCGCGCGCTTAGAATTCGGGGCGGTCGAGCGCGTAAAAGAGGAAGGCCGCGAAGCGCGTGGCGTGAATTTTCTCGATGAACTGAGGCGGGATTTCCACTATGGAGCGCGCGTTCTGCGCAAGAGTCCGGGCTTCGCGCTTGTTGCCGTGATCACGCTGGCTCTCGGCATCGGCGCCACCACCGCGATTTTCAGCGTGGTCAATGCAGTGTTGCTACGGCCACTGGCCATCGAAGATCCAAACCGCGTGGTATTTCTGGAAGAGTACTGGCAGGGTTCGCCCGGAAGCATTTCCGTTGGCAATTTCATCGACATCAAAAAGCAGAGCAGCTCGTATGCGGAGGTGAGCTGTTCGCACAATGCGAGCTTCAATCTCGAAACGCGAGGCATTCCCGAACGCGTGGACGGAGAAATTGCAACTTTCAATTACTTCAGAACGTTTGGCGTGCAGCCGATTGATGGGCGCGTCTTCACCGCCGATGAGGATACTCCTGGCCACACACCTGTCGTCGTAATCAGTGAGCGTTTTTGGCGTACCGCGCTTCACGGCGACACAGCCGTCATTGGCAAGCCGATTCGCATCAACGGACTGCCCACCACCGTTGTCGGTGTTATGCCCAAGACTTTCGATCCGCTGCTAGAGAATAGCAATCTGTGGATTCCGGCGGCGTTCACGCCCGCGCAGCTTGCAGACCACGACGACCACTACCTGAACGCCATGGCCAGGCTGAAACCTGGAACCGCTATCACCCAAGCGCAGTCCGAGCTCAATGTGATTGCCGAGCGGCTGCAAAAGCAGTTCCCGCTCGACGACGGCGATCGCAGCTTTCGTGTACGGCCGCTAGTAACGGTTCTTTTGGGCGACCAGCGCTTGAGCCTTCGCATGATGTTAGCTGCCGTTGGATTTTTGCTGCTGATCGCCTGCGCGAACATCGCGAATTTGCAACTGGCGCGCTCGCGCACGCGCCAAAAAGAAATTGCCATTCGGGCGGCCCTGGGCGCCTCGCCGAATCGAATCGTGCGGCAGCTTCTTGCCGAAAATGTTGTTCTGGGACTTGCCGGGGGCGCGGGAGGCGTGCTGCTGGCGTACTGGGCCGTGTCCTGGATCGTTGCCCACGGGCCGGTGGAAATGCCCCGGCTGGAGGAGTCTCGTATCGACGCAAGCACACTCGTCTTCGCCTGCTTTGTGGCGCTCGTTTCCAGCTTTTTGTTTGGGCTCGCTCCGGCGCTGCGCTCCGCTTCTACACGCCTCAATGAAGTGTTCAAATCCGCTTCCGGTATTGTGAGTGGCAGCCGCGATCGTGTTCGCAGCCTTCTGGTCGTCGGCGAAGTCGCGCTCGCACTCGTACTGATGGCCGGCGCCGGATTGTTGATCCGCAGCGCGCTGATGGTGTCCCACGTGGATCCCGGCTTTGATACCACGAACGTTATTGTCGGACGGGTTGGCCTGCCCGAGGCTGCCTATCATGATCCGACAGTGGCGCAGCATACTTTCGAACGCATCATGACCGCGGCCGCCGCTTTGCCGGGAGTTGAGTCAACTGCGGTGGTCTCGCGCGCTCCACTTGCCGGCGGCGGCAGCACGAACGGTCTCCTTGCTGAGGGCAAGGAACTCGACCTCGCCAATCTAGTGAACTCGCAATTGCAAATCGTCTCGACCAGTTATCTCTCGACGGCGCGCGTCCCGCTGAGGGTTGGCCGTGATTTCACGCCGCAAGACACGCGCGAGCGAACTCTTGTCGCCATCGTCAACGAAACTCTCGCACGCACTATGTGGCCGGGCGCGGATCCCATCGGCAAACGCTTCGCGTGTTGCGAGTCCGGGCCGAAGGGGCGCATGGATCCCGTGTGGCACGAAGTCGTCGGCGAGGTAGCGGATGTGCGCACTCAAGGTCTCGACCGTGTGGCGCAGCCGGCGTTTTACATTCCGATGGCGCAAATGCCAGCCGCTTCATGGGATTGGATCGGCCGCACGATGGACCTTGTCATTCGAACTCGCGGCGGCGCTGTTCCCGTTCGCGATTTGCAAAGCACGGTAGCGTCGATCGCGCCGGAGGTTCCGATTTATAAACTCTCGAGCATGCAGCAGAAAATATCCAGCACCCTTGAGCGCTCCCACTTCGACACGTTCCTGCTGGCGATCTTTGCCGGCACAGCACTACTGCTGTCGTCGGTCGGTATCTACGGCGTGTTGTCGTACATGGTCGCGCAGCGCACCCGCGACATCGGCATTCGCGTAGCACTTGGTGCGTCGCAGAGTCAGATTGTTTGGGGCATCCTCGGCTTCGGACTCCGTCTAACAGCCATCGGAGTGGCCATCGGCCTGGCCGCGGCGCTCGCAGCAACGCGTCTCCTTTCCTCTCTGCTCTATGGCGTGCGTCCCAGCGACGCAATCACTTTTGCGGCCGTGTCTCTTATCCTTTTGGCGGTCGCGCTAATCGCCAGCTATCTACCCGCGCGCCGCGCCATGCGCGTCGACGCTATCGTCGCACTTCGATACGAGTGAGCGCGAAGGTCGAATCGGGAGCTGAAATTTTTCGTACTACCCCGGAGGAAGTATGACGCTCGTAAGCCGCCTTCGCTCATGGCTGCGCTCCACGCTGCATCGCTCGCGCGTGGAAAGCGAAATGGATGCGGAATTGCGCTTCCACATCGATGCTTACGCTGAAGATTTGATCCTCGGCGGCGTGTCGCGCCAGGAAGCAATGCGGCGCGCGCGATTGGAATTCGGGGCGGTCGAGCGCGTAAAAGAGGAAGGCCGCGAAGCGCGCGGCGTTCGCCTTACAGACAGTGTTCTTCAGGACATTCGCTACGGTGCGCGCATGCTGCGCAAAAATCCCGGCTTCACCGCTGTTGCCGTCCTTACGCTGGCGCTCGGCATCGGTGCGAACACCGCCATCTTCAGTTTGGTAAACGGGATTCTCCTGGTTGGGCTTCCCTTTCCACATCCCGAGCGGCTTGTGAGCGTAACCGGAACGGGAGACGGGAGCGGAACCTATCCGCGCGGCGCGTTCGTCGCCATGCGTGAACAAATACACTCGATGGACGCCGCCGCCTACGCCGAGGGCCACGAATTCAACCTAACCGGGGCTGGCGAAGCCACCCGTCTCTCCGGCACCTACGTTTCCGCCGAGTTCTTCTCCATTCTTGGCGCTAATGCGCAGCTCGGCCGGACGTTTCTCCCAGGCGAAGATCTCGCGGGCCAAGACAGCTTCGTCATCCTCAGCCATTCCCTTTGGACCGACCGCTTCCGCGGCGATCCCACAATTCTCGGGCGTTCCATCGAGCTCGAAGGCGTGAACCGTCAAGTGATCGGCGTCATGCCAGCGGATTTCCGTTTCCCGTCCACAAGAACGCAAATCTGGATTCCTCTGCACAATGATCCCCGCAGCGTCTCGGATTATTGGGCCGGCGACTTCATGCCCGTCATTGGGCGCCTTCGTCCTGGCGCCACGCTGCCGCAAGCCCGCGCAGAAATCCGCGCGTTCCAATCTCATGCCGCCGCTCTCTTCCCCTGGCCCATGCCCGCTAGCTGGAACGCCGACGTCAGCGTCATCGCACTGCAGAACGGCATGGTCGCCGATGTGCGCCTTCGCCTGCTCATGCTCCTAGGCGCGGTCGCGCTCGTCCTGCTCATCGCCTGCACCAACATCGCGAATCTCCTGCTCTCGCGCGCCTCTACGCGCGAAAAGGAAGTCGCCATCCGCGCCGCCATGGGCGCTGGACGCGACCGTATCCTCCGTCAGCTCCTCACCGAAAGCGTTCTGCTCGCCTCGCTCGGCGCGGCACTCGGTCTGGTGCTCGCAGCCAAAGGTCTCGCGCTGCTGAAAGTCCTTCTGCCCGCCGACACGCCCCGCCTGCAAGATGTCCACCTTGATTGGCGCGTCCTTCTCTTCACAGCCACTCTCGCGCTCGCCACCGGCCTCGCGTTCGGTCTAGCTCCCACGCTTCAATCCGCGCGTTCTGCGCTCACCGAATCCCTCAAATCCGGAGGCCGCGGCGTCGCCGCCTCTGTCTCCCAACGGCTTCGCAGCGCCCTGGTCATCGCTGAGGTTGCCTTCGCCGTCCTTCTCGTGATCTCCGCGGGACTCATGATCCGCAGCTTTTGGGCGCTTTCTCACGTGAACCCCGGCTTTCACCCCGAACACATTCTCACCGCGCGCATCACTCCCAACGAATCCTTCTGCAACGATGCCGCGCGCTGCATCGCGTTCTATCGCACCGTGCTTGATCAAGCGCAATCCTTCCCCGGCACGCGCGGCGCCGCTCTCATCAACACGCTTCCTCTCGACGGTCGCGTTACCAAACGCTCCTTCGACGTGGAAAACTACGTCGTCCCGCCCGGCGAAACTTCGCCGCTCTTCTGGCTCAACATCGTGACGCCTGACTATTTCCGCGTGATGGGCATGCCACTCCTTTACGGTCGCAGCTTCGCCACCGCCGACCTTTCCGGCGCACCTGTCGCCATCATCACTGCTGAAACCGCGCGACGTTTCTGGCCCAACGAAGTCGCCATCGGCAAACACATTCGCCTGCTCGAAGACGACAACTGGCGCACCATCGTCGGCGTCATTCCCGACGTCCGCGCCTACGACCTGCAGCACAACGGCCCCAACTATTTTGTCGGCGCCGCGTACATTCTCTACAATTCCGCGGCCACGCTCGAGAACAAGCGCGTTCCCGCGGAAATGACGATTGCCATTCGCACCGCCTCGGACGATTCGCAAATCGCCGCCCAACTTCGAGGCGTGGTCGCCGGTCTCAACGCCGAAGCTCCCGTCAGCGAAGTAAAATCCATGCAGGCAATCGTGTCCGAAGCTGCCTCAACACCGGCCTCCACCACAGCCCTTTTTGTAGTTTTTGCAGCAGTGGCATTAGTGCTCGGCGTCATCGGCATCTACGGCGTTCTATCTTTTCTTGTTTCGAAGCGCATCCGCGAAATCGGCATCCGCCTCGCTCTCGGCGCGCAGCGTAGCGACGTGCTGTGGCTCGTGATGAAAGAAGGAGCAAAATTTTCGCTGGCTGGCATCACCTTCGGTCTAGCCGGTGCTCTTGGCGTCACGCGCCTCTTATCCAGTGAACTCTACGGTGTCACCGCCGCCGATCCGCTCACGTTCATCGGCGTCGCTTTGCTAATGGCCATCGTCACACTTCTGGCCTGCTATATCCCCACACGCCGCGCGATGCGCGTCGATCCCATCACTGCTCTTCGCCACGAATAAATAGAGGCGCTCGTCCTCGTCGTCCTCGTTCGCAAACTAGCGCACAGGCACACGCCAACGTATAATTCCCTCGCTCCATCGTTAAATTTCTTGAGAATTGTGCGCGCGCACGGTGAGCCTGCGCGCAACGGAGACGCTCTTATGACGCTTTTCACTTATAGTGTTCGCACTCTCGCTCTATTCGCCACGATCTTTGCCGCACACGTCTTCGCCGCCGCAACGCACGCCCAAGCTCCCGCCACACTTCCCAGCGAAATGCCCGCCCAGATTCAGCCAGCCACCGACAGTTTCGACTACACCCGCCGCGAAGTAATGATTCCCATGCGCGACGGGGTGAAACTACACACGGTCATCCTCATTCCCCGCGGCGCAAAAAACGCGCCCATCCTGCTCACCCGCACGCCTTACAACGCCAGCGATCTCACGTCTCACGCCAACAGCTCCCACCTCGGCCCCATCCTCCAAGGCTACGATAACGCCGTCGATGTTATCGTCGAAGGCGGCTACATCCGCGTTGTGCAGGACGTCCGCGGCAAGTACGGCTCTGAAGGCGACTACGTTATGAACCGCCCGCTTCACGGCCCGCTCAATCCTACGGACGTCGATCACGCTACCGACACTTACGACACCATCGACTGGCTGGTCAAAAATCTCTCCGAGTCCAACGGCAAGGTTGGCATCCTCGGCATCTCCTACGACGGCTTCACGCCGCTGATGGCGCTGGTCAATCCGCATCCCGCTTTAAGAGTTTCCGTGCCCATGAATCCCATGGTCGATGGCTGGATTGGCGACGACTGGTTTCACAATGGCGCCTTCCGCGAACAAAACATGCCGTACATTTACGAGCAGGACGGCACGCGCGATAACTCCGCCAAATGGTGGACCGATCATTTCGATGATTACGACGTCTACATGCAGTCCGTCTCCGCCGGTGAACTTGGCCGCCTTCACGGCCTCGAACAGGTGGGCTTCTGGCGAAAAATTCTCGAGCATCCCAGCTACGATTCTTTCTGGCAGCAACAAGCGATGGACAAGATCCTCGCTGCACAACCTCTCAAAGTTCCAGTCATGATTGTCCACAGCCTGTGGGATCAAGAAGACATTTACGGCGCGCCAGCCGTTTACAAAGCGCTCAAAGCAAAAGACACCGACAACGACAACGACAAAGTGTTTCTGGTGCTCGGCCCGTGGCACCACGGCCAGGAAATTGAGGACGCTTACTCTCTCGGGGCCATTAAATTCGGCAGCGACACCGGCACCTATTTCCGCCAGCACATCCTTCGACCGTTTCTCGATCAATATCTGAAGGACGGCGCACCCAAAGCCGACATCGCCCCCGTCAACGCTTTCGAAACTGGAACAAACGTCTGGCGCCGTCTTTCGAGCTGGCCCTCAGGGTGCACAAACGGTTGCGCGCCGAAACCCACTCCGCTTTATCTTTCCGCCGGCCTGAAACTCAGCCTCAACGCACCGGCAGCCGCCGGCACGGCCTTCGACGAATACATTTCCGATCCCGCCAAGCCCGTTCCCTTCCGCGCGCGCCCCAGCCAGCCCGTTGGCTACACCACCGAACTCACCTGGGCGCAATGGCTCGTCGACGATCAGCGCGAATCCTCAGGCCGCCCTGACGTGCTCGTCTTCACCACAGATGTCCTCACTTCGCCCGTTAAAATCGCCGGCCAACCCGTCGCCAATCTCGTCGCTTCCACCAGCGGTTCCGATTCCGACTGGGTCGTCAAGCTCATCGACGTCTACCCCGACGAAGTCGCCAGCCAACCCAACCTCGGCGGCTATCAACTCATGATCTCCGCTGACATTTTTCGCGGCCGCTACCGCGAAAGCCTCGAAACCGCCAAGCCCATCGCATCCGACAAGCCGCTTCTCTATCGCTTCAATCTCCCGAACGCCAACCACGTTTTCCTCCCCGGCCACCGCATCATGGTTCAAATCCAGTCCAG
>DASXMM010000341.1:0-4520 GCA_036495665.1 Candidatus Acidiferrum sp. | reverse complement strand
CCAGCACCTCGCCAATCTCGCGATACCGCAACCCGCCCGCGCGCAGCAGCAAACATTCGCGCTCGGACTCCGTGAGCAGCCTCATCGCTTTTCCCAATCGCTGGAATTTCTCCTTCTCCAGCACCGCCTTCTCCGGCGTCTCCCTGTCTGGGATCGACTCCGCCCCGGCATCCAGCGGCCCACCGAATCGCCGCGCATAACTCTTCTGCCGGTTCCTCGCCTGATTATGCGCTACGCGATACAACCAACTCCTTATACTCTCCTTCGGTCCATTCGCCGCCAGATGCCTCTGCAAACTCACAAAGGCATCCTGCACCACATCTTGCGCTTCGTCCCTCGAAAGCCCCAGGCATACCAAATACCGAAGCAGCGGCTTTTGCAGTTCGCGATATAGCGTGCTGGCCTCGCCCATGTCCGTCGCAAAACGCGAGAGCGGCAAGGCCAGCGGCACGGATTCATCGCTCATTCCATCCTCGCATCGCGTCTCTGTTTATATAACAAGCCAGCCCACCGATTTTCCGGCCCGCACCAATAAGAATCGGTTGGCCCCAAAAGCGATGCTTGGACTTCTCGGACTTTCTCAATTCCCGAGGAACTCACAGCGCTTCTCGCGTTAGGGTTGGAGCAGCAGTTCTACGAGGAGCGATGCTAGAGACGCAGCGTCGCGGCGGGTTATGGCTCGTCTGATGTTCGGAAAGCGTCTGGTCAATGACTATTGGTGGGGGTACTTTCGACGCGCGATTTTACGATACATAACAACTCTGCGATCGCCTATTCCCGAACTATTTCTTGAAGTGGAACCTCTGAGCACGAGTACGCAAAGGAGCTGAGCCATGGCGGCCAGCGGGACGGACACGACAACCCTCGACGGTGTCCGTCGCCACTTATTGACCGAACTGTACTGCACGTCGCCCAAGCAAATAATTCCGAACTTGAACGACGATTTCCCGGGGCTGGATACCTACTGTCTATCCACGTCACCTGCGTCGGACCTGCGAGGGAAGCGAACAACGCCGTGAATAGCTTGCGAACCGAAATGGGCAATTGCAGGGGCCCCGGTCTGGAATACTAACGAAATGTTCGAGAACTCGACTTCTGCACCGCCATTGATGCAGACCTGCAGAGCCGACAGTCCCCCCTTCGTCTGAAAGGGTGCCGCGCTTCCGTTGCCGGTAATATCGGCCATGCCGGTGACCGCAAAACCAGGGTTAGTGGGAACGGGGGTGAGATAGGGAGGGCAGGTGCTGGCGTCGGATAGCATGGCGCCCGTCATTGTGATGTGGTGGGTGTGCTGACCCCGGAGGGCCGAATTGGTGGGATCCACGTTGGGAGTCGTCAGAAGCCAGTAATCGGAAAACTCCATGGCGATGATCGCTGAAAAATCGGCCTTGCCGGTTCGTCTATCCAAGTGCAAAGACCACTGGCCGCGCATTTCATACGGAGGAGTCGCAGGAGTGTTCGGCTTAGTGCTCGGGATAGATGGAGTATAGTCACTGATTATGCCGCTGAAGTGCTCGGGCATGGGAGCTTGGGCCTGAGCGCCGCTAGCTACCACGAGGGCCACGACTGCGATGATGTGTACCATCCAGCTAAAGACATTGCTCTTCATGAAAGTCCTCCAGATCTGAGAATCTCGTTTTTGTCGCCAAAACCTCCGCGTGCGGCTCGGGACGTCAAGGCCGCTCGGGAGAGATTTGCGGCCTAAGAATTGCAATTCGGCGATTCGTGCTCGAGCCGTACGGACACCATCGGACACCTAGGTGCGGGTCGTCAAACAGCAATGGGCAGAATCGCCGCTATTGCTCAACTTACCGTCGAATACCGTGCTTTACCGTGGCTTAGGGCGTAGGCTACGGTACAATCGCCTCCCGGGGCTCGCGACAACCGGGGACCAATCAGGAGAACGCGATGGGCGACACATCCCCCGGCACGCCGCCATCCGCGAGTCCGCCCGAAGATCGGCTGGATTCCTGGAAGGAAATCGCGGCCTATCTCAACCGCGACGTGACCACAGTCCAGCGCTGGGAAAAGCGGGAAGGGATGCCCGTTCACCGGCACCTGCATGACAAGATGGGCTCCATCTATGCGTCTCGGGCGGAGTTAGACGCGTGGGCACGCAGTCGGAAGCTTCGAGCAACGCAAGAGAACGGGAACGATGTCCCCTTGCCCACTCCCTCTGTACCTTCCCAAAACTCGGCGATTTCTAGATCGCGAGCCAGATGGACGCTTGTCCTGCCACTGGCAGCCGCGGCAGCTCTGCTGGTGATCGGTGCCAGCCTCTGGCTTGGGAGGACGGAGTACTTTTGGCGAAGCCCCATCGCTGGCGCGCGGTTTCAGACCGTTACGGACTTCGATGGAGTCGAGCAGTCCGCTGCAATCTCCCGCGACGGTCATTTCGTCGCGTTTCTGGCAGACCGGAACGGGCACATGGACGTGTGGGTCACGCAAGCCGGTTCCGGAGAGTTCCATAACCTGACCCACGGAACGGCACCGGAACTCCTTAATCCGTCGGTCCGTACGCTGGGATTCACGCCCGACGGTGCTCTAGTTACATTTTGGGTGCGGAGGCAAGTCGGCTCAAACGGCGGTGACATCGGCATCTGGGCTGTGCCAACGCTGGGCGGAGAGCCGAGGCCATACCTTGAAGGCGTTGCCGAGGCCGACTGGTCGCGTGACGGCTCGCGACTCGCGTACCACACGCCCGGACCCGGTGATCCGCTCTTCGTTTCAGAGGGCATCCAGCGTTCTGAAGGGCGGCCCATCTTTACTGCGCCTGCCGGTCTCCACTCTCACTTTCCGGTGTGGGCAGCGGACTCGGCGTTCATCTACTTCGTCCAGGGCTTGCTGCCGGATGAGTTAGATATTTGGCGCATCGCTTCTGGCGGCGGAACACCTGATCGGATCACCTCACACTCCGCGCGCGTGACGTATCCCGTCCTGTTGGATCGGCGCACGCTCCTGTATCTCGCGAGCGATGCCGATGGTTCGGGGCCATGGCTTTATAGCGTAGACGTGGAGCGCCGCATTCCGCACCGGCTGAGCTCCGGTCTTGACCGGTACACATCGCTGGCGGCGAGCGCCGACGGCCGCCGGCTGGTTGTCACGCTCGCAAACCCGAAGAGAACACTGTGGCGCTTGCCGATCGCCAATTCCCCCAACGGGAGTCCAGCGCCGGCTCAAATCTTGCTGACGACCAGCACCGGTTTCTCCCCGCGACTCGGTCCAGACTATCTTCTCTACGTATCTGCGACCGGCACGCGCGAAAGTATCTGGAAGCTAGCCAACGGAATCGGCACGGAGTTGTGGGGTACGCCAGGAGCACAAATCCGTGGCGGCCCAGCAATCTCTTTCGATGGACAGCAGATCGCCTTCTCGGTCCGGCAACACGGCCAGACGCTCTTGTACGTGATGCAGGCCGATGGCACGAACGCGCGCGTTGTGGCTGACTCCCTCGACCTGCAGGGCGCTCCGGCATGGGCGCCCGACGGCCAATCGATCACTACGGCGGCCGCCGATCACGGAGTGCCACACCTTTTCCGCGTGCCGGTCGACGGCCGCGCACCGGTTCTTTTTGTGCAAGACTACGCGGTCGATCCCGCGTGGGCGTCCGATGGCCGCTTCGTCGTCTACTCGGGTCCCGACATTGGCACAACGTTTTCAGTCAAAGCCGTCACAGCTGAGGCCGCAGCGCATCCGTTTCCGGCTCTCACTCTGACTCGAGGCGCTCGACATTTGGCCTTCCTGCCCGGAGGACGCGCGCTCGTACTCCTGCGAGGGGAAATTCAACATAAGAATCTCTGGCTTATCGACTTGGAGACGGGCGCCGAGCGGCAGTTAACCAACCTCGCTACCGATTTCGACATTCGCGATTTCGACATCTCCGCAGACGGCCGTGAAGTTGTCCTCGAACGAGCGCAAGAGCGCTCGGATGTGGCGCTGCTCGATCTTGCCCGGCCATAATCCGTCTCCAAAACCCGCCGCGCTCCGAATATCTAGGCGCGCCTGATACAGTCCTGCTAACAACGCAACGCCCTCACCGTCACATAGCGAAAGGCCGAGGATGTCAACAAAGCCGGACGTTGGGATCGATGGTCTCGACTTCGTGGCGGACGGCTTCGCCTAGGCGTTCGACGTCGCTGCCTTTGCTGCGGAGGAAGACGACGGCGTTGACTGGCGCGAACTGGCCGAGCGCGACGTAAATGTGAGGGACGCTGGGAGCTTCAAAGCCGTCGGACTTGATGTCGCCGGCGACGCCGATGATGATGCGCGAAGAATGATCTTAGTTCTCGCTTTTCGCTCTTGAGGTTGCCTTTTCCTTCTGGGAAATAAAAGCCAGACTCTCCATCCGGCCTTTGAATCTCAGAATTGGTTGCGCCGCGCAAATTCGTTGGTCCCACCATTCGCCTTGGAACTAATCCGGATGGCAGTGAGGCCTAAGGAAGGTTAGAAGCCGCTTGTCGCTGTCGCGGCTAGCAATGAGTGCTTGTGGTGCTCCTGGTAAACGTCAATGTACACGATGC
>DASXMM010000340.1:0-6578 GCA_036495665.1 Candidatus Acidiferrum sp. | reverse complement strand
GAAGGCGAGGGAGACAAGGCGCAGGTGGTGGTCCACGCCTCGGTGGGATTTCAGAGGGAGTATTTGGACAAGTACCGGAAGTTGTCGGCGAAGGCGCCGTGGGTTCAGCGCGTATTGCATAAGGATTGCGAATTTTTGCGGCTGGAGGAGGAATCGGATCCCGCGGTGCGGTTGCGAATGGCGGAAAGCGGCGTTGGAAATTTGGTGACGATGGCGCTGCCGGGGAAGGATGGGCCCCTGGGGATTATTGCGATCGGCTCGACACGAAACGAAAATTTTCAGGCGGACGAGATTTCGTATCTGCTGAATATCAGTAATTTGCTGGGGTTGACGCTGCTGAATGTGCGGTTGTTCGAACAAGTGGCGACGGTGCAGCAACAATGGGCCTACACGTTTGATTCGATCGGCGATCCGATTTTGGTGCACGACGGGCAAGGGCGGATTTTGCGTTGCAATTTGCGGTTAGGCCGGTTGTTGGCGAGGGATTCGCAGGCGCTGATTGGGCGCGCTGTGACGGATTTGCTGGCGCGAAAAAATTTGACGTATGAGAAGTGCCCGTATTGCGAGGGAGTTGCGGGAGAAGGAGATGACCCCGACCCGTGGCTGCAAGGGTATTTTCTGGCGTCGAATTCGACGTTTACCGATCCAGCGGGAAATTTGCTGGGGACCGTACACGTTTTGAAGGACATCACGGAGCGAAAGCGGGCGGAAGAAAAATACCGGACACTCGTATCGAGCGTGCAGGAAGGCGTTTTTATTTCGACGCCGCAGGGAAGATTCCTGGATTTCAACGACGCGATGATGCGGATGACGGGATTCGAGACGCGCGAGGAATTGTTGGGAGCGGATATTCCGGGGACGATGTATGCGAACCCTGCGGACCGCGAACGGCTCAAGAAATTGTTACAGGAGCACGGGACGGTAGCGGACTTTGAGTTTGAGATGAGGCGTAAGGACGGCGAGATTCGAACGGTGCTGGAGTCGTCGATCTCCGTGAAAGACGCAGCGGGGAATGTAACGGCGTATCAGGGCTTCTTGCTGGATATTACCGAGAGGAAAAGGGCGGAGCAGGAAATCCGGCGGCGAAACCGTGAGCTCCTGGTGTTGAACTCCATCGGGCAGACGCTGATGGAGTCGATGGATCTGAGCGATTCGCTGCATCGAACTTTGCGGCAGATGGCGGAACTTTTCAGTCTGGATGCGTGTGCGCTGTACCTGTTTGACGAGGAGGGGACCAAGATCCGGCGCGTCGCGGCGGTGGGGCACCGGTCGGAGTACGCGAGGAATTTTCCTGCGGTAGACCTTAAAGGGGACTTGTTGCCGCACATCAAGGCGGTGCATGCGACTTTTCTTTCGGTGCAAGGGCTTCCGTTACCGGCGATCTTTCGTGAGGCGCAGAGGAAAGAAGAGCTTTTGTCGGCGTATATCGTGGTGCTGTGGTCGAAGGACCGCGTCATCGGGGGCTTGACGGTGGGTAGCCGAACACCGAAGGAGTTTTCGCCGGCGGACGTCAACCTGTTAATCGCGGTGGGCAGCCAACTTTCGAGCGCCATCGAACGCACGACGCTCTACGAAGAGGCGAGGCAGGCGTATGAGAACCTGCGGCGTACGCAGGAGCAGCTCTTGCACAGCGAAAAAATGGCGGCCGTTGGGCAATTGATTTCGGGCGTGGCGCATGAGCTAAACAATCCGCTCACCGCCATCCTGGGATATAGCCAGTTGCTAACATCCAGCGGGCAGATGGGGCCGCAGGGGATTGAGTATTCGGAGAAATTGTACAAACAGGCGCAGCGGACGCACCGCATCGTGCAAAACCTGCTTAGTTTTGCGCGCCAGCACAAGCCGGAGCGCGTGCCGGTCCAGCTGAACCTGATATTGGAAGAGACACTTGCTCTGCGGGATTACGATTTGCGAATGAACCACATCCGGGTCCATCTGGAGTTATCACCGGAACTGCCCTACACGTCGGCCGATCCGCATCAATTGCAGCAAGTTTTCCTAAACATGGTGAACAACGCGGTAGACGCCATGCTGGAGCATTCGAATGAAGGGGATCTGTGGGTGCGGACGGGTGCGAAGGACGACAAACTCTTTATTGAGTTCACGGACAGCGGCCCAGGCGTAAAAGATGCGTCGCGCGTGTTCGATCCCTTCTACACCACGAAACCCGTCGGCAAGGGCACTGGACTCGGTCTCAGCATCTGCTACGGCATCATTTCAGAACATGGCGGGACGATCCAGGTACACAATGTTCCGCCGAGGGGAGCGTCATTTACGATTGAGGTCCCGTATCAGCCGGTTACAGCCGTGAAGGGCTCCGAAAAGAGCCAAGCGACGGAGCCGGTGAGGGAAGGTCGAATTCTGTTAATCGATCAGGACGATTCGGTGCTGGAAGCCGTTCAAGCCATTTTGCTGGAGCGAGAACATGAAGTCGCGACGGCGAAAACCGCCGCGGATGCGATGGCGCTGATCGAGAAGCGTGAGTTCGATTTGATTGTGGCCGATCTGGATCTCGCGGGCCCCGCAGGAAGCAACATACTTCACGACTGGATACTGGTGCGGAAGCCGCGTTTGGCAAAGCGCTGCGTGTGGATGCGAGGAGTAGCGGCGCTGGGGAGTGCACCCGACCAACGTTCACGGAATGGGAGTCACATGCTTCAGAAGCCGTTTCAAGCGGCAGAGTTGCTGGCCGCTGTCGACGAGGTGTTAGGAAGTATGCAGCCTACGCCCGTCCGGAGATGACGCGAGCTTCGCGGCGAGCGCAGCGCGCTCCCCTAGGTCTTTCATAGCGGTTTCCAATCTTACGGACAGGCGGCTGACGACGTCGCTCAAGGAGCCTAGCTCTGGAAGAGGCGCAAATCCGAAGTGGAACTTGAGGCGAATCATTTCGTACCGCCAATAGAAGACCGCGGCTAACTGTAGCCGTTCCAATTCTTGTGCCATCCCAACTTGCTGAGACATCGACGCAATCACGCGCGCCAATCGCCATAACTTCAGAAAATCGGCGCGCAGGCAGACGAGGTAAATCAATGCGATCTTGCGGCGCTCTTTGCGCACCGTGTGGGCGAGAGCACGCGAGCCTCGTGAAGCGAGGAAGGCGAGATCCTCGGCAGCAAGTGCCTGCTTCACCTGAGGGAAATAAGTTACATGACTCCGGTCCAATTCTTCAGCCGACCTGAGATCGGAGGCGGGCTTCGCGAGCTTACGGGGATCCCGCAAGACCCACGCAAGAAGCAGTAGGAGGAGAATTCCAAACGCAACCAGAAGTGTAAGAGGGTTCACTGCGGTCGTGCCTCCATTTTCCAAAGCCGCAGAAGCTTTTCATTGAGTTTGCGCAGGCGATCGTTGATTTCCGGGGAAAGCCGCTGATAGATGGAATCCGAGGGTGGGGGTGCCTGGCGGGTGTCGGCGGGTATAGGTTTCCAGAGGGCTGCCACCCAAACAAACAGAACTGCGATATAGGCGACCACGGTTGATGTTTGCAAGATCGTCTGGTTTGTATCGAACGCTTTCCGAAAGAAAGTCTGCAAGATGGTATTGATCAGAATTTCGGTGCAGGAGTAAAAACAAAATCCGCCGAGAATCCACTTGCAGGCGGCGGGAACCTCAATGGAATAGTAACGGACCAAGAGCAGGCACACGATGACGGTCACTGCGAAAGTGAGATGATAGCCACGATTCAGCTCGAACCACTTATCTCCGGCCCACTCGCCTCGCGTCGTCAGGGCCACCAGAACTATGACCAATGTCGAGGTGGCCACCAAGGATCTCCATATCAGCCCCCAAATTCCTTGATAGGGTCTAAGCGTGGCTTTGAGAAGTTCGGCAGTGGCCCAACCCTGTGCCAGCAGCGTGACGCACTCCGAATACCAGGCAAGGTTCTCGACTCTAATTGAAGAAGTGCCCAAAGTGGAATAGACAATAAGGAGGTAGGCCCCTTGGGCCAGATTGAGAGCGACATACGCCGTGAATTGCGGAAGTCTGCGAAAGCTATCCCTTGAAAACAGAAGAATGAGCAGAATCAGTTGCGCCAGCGCACTTACGGCAAACAAGATCAGCACATGGAGAGGAAATGCACTCATAAACGGAGAATGCTAGCATGTCTTGACTGCGCGGTAAATAAACTAGTTGGCGGCGGCATGGGCGCTTCGTACTGGAACGCGGGGCGGAGCAGATTTCGAAGAATCGAATGGGAGAGAGTCAGGAATCCGGCAGAGAGCAAGTCCCTGCGTAAACTGTCGACGAATAACTCGCTGACGCGGTTTTTAAAAGCTCGGGGACCAAAGAGAGTCGGCGTAAAATTAGGAAATTCTTAGAAATGATGCGCCAGCAAACTCGCCATACGGCGAGTTTGCCGGCGCATGAGCTGACTTTGTTGCTATGCTATTTGACTTGGCGGCGGCGGAGGAGCTGGAAGAGGCCAGCCACTCGGGGCAAAGGCGCTGAGTCGCGGAGGCGGGGGAGCCGGAAGAGGCCAGCCACTCGCGCGAGCAGCGGAAATTGCAGCCGAGCGATTACTGGATAAGTGTTTGACCGAGCCATAAACAGGGAGTACCATCGAAACCGCGAAAACGAGCAGTGCCAGGGGAGTTGAGATATTTTTTTGCATTGCGGGAAAGCCTCCTGACGCAAACTATGGAGGCGCAATGCGGGAACTGAAGGTAATGGTCGAAAACGTTCTGTCTGCGGAACGGGACAGCGAAAGAAAATGATCACGCAGCTCCAGCAAAACCGGCGCATCATTCAGGATTTCACGCTGACGACGCTGGCCGGGATTCCGGGAGAATTCGGCAGGCTTACTTACATGGCGTCATTGCGCGATCTCTCGAGCGGAAGATATGAGCACGCGGGTCTTGCGGCCTTGTACCCGGACGAAGCGATACAACTGGCGTTAACGCTATGCCACGAGCAAATTTTCGAAAGAGTGCTGGAAAGACCGCTGGCGAGACAAGAAGAGGATCTGAAGGAGTGTCTGGCGCGAATGCCAGGTGGCTTAGCTACAGCCTTGACACATTGGCGTCGGCTGGAAGCCTACCGCGTCTTGTTGCCGGAGCAGGTTCCGGACTATCTTAAGGAGCTTTTCTGCTCGAATCTGCGCGCGCTGCTGGAGATTCTCCAGGAAGAATGTTCCACGGCTCAGTCAGCCGAGTAACTACCCCCACCACGCGGCCGACGACTTCTGCTTCTTCTGGAAGGCGCCAAACCTCTGGCACACAACGAGATAGAGGGTGCGGCTGCATCAGCAAGCGCGTGCCGTCGAGGTGAAACCACCCACACCGGTAGCCCTCGCGCAATTCGACAAAATACATGGGTCGGTCGTATTCATTGGCCCAGTTGTCGTCTTCGACGCGGCGCACGGTGACGTCGACGAGAACGACGCTTCCGGGGCGCAGGATGGGGGTCATGCGGCGGTCCGATAGACCGATGTATCCATAACGATGGCGGGAATTGCCATTGGTCAGCACGCCCTCGAGACTGCCCCACTGCTCAACCATGCGAGAGAGCAGTTCGGTACGCTTAGGGTCGAAGGCTGGGTCGAAGCGCAAGGGCGTTTTCAGACAGACGGGCGGCGCGGCAAGATGAGTGTGAGGGGCATGGAAGGCGCCGCCGTCTGGAAAACAATCTTCGATGGGAACATCATACCAGCGGAAGATCTCGAGGGGGTTCAGATGATAGACCACCGCGAGCGTATAAAGCTTATGAAGGCCGGGAGTGACACCGCGATTTTCGATATCGGCCAGGCGGCTGATATGGAGAATCAACTCGGGGCGGCCCCGGCGCGCGGCTAACTCAAAGCTTGCACGTTCGACGTCGCGATAAGTTAAACCAAGTCGTTCACGGGCCTGCCGTAGACGGAGTCCGGGGAGCATGTATCCTCGGGAGAGAGCTAGGAGTTCGACGAAGCAGAGTATAGCAGAATTACCATTCTGTTAAGGATTCGGAACGGCTGGCTGTGAATTTCTTTGGAAATATTTCTTAACCGACCAAGCAAAATTTCCGCTGATGCGAAATTAAAGGGCCGCTAGGACAGTATGTTCATTCGTTTTAGTCGTTTGCGGGGAATCGGTGACGTCGGCTGTTCAGGCCGGATAGCGTTTGCTATCACGCATCAGGGGACGGCTGTGGTTGCGGTAGTCTCCAAACGTTATCTGTTATTCTGCAAAGACCATGATTGCAATGAGTAAGGGATTTTCCAAGCGCCTGTGTGCGCTTTTCCTTTCGGTGTTTTGGTTTATTGGCGGGGAGATGGTGGGTGCGCAGCAAGCGGCGACAGCTCCGTCGCCTGCGGCCCAGCCAAAAGTGAACAACGCCGAGTTTGCGGCGACGGCGGACGAGGTGCTGCAGAGAGTCAGCGAGATCACCGGACTTAAGCTGCTTACGCCTTTAAAAAAGACGCTGCGGTCGCGGGAGGAGATACACGCTTACGTGGTACGAGAGATGGAGGAGGACAAAAACCCGGCGGAGCGTTATGCGGACGAGAAAAGCACCGAGGCCTTTGGACTAATCCCCAAGGGCTTTGATTTGCACAATTTCATGATCGATTTGCTCACCGAACAGATCGCGGGTTTGTACGACCC
>DASXMM010000339.1:0-3298 GCA_036495665.1 Candidatus Acidiferrum sp. | reverse complement strand
CAAAGCCTTCGGATAAATTCTCGATCTTGTGCGTCGCGCGGTCGTAAAGCATCACGCGCCAGCGGTCGGATTCATACTCCGGCGTCAACTGCGCGCGATACGCGATATATTTTCCATCCGGCGAATACGCAGGACCGCCGTCGAATCCCGGCTGCGTCGTGATTCGCGCAATCTCACCGCCAGCCACCGGCACGACGAACAAATCTCCGTTCGTGCTGATGGCTTCGACGGGATCAGTCACAGCGGTGAAGCAAATCTCCTTCGAGTCTGGCGAAAAGCTGATGTCGCCAGGACCACCGCGTTCGTCGGGAGGCACGTCGTAATTCGCGCCCACCGTTAGATCGCGCGGAGTCCCGCTGCCATCCGCTGGCACCACGAACAAATGGCTGCGTTTGCCGTCGTTCCAGTGCGTCCAGTGCCGGTAAAGCAGGTGCTCGGCGACGTGCGCCTTCACCTTGTTCTTTTCTTTTTCCGCGTCGCGCGCGCTGTTGCAATCGTCGTCTTTGCAGTCCGGGTAAACCCCTGAAGTGAACGCGATGGTTTTTCCATCCGGCGACCATTTCACAATGTCCGCGCCCGTTGAAACGTGCGTCAGCGGTTTCGCTTCGCCTCCCTCCATCGACAGAATGTAAACCTGCGAGTCTCCGCTTCGCGACGAGAGAAATGCGATGCTCTTTCCATCCGGCGACCACACCGGCGATGAATCATGGCCGCTCTGCGTCAGTTGCTGCGGTGCGCCGCCATTCGTTGGCACAATCCAGATGTTGCTGACGCCGCGATTCGCGTTCATGTCGGGCGTGGACACGGAGTACGCCACCCACTTGCCGTCGGGCGACACTTGCGCTTCGCCGACGCGATGCATCTGGATCATGTCGTCAAACGTGATGGCGTGCTTCGCAGCGTCCTGCGCCATCGCGAGGGAAGCGCCGGCGAGCAGCGCAATCATGAAGAAACCGCACCACTGAGTGGCTCGTTTCATCGCATTTCCTCCCAACGGTGTGACGCGGATTGTATTTCCCCTGCGCGAAACTGTGGATGATGTCACGATTCGTGAGCGAATCCAAGCGCACGGCTTCGCGGGCAGAGTCACTCTTTCGGCGCGACCACAGGCGGCGCTTTCATCTTCGCAATTTCGGTGAGCAGGTCGGGCTTGCCGTTGATTCGTTCGAGGTGCGGAAAGCGCTCGCCGCCGTGATAGTCAACGTGGTAAGTCTGAAAGAAATCTTCGTTCTCGATGAGCAACTCAATCGGTTCGTGGCCCGCCTTCGCTTGCCGGATCGCCGCGTGAAGATCGTCCGAATTCCACCTCCGGCCATTCACGGCAATCAGCTTCATCCCGGGAGCGATTCCCGCGAGCGCCGCCGGCGAGCCGGGAATCACGTCGCTAATTTCGTCGCCATTCTCGCCTCCGGAATCGCGCACCACGAACCCCAGCGAGAACTGCGCGTCCGTCAGGTGCAGGGCGATTTCGCCGGCTGTGCGGCTGTCGTTTGGTGTTTCGGTGTAAACCAGTTTCCATCCGCTGTTCTCGAGTCCACCGAGGGGCGCGCCGGGACCATGTGAGTCCAAGCGCTGCGTGAAAAACGTCCGCCAATCGTATGACGCGATTTGCTGAAGTGCCGCGACGACATCCTCGAATGTGTACGGCACGATTTTCGGGCCGGTATTTTCCCCACCTTCAAACCTGCGGCAGAAATCATCCAGCGAGTTTTTCCCCTTCGTTTGCTGGCGGATGATGGTGTCCGCCTCCAGCCAGATCAGCGTGCCTTCATCGTAGTAGTCGGTGTCGCGCCGCCACGTTTTGTATTCTTCCGGCGACCCATACAGCACTTGCGCAGAGACTGCGGTATCTTCCAAGTCGCGCCAGGTTCTTCCCTTGCGCTGATCGAGATAGGCCGCGACCCACGAGAGATTTTCCCGTAACTTTTCCGGCGTCCAGCTTCCAATGCGCGCGGAGAGGATCGTGCCGTAATACTGCGTCATGCCTTCATAGACCCAAAGCAGGCCGCCTTTCATCGGCTCCTGATAGTTGGGAGTGGCGAGCCCGGCGGGCCTGCGATATTTTCCGTTCCACGAGTGCGTGAATTCGTGCGGTAGAAGATCGGTCATCGCGTCGGAGATGCTTGGGTCCTGGTAGGTGCGCGCGGGCACGCGGTTGTCGCTGGATTCGTGATGTTCGACGCCATCGGTCTCGACGTTGTCGCTTTCGGTGAGCAGGAAATCGTAATGGCGATAATGGCGCGCGCCGAAAAGGGCTCCCGTTTCGGCTACAAGTTGCCGCCACTCCTGGATTGTTTCCGGCGTGGTTTCAAGTCCGGATTCGGTTTCCGCGGCGATGTGGATGTGGTGTTCGGGTTTTTGTCCGGGCGACAAATCGATCACGCGCATGTGCGCACCGGTAAGAACCGGCGAATCGACGAGAGTTGTTAAGCTGGCCGGCTGAAATTCAATCGCTCCACCGGCTTCAGTTGCGACGGGCAGCGCCGTCCCGTATTTCCATCCTGACGGAATTGTCAAGCTGGCGACGTAAGTTAGGTCGTCACTCTTCGTATTTTGGGGATAGAGAAGGACGGTGTACCAGTTCAAGATGGCGAGTTGCGCGGTAGCCGAGGGATTTTCGCGTCCGGCGCCGGGCCCGGCAGGTGAAACGTAGTCCAGCGAGACTTCGAGTTCGCTCGCACCCGTTGGGATTTGGCAGTGAAAGGCAAACATGTCTACGTCGTCGCGGCGCCATTCGATTTGCTTGCCGTCGGCGCGGAAGAACAGTCCTGTGAGATTGATGATTGGGCCGACAGGAGAATGTTCTCCGGGAATCCATTTTGGGTAGACGAGCGTGAGGGGGCCGGAAGTCACGGGGAAGGCGAGCTTGGCGTGGAAAATGTGTTTCGTAGCTTCGCGCAAATCCACGCTGAGGCGAACGGGCTTACGCGCATCTTGCGCCTTCGCTGGAAAAGACGAAGCAACGAGTGGAAGGACGGCCAATAAGCTCCAGCGAAGGATGCGGCGGCGCATAATTGATTTCTCCATAGAATCCATTTCAGCCAAACAGTATTGTTGCACACCGATTCGGCCTAAGCACGGTTGTGCGTTTGTTTGCGCATTCTATGCCGGCCGGCGCGTGCGGGTGAGTCTGCTACAATCGGTCACCATAGCGCATGTCAAACGACGCCGCCCTTTTTCCACGCCATTTTCACGAAGAATTTCCCATCGCTTTGCGTGGCGAAGGTTGCTGGCTCTTTACCGCTGACGGCGGCAAATATCTCGATGCGGCGGGACAGGCCGCGGTAGTAAACATCGG
>DASXMM010000338.1:0-3594 GCA_036495665.1 Candidatus Acidiferrum sp. | reverse complement strand
GTCAGTGGAACCGTCATTGACGACGATGACGTGAAGAGACTTAACGTCGGAGGCGAGAACGGAGCGCACGGTCTGCACGACGACGGATTCTTCGTTGTGAGCGGGGATCAAGACGGTGACGGGCGGCTCCGGGACGGGCATTACGGCGTGGTCGGGACGAAGCTTTTCAATCAGCGCAAGAATGCCGATCACGAGCGCGCGTGCGCTAACCAGGACAATGCCGGCGATGAAAATCGTGGCGATCGTAAATCGGAACCATTGAAAAATTGTGAAGATGAAACCGTCGGCGCGTGCCTCGAAGCGTTCCTGCGCGGAAAGCGGCAGCATGACTTCCGCGTGCGTTTTCCCCAACAAGTCTCCGACGGATACGAATTGATAGCCGCGAGCGCGCAGGGCGTCGATGATCTGCGGAAGCGCAGCCACGGTTTGGGCACGTTCGCCGCCCCCGTCATGCAGCAGGATAATGTTGCCTTTGTCCACTTGCCGCAAAACGTTCTTGACGATTTCGGCCGCGGGCATCTGATTCTTGCCGTCGGGGGAGCTCCAGTCGTCGGGATCGATGCGCTGGCCAACAATCAGATAACCCATATCTTGCGCGGTCGGAAGCAGCGCGACTTCCTCGGCGTATTCCGGCTGGTGATCGATGCCGTAAGGCGGACGGAACAGGATCGTTTTTGCGCCGACAGTGCTCTCGATGAGGCGTTGCGTAAGATTCAGCTGCCACTTCAATTCTGTCTTTGAGATTTGATCAAACTGGGGATGCGTAAAGGTGTGATTGCCAACTTCGTGGCCGTCGTTGTATTCGCGTTTCAGAATTTCGGGATGCTGGTTGGCTGCTTCGCCGACGACGAAGAAAACGCCCGGAGCGTTTTTCTTTTTGAGGACATCGAGAATCCCCGGCGTCCAGCGCGGATCGGGGCCATCGTCGAAGGACAGGACAAGCTTTTTCGGACTTGCGCCGCCGATCTGATCGATATCGTAGGAGAGCGGGTAATCTTCGTAGGTTTCGTCGGTGAAGAGGTCGGTGGGTGCGTCGTATGTGAACGTGCGACGACCGGCCTTGGGGACGTCGGCAAAATGCCAGATGTCGCCGTTGCCCTCGAGAGTCAAATCGGGACCGGGCGGAATATCTCTTATTTTTTGACGCGCGGCATCGTCGGGACGAGTAGCGTCCCAGATGGGCCAGATCGAAGCATCCGCGGAGCCCATTCGCCAGAGCGCGGTTCCTTGAACACCCATGCGCTCGCTAGCGCGAAGCTGGTTGTAAGCGGTGACGGCGTCCAGCAACCAAACTCGATGAGGGTGATTCTGCTCGTCGGAATAGGAGTAGTGGGGATTTAAAGAAGCGTCATCGAAGTCGACGTCTGTCTCGGATTCGTAAGCGTGCAGGAGCGCTTCCTGAATGCTGTACTCCGCGCCGGTCCAGGTGTTCTTTTTGTCCGTTTCGCCCCAGTCGTACGCGTAGTTCGCGATGCCTACGACGATTTTCTGCGCGGGCACAACTTCGCGAATCTGACGAAGATTTTCGACGAACCAATCCTGGGCGGCGATGGGGCCGGGAGGCGAGGTCAGCCAGTGCTGGTCGTAATTCATCAGGATGATGGCGTCGCACTGTTTGCCGAAAAATTCGTAATCGTAGTCATCGTCGCGGGCGGGGAGGGCAATCATGAGTTTGAGGTTGGCGGCGTGCAGAGAGGCTGCAAGTTCGGCGGCGAACTGACGGAAGTGAGCCTGGCTGGCTTCGGGAACTTCCTCGAAATCCACGACGATGCCGGCCTGATGAGCTTGAACCGCGTACTCACTGACGTTTTGAACGAGAAAGCGGCGGGCGGCGGGATTCGCGAGAAGCGCGGCCATTTCGTCGATGTGCCAAGTGTACCCGTCGTAGTTATCGAGCATACCCATCATGGGCAATTCGACGGGAGTCTTGAACTGCTTCATCGACTGAATCCATTGGTGGAGTTCGTCGCCCTTCAAGAGGGAAATGGCCTCCGTGGGCGTTGCTTTCACAGGGCGAGTTTGATTGTGCGTGTAGTCCACGATGGTGATGGCGCCATCGGCGGTTACGCCGTGCAATTGTTCGGGAATGAGAAGGTCGATATCTTTGTAGTGCTTCTTTAGCGAGGCGAGGCTGTTGGCGTCCCAACTGACGTAGAAGGCGGCACGGAGTGGGTCGTAGCTTGTTGGGACTTTACCAATGTTGGCCACGCGTTGGTGGCGGCCTTCACGCAGACCATTGTTTTTTTTCTTCACGGTGGTTTTTAGCGCGTGGAAGGCAGGCTTGATTTCTGGAAGCAGACCGGCGGGAAGTTCGACGCTGACCACAATGGTGACAAAGAAATACGCGAGCAGCGCCGTGAGGAGCGCTCCCGTGATTTCCAGGACGCGGCGCGTGCGCCGCCAGCGGGCGCGTTCCGCGTCGTAAAAAATTGGTCCGCGTTCTTTCATTGATATTAGGTCTAAGCTAGCGTCTACGTACTCGTCAATTCCTGCAACCCGGTATTCGGCCGGTCGGTAGCTTGGTATCTAGCCGGCGACACGGCAGGGGGACTGGGCTGTGGGCTAGCCTAGACCATCCGCGCGATTTCGTCTGCTCTATTGTAAGATGCGTTGCGTTCATGAAGCGAATTTTATCGCATGCTGTCGCGGCTTTAGTAGCAGGGCTGTGCCTGAGGTTGTTCTTCGTTTACAAGTTTCCGTTTGCGACCAATGACACGCTGCTTTACGAACAACTAGCGACGAATTGGGTGCAGCATCACGTCTACGGGATAACGGTGGACGGGGCGTTGGCGCCAGTCGATTTGCGGATGCCGGGTTTCCCCGCGTTTTTGGCCCTGATTTATGCGATCGCTAGGCGCGCGGGGCCGGAGGCGCGCTTCTACGTGATGCTGGCCCAGGTGGTGGTGGATTTGGCGGCGTGCGTGGTTACGGCGGGGCTGGCGGCCTTGTTGGGATGGTTGAGGCCCGATCCGGGAAGCTCGAGGCGGGTTTTTATTGTGGCTTTGTGGCTGGCGGCGTTGTGCCCGTTTACCGCGAATTTCACGGCGGTTCCGATGACGGAAGTGTGGGCGGTGTTTTTTACCGCGGCGGCATTGTTTGCGATGGCGGGATTGATCTGGCTTGCGTGGGCTCGTAAGGAGGGGCTTCCTTTAAATGCGTGGGCCTCACGGCACGGCGAATCGATCTCCGCACTCGCGGGCGGCTTTTTTATTGGCATGGGGACGCTTTTTCGACCGGAGACGCCGCTTTTGCTGGTTGTGGCTTGCGTGGTGATTGTCCTTGTTTGGGTGCGGCGACGGTTTTGGTTTTGCGTTCAGCTGATGGCACTGTCTGCGATTGGCTGCGCTTTGCCGCTTGCGCCGTGGGCGTTGCGGAATGCAGTGACGCTGCACGAAGTGCAGTTTCTGACACCGAAAAATCTGAATATGTCGGGCGAGTTTGTTCCTTACGGGTTTATGGCTTGGGAGAAAACCTGGCTCTTTCGATTGAAGGACTGCTATCTCGTGCCGTGGAAGCTGGATGGGGAAGTGATCAATCTCGAAGACATTCCGGCGCGTGCTTTCGACAGTCAGGACGAGAAGGATCGCGTGGCGG
>DASXMM010000337.1:0-18365 GCA_036495665.1 Candidatus Acidiferrum sp. | reverse complement strand
GCGCGAGTGAATAGGCGTGCGTGGAGAGCGAGCAGTCCTTTAGAGGACCGTGAAACCAAATCGAGGAGGAGGAGAAAGCGGCTTAGCGAAACGCGAAAGCTCTAACGGACGCGCCAACGAAACGGGACGCAATACTTCGCCCGCCGCCGCTACAATCGCTGGCGCAGGCAGAACAAACGCACTGGGGATCAGCGCCGGTCGCGAAGGGTCTTTGCAGCAATGCATCGAGCACGACGTCATCCCACTCATGTCGTGCCCGCAATCCATCGGAGTAGATTCCTGCGCAGGTGCCGGCTTTTGTTTGTGGTGATGATGCTCAGGAATGTTGCAATACCCGTCGGCGCAGCAGTCCGCGCCGCGCGCGATGAGGTTCGCAACGGCCAGCGGTGCATACAAAAGCGCCACTGCCAGCAGGCAGAACCATGCCGCAGCCAATCGAACGCGCTCCTGCGTCTTCGTACTCACGAGGCCCCGTACTACCCAATAATACCCCATTTAGACGCCCCGAAAACCCCTGAGGTAGCCAAACATTCCGAGGAAAATGCCGGAAACTCCGCCGGAAGCACGGCCGCCATCCCCTTCCGCCAGCTCCGCGTGAACCGCACCGCCTCCGCCAACTTGACTTGCCGCCGCCTGCGTCGCAGACTAATTTTATGGCCCACACGTATCTCCTCTTTGATTTTGGCACGGACGAAGAGAAAGCCCAGCTAGCCCGCCACAAACTCGAAGGTTGGAAGCAGGCCTTCCGCCTCGATAAAAAGCTGCAATACAAGCTCGAACGCGCCGAAGACGAAGCCGCCGTCGCGCCGGAGCCTGGTGAAAAGGCCGAAAAGTCCGCGGAGCCCGCGAAAGCCGAAAAGGCCAAAGCAAAGGCCAAAACCAAGGTAAAACTCAAGCCCAAAGCGCACGAAACCGAAACCACCGAAGAAGCCGCGCCAGCAAATGGCAAGGTGAATCTGCTCGTCCGCCTCTACTTCTCCGGCCACGAAAAGCTCACCGAGCAGCGCTGGCTCGATCGCATTCCGAGCGAAGAGCCATTCAAGGAAGCTTCCCCGCGCGTCATACGTCAGGGCGAAGAGCAATTTGACGAAGTCGTGAAACAGTTCGATTCTCTGGGCTAGCTAACCGGTCTGGGGAACTGCGCCCAGACTTCGGGTATAATTGTGGTGTGAAGCGGTCCGGCATGAGCGAACCCCAAATCCCCAGCGAGGGCTGACCGAATGGCATTACAAACGCGCGTCAAACTCACCAAGCTTGACGTCCCCAAATTGCACGGCCTCGACCGCGACACCCTCATCCGCATTTACCGCACGATGTACCTTTCCCGCCGCCTTGACGACCGCGAAATCCAGCTGAAACGCCAAAACAAAATTTTCTTCCAAATTTCCGGCGCGGGCCACGAAGCCGTCACCGCGGCTATGGGGCTTCTTCTTCGTCCCGGCACCGATTGGCTCTATTCCTACTATCGCGACCGCGCTCTCTGCCTGATGGTCGGCGTCACGCCGCTCGACATGCTCCTGCAAGCCGTCGGCGCCAAGGACGATCCCAGTTCCGGCGGCCGCCAGATGCCCTCTCACTGGGGCCACCCGCGACTGAATATCGTCAACAAGTCGTCCTGCACCGGTACTCAATTCGTCCAAGCTGTAGGCGCTGCCGAAGCTACGCTCTACTACGAAGACCATCCTAAGGCCTTAGCGCAAGCCAAAAAAGCTCCACTCGGCGAAAATGTCCGCCATGCGTCCGACGAAATCGTGTTTGTCTCGGCGGGCGACGGCGCCACCAGCGAAGGCGAATTCTGGGAATCGCTAAACGCCGCGTGCGCCAAAAAGCTTCCGCTGCTCTACCTGATTGAAGACAACGGTTACGCCATCTCGGTACCCGTTGAAGTGCAAACCGCCGGCGGCAGCATCTCGAAACTAACGCGCGGTTTCCCCGGCCTGCACGTCGCCGAATGTGACGGCACTGATCCTCTTGAAAGCTATGGCATCTGCAAAACCGCCGTTCAATACTGCCGCGAGCGGCGAGGCCCTGCTCTCATCCATGCCCACGTGACGCGCCCCTATTCCCACTCGCTCTCCGACGACGAAAAGCTCTACAAGACCCCCGAAGAACGCGAAGACGAAGCGCACCGCGATCCCATTTCCAAGTTTTCGCTCTTCCTCGTCCGCGAAGGCATCCTCGACCAAAAAGAAATCGAAGCTCTCGAATCCGAAGTCGATCAGGAAGTTCGCAACGCCGCTGACGAAGCCCTTGCCGCCGCAGAACCGACCATCGACTCCATTGGCGTAAACATTTATTCGCCCGATATCGATCCCACAAGCGCAGGCTTTGAAGCGCAGCCGCAATTGCACGGCGCGCCGAAAACCATGGTCGAAATGGTCGCCGCAACGCTCTCTGACGAAATGGCGCGTGACGAGCGCATCACCGTTTTCGGCGAAGACGTCGCCGATGCCAGCCGCGAAGACACCTTGAAGCAGGTAAAGGGCAAGGGCGGCGTTTTCAAAGCGACATCCGGCCTTCAGCGCAAGTATGGCCATGATCGCGTCTTCAACACACCGCTGGCGGAAGCCAGCATCGTCGGCCGCGGCATCGGCATGGCTACGCGCGGCCTCAAGCCCGTAGCGGAAATACAATTCTTCGACTACATCTGGCCCGCCATGATGCAGATTCGGGACGAACTCTGCGTCTTCCGGTGGCGCTCGAACGGCGCTTTTAAGGCGCCAGTCGTGCTGCGCGTCGCCATTGGCGGCTACTTAACCGGCGGCGCGATCTATCACAGCCAAAGCGGCGAATCGATTTTCACGCACTGCCCCGGCTTGCGCGTGGTGATGCCGAGCACCGCGCTTGACGTGGCCGGCCTCTTGCGCACCGCTATCCGCTGCGACGATCCCGTCATGTTCCTCGAGCACAAGCACCTCTACCGCCAGCCGTACAATCGTTCCGAATACCCCGGTCCCGATTACACCGTCCCCTTCGGCAAAGCTCGCCTGGTTACGGAAGGCAGCCAAGTCAGCATCATTACCTACGGCGCGTTAGTCCACCGAGCCGAGGTAGCCGCCGCGCAGTTGCTCCGCGAAGGCATCTCCGCAGAAATCATCGACCTGCGCTCGCTCTCCCCTTATGACTGGGAAGCCATCGCCGCCACCGTGCGCAAAACGCACCGCGTCATCGTCGCCTACGAAGACATGTTGAGCTGGGGCTACGGTGCCGAAATCGCCGCACGCATTGCCGACGAACTTTTCGAAGAACTCGACGCCCCTGTAAAGCGCGTAGCCGCCATGGACACCTTCTGCGCGTACCAACCCAAACTCGAAGACGTAATCCTCCCCCAAACCACCCACATCACCGCCGCCGTAAAACAACTCCTGGAGTACTGAGCCCCGCACCTCACCAGCCATGTCCGGAGGACGGTTCAGTTTCCGGTCATTCCGACGAATCACGCCGATGGAATTACTTCCGGTTTGCCGTTATCCGACCGGAACCGATTTGGATGTGTAGTTGCGTTCGGGCACCTTCCCCATGAACCAGAAAAAACCGAAGGGGCTGCTGATGCAGCCCCTCTTTGCCCAGATCAGTCCGGTAGCCCAGTACTGGGTCGCTTCGCACGGCTACCGTCAAAGCAGCCGTGCGGGCGAACCCGTGCGCCCTCTATGGCTGCGGGCGGATTATTGACCTTCGTGCCGGACATCAGCACGATCGTTTTGTTAAACCCGCCAATGATCTCGCCGGTGAACGTGGCGCTATCCATGGAGTTAATGGCGCGACGTCCACGCCTCCGTCGCCGGTGACGGTCAGATTGCCCGTAATGTTCCCATTCGTTGGGAAATGGGAAAAGACGGGGCCTTGCGTGGGCGGAAGGTTCGCAAACGTGGCTGCGGCAGATTCGGCACAGTGGGGGACTGAATGGGCTTCGCCTTGTAATCGACACAATCAACGTCAGTTAGCAAGGATAGGGCGAAAGCGAAAAACGTAAATAAACGTCCCGGAACCCATCGGGCTGTGTGGGAATGTGGGTCAGTTGGACTAGATGCAAAAAAGGGCTGCTCGCGCAGCCCCTCTTTTGCTAGGTTTTGGTATCGGTTAATTGAATTATGGCGGCACTCACTGAAAATGGGCGGACGGCAAGAAAGGCCCAGTAACAGTGATAGTGGCCGAGGCTGAGAGGCCGCTGACCGTAGCCGTGTTCAAAATCGGCGCGTGCAGTGTGAGCCCCGAGACAAGCTGCATGTCCTGGTTGTCGCCACCGAAGATGCGGCCGCTGAGGTTGGCATTCACAAGATGAATGCCGTCGTTGGGGGCAAGGATGATCCCATGGAACGCCACGCTAGGAAAGCTAGAGGCGTTGTTGTTGAGTTGAAGATTCTGGTTAGAGCTGCTGAAGTTCCAGATCACTTTGTCGTCGTTAAGGCCGTTGCCGCCCAGAGCGACATCGCCGCCCAGGTTGATGTTGCCGGTGTTGGCCCCGAAGTTCAACACCACCGGATTGCCCGACCCGTCGCCATTAATCGTGACGAGGCTGCCGTCATTTTCGCTGTATGACACGACCGTGAAGACGCTGTAGGTAACGCCATTGACGATCTGCAACGTCCCGGAGCTTTCGTTGATCGTTTGTGTGCCGTGGATGGTGATGTTTGTCCCCGTCAGTCCGCCGAGCGAGCTGCTAAGGCTGGTCACCGTGCTGATGGCGCTTGCCACTGCCGCGACGTTTGTGTTGACGGAGGCGGGTCCCACGTTCGAGCCGTTGTTGTTGTTGAACCGATTGGTCTGGCCCGGCGCGAAGTCGAGCCTGCCGGTGATGATCCCTGGGCCATTGAAATTCACATTCCCCACTCCATTGCCGCCAACGGCGCTGCCAACGCCGATGTTGGCGCCGAGAGTGACGTTGGTGATCTGCAGGTTATGTGTGCCCGAGCCGACCATGTACAGGACCCCGTAATTGCCCGCGGCACCCAGGTAGGCAGCGCTGCTCACACCGCTTTGTAGGCCGACGGCGCCACCGCTTACGTCACCGCTGGTGGTCGGGGTCGTGATATGCACAGAGATGCTTTGTCCGGCGGCTAGACTGTCGCTAGCCAGGAAGTTGGACGAAAATGCCAGCGACTGGCTCCCCGGCGAGCCATTGATCGTAAAGTCGGCAGGATTGCCAGTGGTCGAATCAATGGTCCACTGGAAAAATTCGTTCCCCCCGGTGGGCAACGGATCCGTGAGCATCAGGCCAGTGGCGGCCCCATTGCCCGTGTTGCTGATGGTCACCGTGAAGCCAATGGTGCTCCCGGCCGTAACGGTCGCATTGTCAGCCGTCTTCGAGATCGTGAGTGCTGGTGCTGTCGGCGAGATAGTGACGGTGCAGGTGTCCGACGTCGTATTGTTGGCTGAATTGCCCGAGCTATCCATCACTGTGCTTGTGAAGTCGAAAGTACCAGTGGCGGTTGGAGTCCCGGTGATCGCTCCGGTAGATGCGTTCAGCATGAGACCGGTGGGCAAGCTCCCGGAAGTGACCGAAAAAGTATAGGGCGTCACGCCGCCGGTGGCCACGAGGCTTGAGGAGTACGGCACGCCCACCTGACCGATATTGGCCGCGCAAGTCAGAGTCAGAGGTGGTGGTGGTGTAGTGCAGTTGGACGGTGTGGGAAGCATAGTCGTCGTATTACCATTGGATTCCATAAAGCCAATGGAAGCCGCGGGAGAAGTAGGGATGGTCAGTTTTGCCGCCCCCGACAAGACGCATCCGGGCGACAGCGTCTGGTTCCAACTTCCCGAGGCCGGCACAGTGACGGTAGTGGAGTTGGCGATAAAAGGGCCGACGGCGCCGGAGGCAACAGTCGTCACCACACTGCCGCAAGTTTGCATAATGGAGTAGTCAACAGTATAACTAGTTCCCACTGTTAGATCGACTACAACGATGGACATAGAATAACCGCTGCAAGTGATCGAGGCAGTGGCTGACTGAACGACGTTAGCGAAGGCTACCGTGGCAAACATCGCAAAAACCCAAGCAGAACAGCAAAAATGGTGAAGCGTTTTCGACGGGCTGAGACCATAGATATATATTTTTCCTTTCTTGTCAGACTCAAGAGCACAGCTTAATTGAGGGGCCCGTTCTTCGGGCTCAGACGGGGACGGCTGAGCGATAGCGAGTCTTCAATTGGAACTTACTTCGCACAATCGAGTGTTTACTCGATTTTCATCACCGGGAACTAACTGACATTCAGGGAATCCCCAAATCGCTTTAGCTTTCGCAAGCCTGCAGACAGCAAGTTCGTTCGCTGTGCCCCAAGCGAACAATGGGAAGCCGTGACGATCTGGAGACAACCGCAGACGGAAGGTGGTGCAATCCGACCACCAATACCCAAGTGCATTGTTTTAAACGATCATTTCTTCTGGCCTGCCCAAAGCCTTGCACAGATTCGGAAGTGCTTTTCCCACAATGGAGGTTCAAAGTCACAAAGGACTCAGCCCACGTCGAACCGACTACTCGCGGTTTGTCGGCAAAGCGGCAATCGCCACAAGGCATGGAACAGTCGGCGACTGGAAATTGCCCTGTCGTGGGCTCAACCGCGGTCTGCATTCAAAGAAACTTTTTGACCTTTCTTGGCGTATTCTATTGTAGGGAGCTACAAACACCGCTCCTTGGGGGTAAACCATGACTTGCCCAAGCTGCAGTAAAGATATCGCCGTCGGCTCCAGGTTCTGCTACAACTGCGGAGCCAAACAGCCCGAATCCGGCGCGCCCGGCCTCTCGCCCGCGACTGGCGCCCAGAAAAGACTCATGCGCTCAAGCACCGACAAGAAAATCGGCGGCGTCTGTGCAGGTCTCGCCGACTACTTCGACATGGATCCAACGATCATCCGCGTGATCTGGATTCTATTGCTGATTTGTGGTGGCACCGGTCTTCTGGCGTACGTCATTCTCTGGATGGTCCTGCCGCTAGCGCCCGGCGGAGTCGTGCCCACATCAGCCACAACGTCAGTCACCACCACTTAGTTCTTCGCTGCGTCGCCTTAAATAGACGGAGCCTGTTTCTCAGGCTCCGTGTCTCCATGTCGTCTCTGTCTCTGTCCGGAAAATAGCGGCCCAATGAGCGAGACGCTCTTCTCTGCGAACCTCTGTTAACTCTGTTCCTCTGCGTTATCCTTTGTTTTCTTTAACGCGGCATCGGTGACCTGCTCAAACCCAGCCGCCTCAATAATTGCGTAAATATTCTTTGTTTACTTTCGTATTCCGCGTGGCGCGTGACTTGCCGCGGCCGCTCTCGAACAACGGATAGTCCGCCGAAACCAGCCCCGCTCCCGTAGTCACCAGCAGGAAGCACCCCGCCGCGACCACCAACGGATAAGCATACTGATCCACCGCCATATAACTATGCGGCGGATAAACCTTCCACATCAGCAACACCATCTCGATACCCAGAAGCAGCGCCGCTGCCCGCGTAAACAGTCCCAACAGCAGCAACCCTCCGCCGAAAAGTTCCAGCACCGCGGAAACATAAACAAAGTAATCGGGAATTCCATGCGCCGCGAAAAGCGTGTGCATCGCAGTGCTCCGGCGCGCAAGCGTTGGATACCCATGCCACATAAAAATGATGCCGAAGGCCACTCGCAGCAACAGCAGGCCCAGCGGCTGCAAGGTATTGAGAGATTTCATCGCATTCCTTTTCAGCGGAATTGAAAAACGTAATCAAACGCACGCGCATTTTAACAGAAAAGCAAAACGCGCACGGCCACGCGCGGCCCCACCAAAGAATCAGGTACAATCTCTAGTGAAGAACTACTGGGACATCTAAATTCAATGCCAACAGATAGCCTATCTGTCGATGTCGATGAACTCCGCCGCCCCGCCCTCGGGCCGCGCAATGCCGCACGGATATCGACCCACGTAAACGCAGGACTCGCCGCATGAAGCGCAAACTCCTGATTGCCGTGCCGCTTCTCTTTATTGTTGCTGTCGTCGCCTGGTTCTTCCGGCCCAAGCACGAAACTCTCGGCGAAGCCTACGTCGGCGAACGCACCGCCACCCTTTGGAGCAGCGTCGCGCAAGTTCGCGAACCTCTCGACACACTTCACTATGGGGACCGCGTCGACGTCGTTGCCCGCCGAAACGACAGCACCAAAGTGCGCACCGCTGCCGGCGAATTGGGCTGGGTCGAAGGCCGCTATTTGATGGACCCCGCGCTTTGGCAGCGCAGCACAAAGCTGCTCAAGCAGGTCGTGCCCATGCCCGTACAGGCTCACGGCCGCACCAAAGTAGCCACCAATCTTCGCGTCGAGCCTGGACGCAACGAGGCCCGTCTCTATCAGTTCGCGCGCGGCGTTCCCGTAGAGATCGTCGGTCGAGCCGTCGCGGACTGGTCTCAGGCCTCCGACGAAAAAGAATCCGCGAACGAAGGCCAGGAAGCGAAAAAAGAAGATTGGTTTCTGATTCGTGGATTGGCCACCCGTCCGCCCAGCGATTCCACGGCGCGCGCCGCGGAAACGACAACAACAGCTCCCGGCGACCAAACGCTGCCTATCGCCGGCTGGGTGATTGCGCGTTTTATCGAACTCGACCTGCCCGATCCCGTGCGCGACGAAGCCAATTCTGCAAACATTCGCCCGATTGCCTGGTTCGAGCTGAACCGCATCAGCGACCCATCCGGCGACAAGGTGCAATATCTCGTTGCCGCGGCCCGCGGCTCCGAAGGCCAGCCCTGCGATTTCACCACGCTTCGCGTCTACACCTGGAGCTTGAAGAAGGAGCGCTACGAAACCGCCTTCATCGAAAACGATCTGTGCGGCCAATTGCCCGTCCGCGTCGGCAAAGGTCCCAAGGGCGAACCCGAATTTCGCTTCCAGGAAATGGGCGCCAACCGGGAAGAGCGCGTCTATCGTCTGATGCAGACCGTCGTCCGCCGCATCCGCGAAGACGGCGGTATCGCCAAGAAAACCGCGCGCGCCGTCGGGAAGCCATCCGCAAAGTAACCAATTGCGAGAACACGTTAGCATCGGTCGCATAGACAGAATTGTGTAGCCGCACGAAAGGAAAAACGAAGAATGGCTCTGCATATCAGCGAGTCCGAAGTGCGAGCTGTTCTCAACATGGCGATGGCCATCGAAGCCGTGGAAGAAATCTCGCGAAAGCAGGCGAATGGAGAAGTTGTCGTTCATCCTCGCCGCCGTTTTGAATTGCCGGGCGGGGGCTTTTTTCATTACATGGCCGCAGCCGACTTTTCCGCCGGCTTCGTCGCGATGAAACAATACACCTACGTTCAGGGGAAAATCCGCTTCATGGTGCCGCTCTACGAAATGCGGACTGGCGACCTGGTGGCGATGATCGAAGCCGATTATATGGGCCAGTTACGTACCGGCGCCGCGAGCGGCGTTGCCACCAAAGTTCTATCGCGGCAGAACAGCCGCGTCGCCGCGATTATCGGCACCGGGGGGCAAGCCCGCACGCAGCTCGAAGCAATCGCCGGCGTTCGCAAGCTTGAATCGGCGAGAGTCTTTGGCCGTGACGCAGCCAAACGCGAAAGATTTGCGAAGGAAATGACAGAACGCCTCGGCTTTCCCGTTGAACCAAGAGCGTCGAGCGGCGAGGCCGTGCGCGGAGCCGACATTTTGTGCACCGCAACGACCTCCGCCAATCCCGTCGTCAGCGGCGCGGACCTGGCGCCGGGCGTCCATATCAATGCCATCGGTGCGAATCATGCGCACAAGCGCGAGCTGGACGATGAGGCCGTGGCCAGCGCCGACGTGATCGTGGTGGATTCCATCGAACAATCGCGGCAGGAAGCCGGCGATCTCATCCTCGCGTTTCGCGGCGACGAGCTGTGCTGGACTGGCGTCAAGAAATTGTCGGATGTGGTAGCAAAGAAATCGCCTGGAAGGACGAGCGACACGGAAGTGACGCTTTTCAAGTCGAATGGAATTGCTTCGTGGGATTTAGCAGTCGCGATGAAAGTCTATGCGCTAGCGAAAGAGCAGGGATTGGGAAGGTTGTTGCCATTCTGGGCCGGCGGTGCGGGTTCTATGAGTTGATCGTTTCTCGCAGCACGATCTCTGTAGCTTAATTTTCTGCGGCTTTGATTATTGCGTGGCTTCCTTAAGCTTTCGGCGTACCGCTTCGTGTAGGCGATTGCGCATGTCGCTCGGCAGTTCGACCGGCTCCGAATCGCAAAAAATCTCAATGGTCTTCTTGGTTTGATCGACGACCAGCCCGCAGTCAGAGCATTCTTTTACGTGGCTCTCAAGTTCTTGCTTCAAGTCCGCATCGAGATTGTCGTCGATGTAGTTCGATAAATCGCGAATGACGTCTTGGCAGTTCAATTTGTCCTACCTTGTCTCAATTTGTCTTACCTTGATGGAAGTAGCGATCCAATTTCTGTCGGAGCTTCAGGCGCGCGCGCAACAGCCGCGATTTCACCGCAGGAACGGAAATGCCGAGTGTGGAGGCAGTGTCTTCCGTGGAAAGTTCTTCGATATCGCGCAACACAAAAACAGTTCGGTAGTCCGGCTCCAGCTCGTCAATCACGCTGGACAGAATCTCGCGCATCTCGGTTTGCGCAAAGCGCTGCTCCGGGCCCGGGCCCCAGTCCTGCAGCTCGCGCGGCATCAGGTCTTCATCGCCTTCGATGGGTTCATCCAGCGAAAATTGATTCGGCCGCCGCTTGCGCAGGCGCATCAGCGCTTCATTCGCCGCAATGCGAACCAGCCACGTATAAAACCGCGAATCGCCCTGGAAGGTTTTCAAATGAGAATAGGATTTCAGGAAGGCGTCCTGCATGGCATCTTCGGCATCCTCGCGGTTGCGCGTGATGTTCATGGTGAGACGGAAGATTTTGCGCTCGTAGCGGCTGACCAGCTCCTCAAAGGCCGCTGCGTCGCCAGACTTCGCCGCCGCGACGAGCAAATGCTCATCTTCGCGCGCAACTGCCGAGCGTAACCGGTGTGGGTTTGGTGTGCTCAAGAAAGTCGGTGGCCTCAGGATCGGCCCTGCTCCGGATGTCGACCTATTTACGTTAGCACAAAGCACGGGAGCACACTCGCTACTCCCCTGTTTTGATGAGCCAGGTTCGGGTCTGGATTCAGAATTTTTCCGCTCCTTTCGTCTTTCTGAGAAACCTGGCGAAGCGGAGCGCTTGACACCTTGTGCCAGCCTGTCTAGAGTTTTGGTAGAGCATTCGTCAAAAGCGCGATGGGCTACCAAGACCCTGTTCTTCTCCCGCGATATTCCGTTCTTCAACACCTTGGAACTCCCCTATCTTATCCAGTTTCATTGGGTTGCGCTCCGCACTCATTTGCGCCTGCGCGCTGTTATTTCCGCCCTCCGCTAACATGCATCGATCACCGGCGAGACACCTTGACCGTTGGGACCGCCGCGGGCGAATCCTTGACGCTGCGAAGAGAAAGTAAGCAACACTAGGAAGATGCGAACACTCCCAGACCATTTGCGAAAAGGCATGAAGCTGGTCATCGTGGGCTGCAATCCCACCGAATCGGCTGTGCGCGTCGGCCACTATTACGCGGGACGCACGAACCAGTTCTGGCCCATCCTTTATGAAAGCGGTGTCGTGCCAGAACAGTTTGACTATCACGACGACAAGCGCGTGATCGAATTTGGGATTGGCCTCACCGACCTCGTCAAGCGCCCCACTAAGACAGAGGAAGAGCTTACGCGGGGCGATTTCGCCGAAGGCAGGATCGTCTTGTCGCAGAAACTGGAGGAGTTTTCGCCGCACGTGGTGGCTTTCAACGGGAAAATAGTCTACGAGCAATTTTCCCAGCGCAAGTGTAAATTTGGTCTGCAGAAGGAATTACTCTACGGGGCGCGAGTCTACGTGCTGCCCTCGACGAACACACAGAACACTTCAAGCAAGAGCGAGAAGGTGCAGCATTTTCGCAAACTCGCGCAGTTGGTTGCGAAGACGGAAAAGGAACGAGTCACGAAAGCGGTGTAGTATAGAGAAGCAGCCGTACGGAGAATTTTTATGAGCAATGCGCCGCAAACTGCTCCGTCGGGTCCGGTGATTCAGGAAAGCCGGCACGACGGCATCGCGCTTCTGGTCCTGAACCGGCCCGACAAGCTTAACGCCCTCAATAATGTTCTATCGACCGCGCTGAACGAGGCGCTCGAGCGCATTGCGGAAGACGATTCGATTCATGTTGTGGTGCTCAGCGGCGCGGGTCGGGCGTTCTGCTCGGGCGGTGACCTCGGCGCCATCGGCAAAGGCCGCGAGCGCGGGGACACCACCGAACTCGGTCCCATCCTGCGGATGGGCATGCAAGCCGTAATAAAGATGCGGCTGATGCCGCAGCCAGTGATCTGCGCTGTGAATGGCGCCGCGGCGGGCGCGGGAATGAATATCGCGCTTGCGGCCGACATTCGTATCGCAGCCGATACAGCCACGTTTGGGCAAAACTTCTCGCGCGTCGGGCTCTTCCCGGACTACGGTGGCACATTCCTTCTTCCGCAGCTTGTCGGGCCATCGGTGGCTGCCGAAATGTTTTACACCGGCGACATGATCGATGCGCAAACCGCGCTGCGGCTCGGGATCGTCAACCGCGTTGTGCCAGCGGCGCAATTGGAAACGGAAGTGAAGGCCCTGGCCCAGAAAATCGCGCAAGGTCCTCCGATCGCGATTCGCGCCGTTAAGAAGATTCTATTTGGTTCCCACAAAGATGCCCTGGTGAAGGCGCTCGATCACGAAGTGGAACTGCAAATGAAGTGCTTTCATTCGGAAGATTGCAGCGAAGGCATCCGCGCCTTTTTCGAGAAACGCCATCCGAAATTCCAGGGCAAGTAGTATTTCTGCATATACTTATCGAAGCTCATGAAGACCGCGGATGCAAAAGAAGGCATCCGCGCATTCTTCGAGAAGCTCGCACCTGTCCGGAAAGCTTCGCGGCCAAAAATCCCGCATAAAGTGGAATAACATGGACGATCTCCAAATCTCGGCAAAAGAAGTGAACGAGCGCATCGCGCGCGGCGATAAGCTGTTGCTGGTCGATGTGCGCGAGCCCTGGGAATACGACCTCTGCAAAATTCCCGGCGCAAAGTTGATTCCGCTCGGCACGCTGCCGGCCAGCGTGAATGCGCTGCTCGACGCTGAAGAAGTGATTTGCTATTGCCACCAGGGTATGCGCAGTCTCGACGCCGCGGTGTGGCTGAGGCAGCAGGGCGTCGAAAGCGTGAAGTCCATGGCTGGCGGCATCGAGCGCTGGTCGGCGGAAGTCGATCCAAGCGTTCCGCGATATTAACGAGGAAAATCCATGGGCATCGCGATTGTTGGCGCCAGCGAACTGGGGCGGAAGCTTGCATACGAATTCGCTCTCGCTGGATATCGCACCATTCTTGAAGATATTTCGCCCTCCACCTTGGAGCAGGGAATTGCATGGATTGCGGAGGCACTTCGCGACGCCGTTTCGCGCGGCGAAATCGGCGCAGCGGCGCATAATGCAGCGCTTGCGAATTTGAGTACGGCAAACACGCCCGAGGACGCTTCGCGAGAAGCTGATTTGATCATCGAGGCGGTCGCCGATGAAATCGAAATGAAGATCGAGCTTTTCACGATTTTCGACAAATTCGCCAAGCCTGGAGCGATCTTCGCCAGCACAACGACTTCGCTTTCCATCACCGATCTAGCCGCGATAACTTTCTGCCCGGAGCGATGCATTGGCATGCATTTTTTCACGGATCAGCCACGAGTGAAACGTCTCGAATTGGTGAGAGGGCTCGAGACCTCCGGGGACACGATTGCGGCTTGCCGCGAAGTGGGCCGCCGAATTGGTAGAGAGGTGTCGGTCACCACCGATCAGCGGGAGTTTGCAACGGGCTGCCCCGAATGCGGCGCGGCAGATCCGTCCGCTCCTGCAGGCGGAACGCCGTGAATATTGTTTCGCGTAATCATTGCAGGTGACATACGCACCGGTCGAACCATCCAAGAACGAGATATGAATAAAGCACTCGCAGAGAAAATCGTGATTCAGCAAGGTGACCTTACGGACATCGACACCGACGCGATCGTCAATGCCGCGAACAACGACCTGCAACTTGGCGGCGGTGTCGCGGGAGCGATCCGGCGCAAAGGCGGCGAAGAAATCCAGCGCGAATGCGACGAGATCGGAAGCATCCCGGTCGGCTACGCGGCCATCACGGGCGGAGGCAAACTGAAAGCCCGCTACGTGATTCACGCGGCGAGCATGCAACTCGGCGGTAAAACGACGGCGGCGGCCTTAGGCAACTCCGTCGCGCACTCGTTGCGCATTGCCTCGGAGCGCGGGCTGAAGACGATTGCCTTTCCCGCTGTGGGCACAGGGATCGCCGGATTCCCCATGGACGAATGTGCCTCGATCATGCTGAACGAAGTAGCCCGCCATCTGAAAACCGAAACATCGCTCGAGAAAATCTATTTCGTGCTGTTTGACGACCGCGCCTGCGACATCTTTACCCGGGCTCTGAAGAAGTTGTCATCTGAATCGTCCGCGGCCAACCGGTGAGATTTCGCGACGATCAAGAGTTGGCAAATCTGCGTCTCGCTGCCCCTACCCCACCCCCCGGTGTTTTTCGTAAGAGTGGCAGGGAAAGGACTTACGAGGGACGCCGACCGTAAGAGTGGCAAACAAAGGACTTACGTTGCACCAAAATGAGGCAAATTGCTGCATTTGTCGTAAGAGTGGCAAGCAAAGGACTTAAGTGGCAATTCAAAGGGCAAAAGTAGGCCAAAAAGCAAAAAACGCCAGCAGAGGGGCTGACGTTCCAAAGGCAAGACGCTAAATTACCTAAGAGCTACTATACTCGCAAACACATTTCTTGTCAAGCAAAAACTCGGCGTAAATTTTACACGCCTTCTTACTGGCTGGGCTTTTTTAGGACTGGGCGGTCGCTGGCTGGCGGAGCGGCCGGAGTCGTCGTAGCCGGCGTGGTGCCGGTGGCCGTTACTGCTCCGGGAACGCCGCCTTCGGAGTAGGCCTTCGTCAGCCATTTCTGGGACTCGGCTTGGCAGCCGCCAGTGTCGTCGTTGGTTTGCTTGGCTTTGCTGTATTGGTTCACGGCGCGTTCGCGCTGGCCAAGCAGATCGAAAACTTTGCCAAGATAGACGTTACTCCAGCATTCGGTCCATTTTTCGGACGGCTCGGGAACGGCTTGCAGCGATTCGCGGAAGGAATTGGCGGCGGCTTGATAATTCTTTTGGTAGAAGAAGGCTTCGCCCATGCGGAAATTGGCCAGCGGGCGGCCGGGTTGGATCGAGAGGGCGCGCTGATATTGCTGGATGGCGGCGTAGTAGTTGCCCTGCTCGGCGAGTTCTTCGCCGCGGGCGATGGCGGCGCGAGCGCGCAGCGTGACGCTGCCCTTGAGCACGAGATTGTTGGGGTCGACCTTGATGCCGCCGGGTTTTGGACGGCCGAACGTTTCGACGGTGAAGGGCGATTCCATGCCGAGAACGTCGACCCATTTTGTTTCGGGATTGCCTTCCGTGTCGATGCGCAGCTCGACGGGCATGCTGAAGGTGTCGATGGGCTGCTTGATCTTGCCGACGATGCGGAAGCCTTTGGGTGTGCGGTAAACGACGAACTCGGTGGTGAAATCGGGGACGCCGGTGGAATTCAGCCATTGGACGAAAAAGCCGCGGAGATTCGGCGCAACCATGCCGGGTTTGGCGGCGGCTTGCACGTCGCGGTCGGCCAGATTGATGAAGTCGTCGATGCGGGCGGTTTTTCCGGCGTACGTAGTCGCGAAATCGTGGAGAAGCGTTTTGAAAGCGACATCGCCCATGAGGCCGCGAAGCATGTGGAAAACCATGGCGCCTTTGTTGACGACGACGGAGCGGTAGTCACCCGAATAGGGAGCGAGCCTGACGGCTTGAGCGATCGGGGCGGCTTCGTCATACATGAGGGCGCCGACGGCAAATTCGTCGACGGCGCGGAGGCCGGCTTCTTTGCCAGCGCTTTGTTCGGCGTAGAGTTCTTCGCAATAGCGGGCGAGGCCGTCGGTAACCCAGACATCGCCGGGACTAGCGGGGAGAATGGAGTCACCAAACCACTGGGCAGCGACCAAGCGTGCGATGGTGCGCTCGGCGGTTTTCGGCTCCCAAATGTGGCGGCTGAGCAGAAGAACGCCGGGCGCGGCGAAATCGCGGACTGTGCCATCCGGCAGCTGAATGACCGTGAACGCGGGATCTTGCATGCCGCCAAACATGTCGGAGAAAACGGTGACGGCGCGGGCGACGTCATCGGCAAAGCCCTGCGCGTTGGCGGAATCGGAGCGGGGAGCGTAAACGGCAACGTCGATGCCTTCGGCTTGCTTGGGATTGAGCTGGAGATTTCCGGCGACAAAGGTGCCGTGAGGGGCGGGAGTCTTGCATTCAAAAGTGTAGAGGAGGCGGCCACCGGCGAGCGGTGTTGGAGCGGCGCTCTTGCCGGAACCTGCGACGGCGAAGGAATCGGGGACGTTTAAGTGGAATGTCGCGGTGTAACGATTGGACGGATAGTCGGTGAGCGGGAACCATCTTGCGGGAAGGAGCAGATAGGCATCTTCATGGCCGATGACGGCGGCGCGCACGCCGGGGACGGGACTGTTTTCTTCATTGGCCAGCAGGCCCTGGTACGTGAAGGTGAGGGTGACGTGGCCACCGGCGGCAACGGGCGTAGGCAGCGTTACGAGGACGTAGAGCGGGTTGGTGGAGTCGCGGCCGAAGCCGATGGATCTGCCGTCGGCGGTTTTTACGTCGCTGACAACAAGATTGGGGTGCAACTCAACGCGGATGTTGCCGGAGACGTCGTTGGCGCGAAAATCGACTTTAGCGATGGCGCTGATGGATTGGTGCGTGGAGTCGAGCGTGGCGGAGATGTCGTAGTGTTCGGCGAGAAAGCCGACGGGCCTGGGGGCTTGTGCGGCGATGGGCTTGGGGGAAAGGGCGGAGGCAAGCGCCAGCGTCAGGAGTACTGCGAACTCGATTGAGAACTTTTGGCGAAGGGGCATCAAACTACCTTTCAGGGGGCACCTTCCACTGGGGTGCAGAGTAAGGTGCGACCGACACCAGTCTGCTTATATAGGATAGCAACACGGGGCTAAGTGTTGCCAGTGGTGGAGGAGAGAAGATGGGCGATGGCGTCGGCGGCGCGGTCGACGGCGCCGGGAGGGCCGAGGCGTTTGCGGACCTCGGCGAGGCCGGAGCGGAGATTTTCGCGGGCGCTTGGGTCGTTTAAGAGCGTTAGGACTCCCTGGGCGACTTTCGCGGGCGTGAAGTCCTTTTGAATGAGCTCGGGGACGACGTGACGCTCGGCGATGAGGTTGACCATACTGAAGTAAGACGTGCGGACGAGGGGCCTGGCGAGCAGGGCTGTGAGCGTCGTCACGCGGTAGATGACGACCATTGGGACGTCGAGAAGGGCGGCTTCGACGGTGGCCGTGCCGCTGGAGACGATGGCGGCATCGGCGGAGGCTAGGGCGTTGTAGGTTTGATTTTCGACTATGCGGATTTTTAGGGCGGGATCCCAGCCTGCTTGGAGATCGGTGAGGTTGCTGTGAGCGGCTGCTGCTGCGACAAATTGCGCGGGGCGCTGCGCGTGGATGAGTTTGCAGGCTTCGCGGATGACGGGCATGTGTTGGGCTAGTTCGGCGTGCCGGCTGCCGGGCAGGATGGTGACGATCGGCTGGCCGGGATCGAGATAGTGCTGGCGGCAGAATTCTTCGCGGGTTTGCGTGGCTTGCACGGCGCCGACCAGCGGATGGCCAATGAATTTTGTGGCGACGCCTGCGCCGCTGAAGAAGGCTTCTTCGAACGGGAAGATGCAGAGAGCTTGCGCGAAACGGCGGCGGACGATGCGGACTCGCCACGGGCGCCAGGCCCAGAATTGCGGGCAGATGTAATAGATGTTGCGGACGCCGTGCGGGCGGAGCTTGCGCGCGAGGCGGAGATGGAAGCCGGGGAAGTCGGTGAGGATTGCGAAGGGCGGTTTGCGGCGCTCGGCTTCGGAAACGAGCCGGCGCATCGCGCTGATCAGCGACGGCAGGTGACCGAGAATTTCCGTGATGCCGACTACGGAGACTTCGGAGTAATCGGTGATGACGTCGACGCCGGCGGCGCGCATTTGCGGGCCGCCCATGCCGAAGAGGGCAACGTCCACGCGTTTTTGCAGCGCAGTGGCGAGGCGCGCGGCGTACATGTCCCCGGATGCTTCGCCTGCGGAGATTAGGAGCGGAATCGGTGGCATGCGCGGCTGGGTGTGGAGCGGCGCTAATCGGACGCGGGTTGCGGAGCGGGCAACGGACCGCGTGTCTCATTCGCGAGTTGGCTCGCGGCGTCTCGAGAATCTTCGGGGATGCCGAGTTCCTGCTCTTTGTACTGGAGTTGATAGAGGCGGTAGTAGATGCCGCGCTGGGCGAGGAG